>JBBQDV010000134.1:0-8441 GCA_038320005.1 Cyanophyceae cyanobacterium
AAGTTTGCCCCAAATTAGTAAATAAGATGTTTCGAGGAAAGTGCTATGTTGTGCTAGTTTTTGGATGGGAATACCGCGATATTCCAAAATACCTTGCTGACCATCAACGTAACTAATACTAGAACGTGTGGCTGGAATTCCCTCAAGCCCTGGCTTAAACTCAATACAGACTGTCATAATTCTTATTTATAATAATAGAAAATAATACTCAGGTTAACCTAGATTTGACGATATCTTGATAATTAATCCTTTTATTCGCTCATTTTTCTTAAATATTCTCAATTTCTTCACAAATCTTTGCGAATGCTAGACTCGGATCATCTGCTTGGGTAATCGGTCTGCCAATCACGAGATAATTCGCCCCCTCTTTCAGGGTTTCCCTTGGAGTCATTACCCTGCGTTGATCTCCCGTTGCTGACCATTTTGGGCGTACTCCTGGACAAACTAAGAGAAAATCTGCCCCACAGACCCTGCGTAACTCTTTAACTTCTTTCGGGGAACACACCGCCCCATTTACCCCTGCATCTTTAGCGAGAAGTGCCAGGTGAAGGGTATATTCAGGTAATTCAACGGGTACTTTCAGATCAAAAGCCAAATTACGGGAGTTGAGACTTGTTAATAAACTGATGGCTAACAGTTGGGTGGGAGATGCTGGATCTAAGGCTGCTACGGTCGCTTCTAACGCCTGTTTTCCCGCACTAGCGTGGATGGTGAGGAAATCCACCTTATACGCCATCGCAGAGCGACAAGCCCCTGCCATTGTGTTGGGGATATCATGGAACTTGAGGTCTAGGAAAATGCGTTTTTGTCGTTGTCGGAGAATCTCTAAGATTTCTTTCCCTGAACTGACGAATAGTTGTAAGCCTACTTTCCAAAATGTTACTTCTGGGAGTTTGTCGATAAGCGCGATCGCGCTTTCCAAATCAGGCACATCCAAAGGTACAATAATTTTATCTTTACTCATGGTTTTTCTGCCCTACTAAACGCACAAATTTCTTTTTACCCACCTGTAATACTTTCCCCAGCAGTTCCTCTAAGCTATATTCCATATCAATATCCATGACTTTCTCCCCCTCCAAACGTACCGCCCCCCCTTGGATTTGTCTGCGTCCTTCACCACTACTTTTGCACAAACCACTAGCGTTGAGAAGATAGAATAATTTCACGGGAAACTCCACTGAACCTAAAGCATATTCAGGAACTGACTCGGTTGCGGTAGATTTACCTTGAGTTAAAGTTAAAGCAGCATCTTGGGCTTTTTGGGCAGCCTCTTTGCCATGATACTGAGAAACGACATCAAGAGCTAATAGTTTTTGTCTTTCTCTAGGATTTTCTGGTAATTCAGATAAAGGGATATTTGTCAAGAGTTCAAAGTAATCTTGAATCAAAGCATCAGGGGTCTTTTCCAGTTTCGAGTACATTGATAAAGGGTCTTCCGTTAAAGCCACGAAGTTATCTAAAGACTTAGACATTTTTTGAACGCCATCCGTCCCAATTAAAATCGGTAGTAGTAAACCGAACTGAGGCTTTTGTCCAAAGTGTCGCTGTAAATCCCTTCCCACTGCGATATTGAACTTTTGGTCTGTCCCACCTAACTCTACATCTGCTTTGACTGCGACGGAATCATAGCCTTGCATCAAAGGATACATAAATTCATGGAGATAAATCGGGCTTTCTTGACCATAGCGCAGGGCGAAACCTTCTTTCGCCAACATTTGTCCAACGGTCATAGTTGCCAATAGTTCTAGAGTATCTGTTAAATTTAATTTACTCAACCATTCTGAGTTGTAACGAATCTCTAAGCGGTCAGGGGTATCAAAATCTAAAATAGGGCGCAACTGATCTAAGTAAGTTTGCGCATTTGCTTTAACTTCTGTCGGCGTGAGTTGGCGACGGACTTCTGATTTTCCAGTAGGATCACCAATTTGAGCGGTAAAATCACCTATGATTAAAACTGCTATATGTCCAGCATCTTGAAAAGCGCGTAATTTGCGAAACGGGATACTATGACCCAGGTGTAACTGTCCACCAGTGGGGTCAATACCAAGTTTAACCCGTAAAGGAGTAGTTGTTTGTTGGATCTGTAAAGCTAAATTTTCTTCTGGGTTATCCGATTGAGATAAATCAGGAAAAATCTCCCTTGTTCCGCGCTGAAGCCAGGTTAAATCTTGAAAATCCGCCATTGGTCAAATTTTTAAAATATAGTTAATATGACAAAACAAAGTCTATCTTGAAATCACCACTGAAAACAGGGCTTATTTTTTGAGCGAGGAAATATTAATTCGTGTCGATTAGCAACGTTCGACAAAAAAAACAGAAAAAAAGGAAAAGCCGTTCAGTTTCTCCTGTCACTAAGTTTATCCTTGGTGTAGGAAAGTCCACCAGTGGGACAATCCTTTGTTTTCTGATGTTATCAAGCGCAATTACCGCAGGGGGATTAGTGGGTTTAGCAATTAGCTTCCGCAATCTTCCCAATGTGCGAATGTTACGGGGCTATGTCCCGACAGAAACTAGCTATATCTATGATATTAAGGGAAGAATGATCGCGCGTCTTCACGGTGAAGCAAATCGCGAGGTGATTGAACTTTCCGAAATCGCCCCAGATGCAAAACGCGCTGTTTTAGCCATTGAAGATAGCCACTTTTATGACCATCCAGGGGTTAATTTTAATAGTATTCTCCGCGCACTTTTGGCTAACTACCGTCAGGGGTCTGTGGTAGAGGGTGGTTCAACAGTGACGATGCAGTTGGTCAAGAATATCTTTTTGAGTCGCGATCGCGATATTACTCGTAAAATAGCAGAGGCGGTACTCTCTGTTCGTTTGGAACAAAGTTTCACAAAAAATGAAATTCTCGAACTGTACTTCAATAATATTTATTGGGGTCATAATAACTACGGAATTGAAACCGCGTCCCAGAGCTACTTTAATAAATCGGCATCTCAATTAAACTTAGCAGAATCTGCGGTCATTGCTGGACTCATTCAAGCCCCAGAAGGATATAGTCCTTTTATTAATTATACTGCGACAAAACAACGGCAAAAAGTTGTCCTTGAACGCATGGCTGATTTAAGCTGGATTACCCCCCAGGAAGCTGAAGAGGCATACAAAGAGACTCTCTTGGTGGGTAAACCTACCGCCTGGCGTGAAAGCGAGTCTCCTTATATTACAGAAGCAGTAACAACAGAATTAAAAGACCGTTTTGGCGAAGATGCAGTTTTCAAAGGAGGAATGCGCGTCCAAACCACGGTAGACTACGACTTCCAGAAAATGGCAGAGGAAACCGTAAGCAATGCCCATGTTGGGCTACGTCGTCGCGGACTCTATGCAGACCAAGTTTCTCTCGTTGCTGTTGACCCTCGCACCCACTATATCAAAGCTTTGGTCGGAGGAGTAGACTACGAAAGTAGCCAATTTAACCGCGCTATTCAATCCTATCGCCAGCCTGGTTCAGCCTTTAAGCCTTTTGTTTATTATACGGCTTTCGCTACGGGAAAATATAGTCCCAATTCTACTGTAATGGATACTCCAGTCACCTATCGAGTTGGCGGAGAAACTTATAGTCCTCAAAACTATGGTAGAGGTTTTAGTGGGGCAACGACAATTAGTCATGCTCTTAATCAATCTCTCAATGTCCCAGCGGTTAAAATAGGGCAAGAGGTAGGTATCGATAAAGTAATTGCGACAGCGCGAACTCTGGGAATTACTAGCCCCCTTGAACCTGTTATTTCCTTACCCTTAGGCGCAATTGGGGTTACGCCCTTAGAGATGGCAAATTCCTTTGCAACTTTTGCTAGTAATGGTTGGCATTCAGATGCGACAATTATTGTCCGTGCTACTGATAGTCGGGGTAATGTCTTACTAGAAAATATTCCACAACCGAGTCTTGTTCTTGATCCTTGGGCAACTGCTTCCTTGACAACAATATTAAAAAGTGTTATAGACAGCGGGACAGCAACTAATGCTAATATCGGTCGCCCCGCAGCAGGAAAAACAGGAACAACATCTTCTGAAAGGGATGTTTGGTTTGTGGGATATGTCCCCCAACTATCAACAGCAGTTTGGATTGGTAACGATGACAACCGACCTTTAGGTTCGGGTGTTACTGGTGGAGGCTATGCTGCACCAATTTGGCGAGACTTTATGTTAAAAGCCCTGCGAAATGAGCCAGTAAAACAGTTTCCTGCTGCTTCTAATTTCCCTAGACCGAAACCTTAATGTTCAATTTCTGATTTCATTCTTTCTAGGGTCATATTCATCTGGTCAAACATTTGTTGTGGAGTCATCCCAAACTGACCCAATTGAGTTTTCAGTTGTTGAACGGTCATTTGCGCCTGAAAGTCTTCTGATAACTCGAAACGCTTCATGAAAATTTTGTAGCGTTCCATCAGTTCTTCCATGCGTTCGATATAAAGTATTTTGCCTTCGCGGTCAAATTTACCATATTCTCCCCCTAGTTGCGTGAGAGACTGGTAGTCTTCAAACAACTGTTTAGCTTCTTGTTGAACAACTTCTGAATCAAAAAATCCCATAGCTTTTTCTAGATGAAAATATAAATATTCCCTTGGCAGGCTTTACCTTACATTCTATATCTTAGGAGATTGTGATCCCGTCACGGATTCGGTTTTCCGTATGTTCTGAGGGCGTATTATTAGGTCAAAAATAGGTTGGTGAGTTAAACAGCACCAGTGACACTCAAAGAGATTAGGCTCTTGGATATTCAGACTCGCGATCGCGCTTTCATTTGGGAAAGGATATAATCGGTCAAAGACTAATTGCTCATTTTCCCACCCAAACTGCACCATATAAACCGCTGGAGCAGCAGACAGGAAGTCCAAGAGACTGTGAGCAAAGGCATAGAGGGGTTGGCGGTTAGCATCGGGAAGACTGATGGGTTGCTCGTACATACCAGCGAGATTAGTCCCAATTACTTCTCCATAGAGTGCGCCCTTCGCTGTCAACACCACTGGTAAATAAAATTCTCCCTCTCCCACATTTACGTTTTCACCCCAATTCTCTTGTACTGTCTTCCGCAGTTGCGAGACATCTGAACAAGCTTGGAAAAGAGGGGATAGGGGTTGCGGTATATTTAGAGTTAGATGGCAGTAGATAGCATCCTTAGCCTGAATTGGTTCAATTTCAGGGGTAAACGTGAAGACCTCTGGGGGAATAGCTGCGTGAGGATAATCAGCAATTGCTTTCGTCATTGCTTTTACCATTAAACTTTGCTGATTCTTCCCTGGTTCTATCGAATCAACAACTAAAATAACCTTAGTAGGCATGACCAAAGGCGGGAATAGGAGTAGCATCTAGACGGGAAAAACTGGGCAAATCGACTTGAGAGGGAGCATTACGGCGGTTTCTGACTGCAAGGCGATAACTTACACTTTGCAACTCTGTATGAAGTTGGCGATTTTCTTTTTGTAATCTCTCTACTTTTTCACGGACAGGAATAATACGTTCAGCGAATTTCTTACGGTAGATTTTGGGAAGTTCTTGGACTGCTTGTTCTAACATCCGACTCCTATCCGTCAACTCTTGGACAGACTGACGCAGTTGATAAATTTCCGTATCTCGTTGGGTAATTTGTTCTTGATAAAAAGTTACTTGTTCTTCTACTTCTTGGAGTTGTTCCCGTAATAGCTGCATCTGTGCTTGATGACGCTCAGATACCTGCGGTTGAGGCATAAAGTTAGTATTACCTTTTACCAATCGAAACAGTTCTTGAGATAACTGCTGTACAAGTTGGTCGCGCAATTGTAACTCTTGACGGAGGCGAGAAGCTTCTCCTGAATTAGCAGCAGGAACATTATTTACTGTTTGGCTTACAGTCATTGCAGATCTCCGTTATCGATAATATTTTTTATAACACAGTTAAATCACGACAGGGTATTGATTCAGTCCCTTTGCCAGCAAAATTAACATAAATTAGCTAGTTAATTCTAAGAATACCCCATCACTCCAGCACCCCAACACCCTAAAACCTGAATCTTCAACCCCAAATGGCGGTAATATTTAAAGGAAACGAGTCTGAGGATATAAAGAAATATGAGTATAGCGAGTAATCCTAAAATTAAATTTGGTACAGATGGTTGGCGCGGTATTATCGCCGATGATTTTACCTTTCCTAATGTATGTAAAGTAACACGCGCGATCGCGCTTTATTTAGAAACTGCTTATTCCAAAGACCGTCCTGTTCTAGTTTCCTACGATACACGGTTTTTAGCTGATGAGTTTGCCCAAACTTCCGCCGAAATATTAGCAGAGTTGGGTTGGACTGTAATGATAACAGAACGAGATTGTCCCACTCCTGTTATTGCCTATAATGCCAGACATCTTAATTCTGCTGGGGCGTTAATGTTTACCGCAAGTCATAACCCTGCACCCTATTGTGGCATTAAATATATTCCTGATTATGCAGGACCCGCGACCCCAGAAATTACAGATACCATCGTTGCTAACATTGATAGTGCTTCTGATGCTACTCCCAAGGGAGATTACAGCGATAAGATTTCTCGATTTGACCCCAAACCAGTCTATTTAGATTTTATCTATACCCTTCTTGATGTCGAACGGATTCGCTCTGCGAAGTTAAAGGTGAAGTATGATGCTTTATATTCAACTTCTCGCGGTTATCTCGATGAAGTCTTAAATCACTGTCAGGTGGAGCTAGAAAGCTTTAATATCACCCGCGATGTTCTTTTTGGTGGTGGAATGCCTGAACCGAAAGGAGAACTCTTAGTGGGCCTAATAGAGGCGGTACAGAAGGATAACGCTGACATTGGTTTGGCGACTGATGGCGATGCTGACCGTTTCGGGATTGTTGATGAACAAGGTAATGTCTTAACCCCGAATACAGTTTTACTTGTCTTAGCCCGTCATCTAATGAAAAATAAGGGTAAAACTGGTGCAATTGTGCGTACTGTCGCCACAACCCACCTGTTAGATAATTTTGCAGCCCAAAATGGCTTAGATTTGTATGAGACTGCTGTCGGCTTTAAATATATTGGTGCAAAAATGCGCGAAACTGATGTCCTTATCGGTGGTGAGGAGTCAGGAGGGCTAAGTATCCTGGGACATATTCCTGAAAAGGATGGCATTCTAGCCGATATGTTAGTAGCAGAAGCCATTGCTTATGAAGGTAAGCCCTTATCTCAGTTAGTAGAAGAAGCCATTAAGGAAGCCAATGGTCCTGTGTATAATCAGCGTTTAGACTTACACCTCGAAGAAGACCACAAAGCAGCCGTCCTTAAGGCTTGTCGAGAAAATCCTCCCGCAGATGTTGCTGGAATTAAGGTTAAAGAAGTCGGCGAAAAAGATGGTTCAAAACTATATCTAGAAGATGGTAGCTGGGTCTTACTTCGTCCTTCTGGAACTGAACCGCTGATGCGAGTTTATATGGAAACTAACTCTTTAACTAAGCAAGATAAAATCGCAGCAGCCATGAAAGAAATGATTGCTCAAAACAAACCATAGTTGGGTGAGGGGGAGGTGCGAATCGTTGACTAGAAACCAATCCACTAAGGATTAGGGGGATTAGTCGCAAGGAGTAAAGAACCTTGACAACTGAATGACCATGTAGGTGAGAGTTACTATCCTAGAAACCTCAAATCCTACCCCACAGGTGCAGAGTTGAAAGCACTTCCCCCAGGTTCGAGACTAGCCATCAACGCCTGAAGCGGGGATGAAAGGTGGCTCTACTGAAAGCCTAATTCGGTTCTATAGTTCGTCATGTAAAAGTTAAAGGCAAATCGTCTCCATACGACGGAAATCTGGCATATGGTCGTACAAGAATGGGTAAGAGTTCTGAATTGCCAAAAAGAGTGTCTAAACTCTTGAAAAAGCAAAAAGAGCATATTGAAGCCCCAACCGCAGTACACCACGTTCGGGCGTTAATGGCGACACTGTGCGAAGCTGTTACTCGTGGGGAACTTGACGATATTCGCAGCGAACTTTCCCACGATTATCGGTAATTATTCCTAACTTAATTGTTACAGTTATTAGTAAGGCTAAGCTAAACTATTAATCTTCTTGGGAAGCTTCCTTTTGCAAGTGGAAACTGGAGCAACTATAAAGGTGGAAAGCGGAATCCCAGAGAGTATCGTAACGGCGATAAATATTAGTAACAGGGTCAATTTGTTCTAACAGCTTGGGAAATCCTAAAGCGGTTTCGCCAAAGGAGGTAAAGTTATTATATTTAGTGATATTTGGGAGACTTTGCGAAAGAAACTGAATTAGACTTGTCCATTTTTGACGGGTTGTTTTGTTTCCTACTAAGGAGACGGTATCAGGAATGGTGGTAAGGGGGATTCCTTGCTGGAAATTGTAAGCGCGATCGTTTAATCTTAGAATAATCTGACGAGAAGTAAGATGGAGGTCTAGACAGGAAATATAGTCTAAAACTTTCATTTTTCGCTCAGTTTTACCCCGTGCTTTTTTTTCA
>JBBQDV010000135.1:0-8357 GCA_038320005.1 Cyanophyceae cyanobacterium
GGAACTTGCTGTTGTTTTGTCCAAGCTGCGATCGCGGGAAGGTTGACAAATCCTACGCCAATTTTAGGCTCTTGAATCGCTTGTAGAGCATTTTGATAGGCTGGGGCGTTTTCTAGGTTTAGATCGCTCACTTGCACAGCATTAAGAGCAGTTTTGATCACCTGGGGGGAGTTGCCGAAAAGAATGAATTCATCACCAACAACAGCACTGGCTAAGGTGGGGTTATTTTTGCCAGGGATGAGGGAACGGCGATAAATGAGGTTTACACCTTTATACTGTTCAAAGACTAAATCTGAGGTTTGCGCGATCGCGCTTTGGGCGAAGTACAATTGTAAAAACTCCCGCGCCCTTTCCCCATCTTTGATACTAGCTGCGAGGAGATAGCCTGGCGCAGAACCATTGTCTGGGTTGCGGTCATAATCAAGAGAAGTTACCGCGAAAGTAATCTCATCTCCTAACCAGGGGCGAATATCTTTGCGATAATTTAAATTAGTATTGCTGAGTAAACTGTTTTTAATCCGCTCAATTTCAGAACGCGATCGCGATCGTTCTTCCTGACGGGCTTCTAATTGGCGTAACCCCTCTAATTCCAGTGGATTAACCAATAAGGATATCATAGCAGGAGCTTGTCTTGGCACAAAAATCGCTGCTTGGGGATTTGCCATCACTCCCCCTTGTTTCAACAACTTCAGAGGACTTTGGGCGAGAATACCATAAAAGCTAGTCCCTGCAATAACGAGTAAAACAACAGCAAGACTCGCAAGAGCAGTAAAAAAGGAACGACGGTTCATATTTCTGGATGACTGGTGAAAAATGAGCGGAAAGTTTATTCTTCCATCAGCCTAACATTGATTTAGTCACCAAGGGCAAATAACTAATAACCAATAATAAATAATGAAAAAACCTCGTTCTTTACCCCCTAACCTAATTATCAGCGTCGGAAAATGGGGCTGGACAACCATGTGGCATATCATGATGTCTAAACTCGCACCACAAGATAAAACAGGGGCTTATATTCGTCCTGAGAGTCAATTTCGAGATCGCGTTAAAGCCGAAAGCCCCTATCCCCCTGCTGCGAACCGCTACCGCCTTTATATTGGCATGAGTTGTCCTTGGGCGCATCGCACCTTAGTTGTCAGGACTCTGAAAGGATTAACCGAGATAATTCCCGTCACTCTAGTTGTTCCCGAACCTGAACAGGGGGGATGGGTATTTCCCGAAACCGAATTAGGTTGTGATACCCTCGCCCAACTCTATCAGCTTGCTAAACCAGGATATCAGGGACGCTCAACTGTGCCAGTATTATGGGACACAGAAACTAAGCAGATTGTTAACAACGAAAGTGCGGAAATTATTAAAATCCTCAATAGTGAGTTTAATGACTTCGCCCAAAATCCCTATCTGAACTTAGAACCAGAAGAGTTACAAGCAGAAATTGAGCAATGGAACGCGAAGATATATCCGAATGTGAATAACGGTGTTTATCGTTGTGGATTCGCCCAAACTCAATCTGCTTATAACGAAGCTTGTGAAGAATTATTCACTACCTTAGATGAGATTGATAATGTTTTAGCAGACCGTCGCTATTTATGTGGGGAACAACTCACCTTAGCAGATGTGCGTTTATTTACCACCCTCTTCCGTTTTGATATCGCCTACTACGGCTTATTTAAATGTAGTCGTCAACGCATCCAAGACTATGAATATTTGGGTGCATACTTACGAGACATTTATCAACTTCCAGGGATATCCGCAACCTGTGACCTAGAAGCGGTCAAACGGGATTACTACGGTAATTTATTTCCCCTTAATCCTGGGGGAATCATCCCCAATACGATAGATTCTCAGAATTTGCTCGCACCCCATAACCGCGATTAGGGGGATAAGCAGCTAGTTTACCTAATCAAGTCAATTGCAAAATAGCGTATCTCGTGTCTTACGTCCAGTAGTGGGATTTGTTCCCTTTGCCCGTTCACATAACCTCAGTTGCGTATCTCGTCGGAATAAAACATCAGTGAAATCTGCTCCATCAATTATTGCCCCGTCAAACTTAGCGTTAGCGGTAAATGCTCCTTCTAACAAGGCGTTAGTTAAATTTGCTTCTGTTAAACGAGCAGAATCTAAGGTGGCATAACTTAAGTTAGCTCCCTCTAAATTAGTCTTTTCGAGGTTGGCAGCAAAAAAGCTAACTCCTGTCAAGTTAGAATTACTAAAATCACTATTGCGGAGATTGGCTTTAGTGAAACTTGAGTCGGTTAAGTCCCGCCCTGAAAAGTCGGAATCAAGCAAGATTTCCTTATCATAATCTAACGCTTGAGCAGGAAACGCGATCGCGAAACCTAAACCATAGGTTATCGTACTTAAACTAAGAATGCTCAAAAGGATTGCAGCAACTACTTTTAATTTTAATTTCATTTTATTTTTGATATTGAGCTAACATTTCTGCAACTTCAGGATTATAAATCTGTAAATAGTTCCAGTAGTTACCAAAAACAGATTCGACATAACCCTTAGTTTCAGGGAAAGGAATTTGTTCAACAAAACTATCAGGGTCACTGGTGTTATATTTTTTTAGCCAGTTCGCCACATTTCCTGGTCCAGCATTATAACTAGCAACCGCCAAGAGAGAGTTATTCTCATATTCCCTATGGGTATAGTCAAGATACCAAGTCCCAATATTAATATTATCCTCAACATCAGTAAGGGAATAATCGCTTAAATTAATAGCATTCGCCACCCATTCCCCTGTCGCTGGCATCACTTGCATTAAACCAGATGCACCTGCAAAAGAACTAATATCTTTCTCGAAGCGCGACTCCTGACGAATCAGCGAAGTCACTAATAAAGGATTTAGCTGACGTTGTTCTGACCAGTTGATGATAGATGAGTTGTAAGGGAATGGAAAAAGGGCTTGCCAATATTCTCGGGTTTCTCTTAAGTTTTCAAATTCAGCAGCATCTTCTGGCTTGTCTCGATGTTGCAATAACCAAATACGGTTAATCCCCTGTAAGTTTTGACCAATAGCTTGGCGAATAAGACCATCAGTAAATTGCTGTTCTATGGTCGGTTCAAGGGTATTTTGGCTTTCTGCTTGCCACTGGGCAAAGGCTTCCTCGTCTTGTCCTAAACGATACAATTCTTGGAAGGCTTCTGAACCTGCTGGAGGTAAAGTTCGCGTCTGCGGTTGATTAACTTCAGGGAGAATTGAGCGGACATTATTAAAGTCACCCACATCTAAGCCGAGATGAACCGCAGAACGCCAAGCATAATAAGATTCAGGATGATAGGTTAAAACGTTTTCAAAGGCTGCTTTAGCTTCTTGTTGCTGACCAATTTGCCTTGCCCACTTCCCACCCCAAAATCCAGCTTTGGGGGTAATTTCACTGGTGCGGTTATCTCGCAGGATGGGTTCTATCCATTGCACCGCGGATTCTAATTGCCCTTGTTCCGCAAGGTTTTGGGCTACTTGCCAACGGTATTCCGCTGTTGCATCGGCTTCGGGATATTGGGATAGAAGGCTGGCTCGCGCTTGCTGTGCGGATTCTTTGCTGTTGAGGCTTTCAAGGCGTTTTGCCTTATCTGAAAGGGCTTGAGCTGCTTGATTAGGGAACTTTTGGATGAGGGTATCGAGGTGAGGGATTGCTTCCTGGTCAGTGGAGAGACTAGCTAAATGGCTTAGACCAAGTTCGTTTTCTTGAGCATCGGGAAAGGTGGTAAATAAAAGGGTATAGGCTGATTTAGCTGCGGTTTGTTCCCCACTAAGTTGTAATGCTCTTGCGGTGCGATAAAGGTTTTTGGGGGTGTTACCTGCTTGTTGGTAAGCTGTACCTGCTTGGCGATATTGCCACGTTTCCCAGTATCCAGAGGCGATGACTTCCCAATCTGCTGGGGTCAGTTGAGAGGCGTATTCAGTGGTAGCGCGATCGCGCAATTGTGCGGTATCTTTTCCATAAGGGTCTGCTCTTATCACCAGTAGTAATAAATCTAGCTGTTGAGGATTCTGGGCTAATCTTTGACGAGCAATTTCAACAGCACGAGGATGAGTCGGAAACTCCGCAATCACCCTATCTAAATATTCTGGTTGAGATTCTCCTTGCCAATATAAGGCTTCTGCAACAATAGGAGAGTCAGGATATTCACTTTGTAGTTGAGAGAGGGTTTCCTGTGCTGTTTCTGTTTCTCCCGCTAACTCTAAAGCTTGTAAGCGTTTAAAGAGAATATGGGGGGCTAAAAGCGGATAATCTGCTTCTAAGCCTTCTAAATAAGTTAGGGCTGTTTCCCCATCTTGTGTAGCAATCAATTCATCCGCGAGAAGGTAACGGGCGCGATTTCTCTCTCGCGAAACTTGAGACTGATTTGCAATCGTCTCTAATTGGGAAACCTCTTTTTCTTCTAGTAGTGCGAGTTGAAATACTTCTGATTCTGCACTTTCATCTGCTAATTCTGCTGAGTTATTTTGACCATTGTTTATAAATGGTACTTGTTGTCTAAAGGCGAAAACTGTGCCGAATAAGACGACACAGGCTAAACCAGAACCAACTGCGATGGAAATTTGCTTTGATGAGGGTTTGAGCATCGTCATCTAAACCTCCTGGTAGTTTGGAAACCCTGTAGCTTGAGCTACGGGTAGGAAAAACGCTTTCTGCCTCTTTAGGCGCAGTCAACCCTAAAAGGGTGGAGGCATAAAGCCTCCAACTCCGCAAAGCGGGTAATGTTTGCCTCGTCAATGTTATAAAAGCTTGTTCTTGCTAACCACACTTTCTTACCCCTTGTCGGAATGTTTAATGGTTAACGACAGAGCAGGGGACTGGCACGCATCCCAGGGTGTCTTGACTTAAATAACGTAGTTCTCTTGGAACTTAGACTGGTCAGCTACCTGAAGTAGAGGCATGAAGCCCCGTTACTTTAGGACGGGGTGCTGACCTTAGCCAGTCTTTTCAAAGAAACAGTAAGATTGGTTTTTGAAAACCTTCAATAACCTATTCTACTGTCATTGAAGTTGTTTCAGTTGGTTTTTCGATTGCCATTTCACCCACTTCACGGTCAATGAAAAAGATTCCTTGTCCTTCTGTACCAATAAGCTCAATTCTGTCAAGAATACTTTGGAATAAAAATTCTTCTTGGTGTTGTTCGGCGACATACCACTGGAGAAACTGAAGACTAGAATAGTCTGGTTCAGTTGTGGCAATATGTACTAGTTCATTAATTTGGCTGGTGATAAACTTTTCATGTTCGTAAATTTCTTTGAACATCACCATTAAGGAGTCAAAATGAGTGGGGGGTGCTTTCATTGCGCCGACTATGGCTAACGCTCCTGTTTCGTGCATATAAGCAATTAAGCGATGCATATGTCCAGCTTCTTCTTCAGCGTGTTGACTCATGAAACGAGCACAACCATCCAAGGATTTGTGGGCGCACCAAGAACTCATTTGCAGATACAGGTGTGAAGAATATAACTCCAAATTAATCTGCTTATTCAACTGATTAGCCATTGCTTGAGATAGCACTATTTTTTTTCTCCTCATATATTTCTAAACTTATTTTTTCTGCTCTTGGGTCAGCACATCTTTTATGATACTGCGAAAGCTTGACAAGGATGGATACGGATAGCCTCATCTCCTGTCAAAATAGTCTTGCTTTTCTATCCGAGAAATCTTATTGCTATGAGGTTCAATTGGAGCAGAAGGAATATTCTGATTACGCCAAAGCAGTAGCGGAATGGCACTCAAAGCCCCTAAAATCATCACCATCCCTGTCATTAGCCAAACTAGCAGTTGTGTCGGTCGATATTGACCACGTTCGATTTGCCAAAAAACTTGACTATAACGCCATCCTGCTAAACCAATAATCACAAGACCAAAGAGAACTAAAATCAAACCAAGGGTTTCGGAGTTGAACCAAGGATGCTCTCGCAGAGATTCTTGTGTAACTGTAAGTCCAATTTGACGTAAGAATATGCCAAAACGCGCTGTTGCTAACCCCAGAGCAATTAGAGATACAGAAGTCCGCAACCAAGCGAGAAAGGTGCGTTCATTGGCTTGATGTTCTCTTTGGCGGTCAATGCCAGAATTTCTCGACATTAACTAAATAGATAAGTTTGAGTTAGTTGATTCTAGCAAAATTCAAGCTATTTTCTGGCAATTCCTTCAGCACGGGCTGCTTGTTGGACAGCATTTGCTACAGCGACGGCAACGCGCTCATCAAAGACAGAGGGTATAATATGCTCTGGATCTAATTGGTCAGGGGTGACGAGAGACGCGATCGCGCTTGCTGCTTCTAGATACATTTTCGTTGTTATCGTATGGGCGCGACAATCTAAAGCCCCCCGAAAGACACCAGGGAAAGCCAGGACATTATTGATTTGGTTGGGATAATCACTCCGTCCTGTTGCCATAACTGCCACATCATTATAAATAAGTTCTGGTTGGATTTCAGGGATCGGGTTTGCCATCGCAAATACTATGGGATCTTTTGCCATACTATGTACCATTTTCGGCGTAACCACCCCAGGAACACTCACTCCTAAAAAGATATCCGCCCCTTGCATCGCATCAGCCAGAGAACCCTTCGCTTCAACAGCAAATTGAAGTTTTTGAGGGTTTAAGTCAGTGCGAGTTTTGCTAATAATTCCCTTTGAGTCACAAAGCCAGATCCTTTTTGCCCCTGCTTGCCGTAATAATTGCGCGATCGCGACTCCCGCAGCCCCCGCCCCATTAATCACAATTCGCACCTCTTCCAAAGGCTTCTTGACCACTTTGAGAGCGTTAAATAAAGCAGCAAGGGTGACAATAGCCGTACCGTGCTGGTCATCATGGAAGACGGGGATATCGAGTTCTTCTCGCAAGCGTTTTTCAATCTCAAAACAACGGGGCGCACTAATATCTTCTAAGTTAATCCCCCCAAACACAGGGGCAATATTTTTCACTGTGGCGATAATTGTTTCCGTATCTTGACTAGCTAAACAAATCGGGAAAGCGTCAACATCAGCAAATTCTTTGAATAACATCGCTTTTCCTTCCATCACTGGTAAAGCAGCTTCTGCACCCAAATTACCTAGTCCTAACACGGCACTTCCATCAGTGACAATCGCCACCATATTGCTTTTTACTGTCAGTGAAAATACTTGTTCTGGGTCTTGCGCGATCGCGCGACAAATACGTCCTACCCCAGGAGTATATGCCATAGCTAAATCAGACTGTGCCGTTAAAGGAATGCGAGATTGAATATGAATCTTTCCCCCTTGATGTAAATCAAAAGTGCGGTCAGAAACTTTAAGAATCTTAATGTCAGTGTTTCCCCTGAGAGCAGCAACAATTTCTTCCGCGTGTTCTGTACTAGCAGCATCAACAGTAATTTCTCGCAAGGAAATTCTCCGAGTCTGCTCAACTAGATGAATTTGCCCCAAATTACCGCCGACACTGGCGATGGCTTGGGCAACTTGTGCCAACATTCCCGCTCTATTGGGATAAGTTAAACGAATCGTTAAGCTAAAACTCGAATTGGGGGTTAAATTTACCATTATCCTGTTATTTCTAATTACTAAGGTATTACTTATTATCTCTTTTTAAGGGTCGAACGAATAGGAATTAATAGTTGAATTTACTCACTCTCAATAAAAACAAAAAAAGAGTCAACTATTCTCCCTTACATACTTCGGATATACTAATATAACCCAAATAAGTTAGCTACTCGTGCGGATGTGGCAGCTTTTATTTACCAAGCTTTAGTTAATGAGGGTCAACAGTTAGTCAATTAGAGCTTGAGGCGTTACGTAATTCTTCGAGTACCCTCTTATTGATCCGCTCAGTATTACTAGAGGCATCGGAAGCGACAAGACCAATGCAATAATCTAGTTTATGTTTGTTTTGAATTAAACCTAATATTATATAAGTTCCATGGCGGTTGCTATGGATTTTTTTTGTCTAAAACTAATTTCGCGATCGCGTTATTCCAAAAATTCAGTAAGATATCTACTACCTTACTGAAAAGCTTTTAGCGAAAGTAGACTGATGGAAAGTTTTTTTGCAGCATCATGATGCTTAGTTAGCTATCCTTAGCTATAATCACAGGAAATACATTGTAGGAAAAGCAACCTAAATCCCTACTTTAAGGCTAAAACCATGAATAAACCAACTCTGACGGAGCTTGTTAAAAAAGGGGATGCTAAAGCTATTGCTAGTTTATATCAATAAATCGTTAGAGTCTCAGGGCTGACTGACGGACACAAGTGGTTGAAAAGCAGAGATAACATAGCAAGTGGACAGCAAGCATGAGACACTGAAATTGAACAAAACCAGTAAAATCTCATGACTCATCATCCACGTCTCTATCATCAACTACGACAGTATCTAAGTCAA
>JBBQDV010000136.1:0-8351 GCA_038320005.1 Cyanophyceae cyanobacterium
GAAGTATATGATCCTAGTCAAATCACCGTATGGAGAAAAAAATAAGCTTGTCTTAGCAGAATTTGTCACCAATTGCGAGGAGGAAATCTTAAAAAAGGATTAAAAAGAGTAAAATAGAGAATAAGCGTTTGGAGAAAAAAAAGTGTTTCTTAGATTGGCACAAGAACATCGGCAATTTGTTCAGGACTTGGTAATGAATTTGCAAGCCCTAGCAGTCGTACTAGAAAACCACGGTCACTTAGCCTCCTGCTACACCTGTGGAGGGCAAATGAATAGTGCTTCTTTCATGGTTAGCCTTGGTGATAGTCACCTGATTCGTTTTTTAGTATCTGACTATGGTATTACCTGGACAGAAATGCGTGACGATCGCGAATTGATGAAATTAGAAGGTGCTGAGGCGATTAACCAGCTACAAGACTTAGCGGATATTGTCAAATATAAGCTAGTAGCTTCTGGAGAAAAACAAAAACAGCAAACTAGTAAAGTCTCTTTTGCTAATCCCTAACTTGAGAGATTAAGTCAATCCCTATATAAAAATAGGCGTAAATTAAATTAGAGCAGTTAGTTCAGTTTTAAACTTGTGTTATGACTGAATAGGTTCGCTGTGGCTACCGATACGCAATATCTTGAGATAGGTAGAAGCTATTATAAACTTATCGAACCATCTCTTGAGGGACTAGGAAGAAGATTCTTAAAGAAAATTAACAAAGTGGAAATTTATCGTATTCCAGTTCTGACTAACAACTATATTTTCTTGCTTCATGATCCCGAAAATAATACCTCCGCTGTAATTGATCCAGCCGAAGCTAAACCTGTACTAGCTTATCTAGAAAAACTAGATGCAAAATTAGTAGCTATTTTTAATACTCATCACCATTGGGATCATGTGGGAGGGAATGAGGAGTTGTTAAGAAAATTCCCCCAAGCGCGAGTCTATGGGGGTGTGGAAGACAGGGGCAGAATTCCAGGTCAACAAGTCTATTTACAAGAGGGAGAACACGTTACTTTTGCCAACCGTAAAGCAGAAATCTTTTTTGTCCCTGGACATACAAAAGGTCATATTGCTTATTACTTTCCCCCCACTAACACCGAAACGGTCGGAGAATTATTTTGCGGTGATACTATTTTTGCTGGGGGATGTGGCAGACTTTTTGAAGGAACACCAACACAAATGGTAAATTCTTTGGGTAAATTGCGGAAACTTCCCGAAGAAACCCGTATTTGGTGCGCCCATGAATATACTCTGACGAACTTTGAATTTGCTCTCACCATCACCCCAGATAACCCAAATATCCAAAATCGCTACCAAGAAGTTAAGCAGGCGAGAGAGAAGCAGGAAGCCACTATTCCTACTTGGTTGGGGGTAGAAAAGCAAACTAATTTATTCCTCCAGTGGGATGATCCTGCTTTACAATCCGCAATGGGAGTGAGCGATCCAGTGCGTACTTTTGCTCGCTTACGGGGAAAGAAAGACCAGTTTTGAGAATTGAGAATTGAAAATGAGGAAAATTTATTATTCACCCTCACCCTCTCGCCCCATCACCCCCCCTCTCCTTTCCAAATGCCTTGCCACTTCTCAAGGAATTAGGTTATGATAGAGCGTTTGGACTATAGATATAACTACAAGTAAAAATGGCAAATCGTACACAAGTTGTCTTGAACAAAGACGTTAAAAAATTAGGTATTACAGGAGATTTAGTTGAAGTTGCTCGTGGTTATGCGCGTAACTTCTTGATTCCCCAAGGAATAGCTGTAAATGTAACTCCTGGTATTCTTAAGCAAGTTGAACAAAGACGAGAAAAACAAAGACTACGCCTCCTTGCGGAAAAGCAAAAAGCGGAACAACGCAAAACCGCCCTGGAAACTATTGGTCGTTTTGTCATTAAAAAGCAAGTTGGTGAAAACGAAGCAATCTTTGGGACAGTTACGACTCAAGATGTAGCGGATGTGATTTTAGCTAATACTACCCAAGAAGTTGATCGTCGTGGGATTACTATTCCTGAGATTAGTAGCACTGGTTTTTATCAGGCTGAGGTCAAGCTACACCCAGAAGTAACTGCCAATATTGAAATTCAAGTTGCTCCTTTGTAAAATAGCCTATTTTCCTTGGCAATTGAGATCAATTCTGTTATAGAGGCGTAAACTTCTGCGTCTCTATATTAATTAATGCCTACAGATTTTAACTTTTTATGACTTCTGAGCAAGAGAAAACCGCGATCGCGACCCCAAACCAGTCTAGGAATACGCCCTCCCCAGAATTACCCACCCCAGAAGAGAAGAAAACTAAGTTTTGGCGACAAATACGAGAGAATTTTCAGGTTGTCGCGATCGCGTTAACTTTAGCCATAGCACTACGCATTTTCATTGCTGAACCTCGTTATATTCCCTCAGACTCAATGCTACCCACCCTAGAAATAGGAGATCGCTTAGTAATTGAAAAAGTATCTTATCGTTTTGACTCTCCCCACCAAGGCGATGTAATTGTCTTCATCCCCCCTCAACAACTTCAGATTCAGGGCTACAGTAAGCAGCAAGCCTTTATTAAACGAGTAATCGGGGAATCAGGTCAAACAGTCGCTGTCGAGAATGGAACTGTTTATGTCAATGACATCCCCCTAGTAGAAGAATATATAGCCGAACCGCCTCACTATTCTCTCAAAGCAGTCACCGTTCCAGAAGACTATCTGTTTGTGATGGGAGATAACCGCAACAATAGCAATGATTCTCACGTTTGGGGCTTCTTACCAAAAAATAATGTTATTGGTCGAGCTGTGATTCGCTTTTATCCCTTTGATCGCCTCGGGGAAGTCTAGAAATATCTTAGTAAAAGCACTATTTTCACGATATTTTAACCCATCTTTTAGTCAGTAATATTACTAAGTACTTTACATAATTGTTACTATATCGTAAACTTGTCAACTTAAAATACAATTTAGAGAATGCGCATTTCTTTTTCCTAACTAGGTTGAAGAGAAATGCTTGCACAAAGTAAAGATAAAGATGGCAAATCGCTATGTCCGTGTTAAAACTGCTCAGGGACAAATCTACTACGGTTTGTTACAACCAAGTCGAAGTGTCCAAATTCTTGATGCCCCTCCTTGGCTACAAGGACAACCCACAGAGTTAGAGATAGATCCTGATAATTATGAATTGCTTGCCCCTTGCGCCCCTTCTAAGGTGGTAGCAGTAGGGAAAAATTATCAGAACCATGCAGCAGAAATGGGTAGTGCTGTCCCAACTGAACCTTTACTCTTCCTCAAACCGCCTACTAGTGTGATCGGCAATGAAAAACCGATTTATTACCCAATTCAGTCAGAAAGGGTTGATTATGAAGGGGAATTGGCTTTAGTGATTGGCGATCGCGCTACGGCTTGCACCCCCGAACAAGCTTCTAGTAAAATCTGGGGTTATACCATCGCTAACGACGTAACCGCCCGTGATTTGCAGAGCAGAGACGGACAGTGGACTCGCGCCAAGGGATTTGATAGTTTTTGTCCTTTAGGTCCTTGGATTGTCAGAGAATTGAGTTCTGAAGCGAGATTACAAACCTTTCTCAACGATGAAACCCAACCGCGTCAGTCCGTTTCCATTTCCGACCTAGTTTTCCCTCCTGAAGTTTTAGTCGCCTATATTTCCCAGATCATGACCCTCCTCCCTGGAGATGTAGTTCTCACAGGGACACCAGAAGGAATTGGAGAAATGAAAGATCGCGATCGCGTCCGTGTTGAAATCGAAGGAATAGGTTCTCTGGAAAATACCGTTGTTGTTCGTAGTTAACGCACTTGCATATGGGCTGCTTCAGAAATCGTTGGAATTTCCGCATAACGCCCCATCAGGGCTTGAATAATCGAGTAACCGCAAGCAGCCACTACCGCTAAGAAAACTAAATTATAAAGGGTTTCCAGCAAAATTCCGCCTCCTATACCTCTCGCAAGGATTCTAGCCACAAAACTGATTAAAAATACGCCAATATTCAGCAAAATTGACTGCATTGTGTTGAAACGGATAAAACGGCTAATACGCTCGTTTTGTACTACAGCCAAAAATAGAACAAAAAAGATAATTATTCCAGCCAGCCCAAAAGGAACAGCACCAAAAATAATTGCTACGGGTATTAAAGGGATTTCTAGATACCTTAAAAATGGGAATTGTTGAAAGAGATATTGCCCAAACTCCATTGCATAAAATAGAGGCAGTAAATAAGGCAGAGTAGAAAAAACTCTATCTTTAATATCCGTTGACCCATTCCAACTCATAATTATCTTCCTCTTTATTCAATGTTAGCAAGGCGAAACCCCATTTGGCACTCATAGAGTTCAGCTAATTCAGCGCAGTCTTCAGAATTTGCTCCCCCGAGACCCAGATCTCGCATCACACGACCACAACCCAGCTTTCCGTGATCCCAACGGGGTAAACCGCTTTTATTTGCGAGTAAACAGCCACAACAAACCTTTTGCGGAGCAAGGATTTGCTCTTCGGTAAGAATAACTAACATTGGTTTCTCACTGATGATCCTTATCGCTTTTGCTTCGATTATAGTTCTGCAATGCTACTCTGGGAGCAAAACTGCCACATAGCTTAATCTAGAATGAATTGGGGTTTAGGGTGACAAATTCGGCTTGAGATTAGTCTTCCGCAAAAATATACCGCTTTAACTCACTCGGATCAGGTTCAGGGCTACTTTCGGCAAATTCCACCGCTTCATCAACTCGCTGTTGAATTTCCTTTTCGATAGCTTTCAGGTCTTCCTGAGTGGCAAGATTATGTTCAAGCAAGTGACTAGCTAATTGTTTAATGGGATCACGAGCTAACCAATATTCTTTTTCTTCCTGGGAACGTAACTCATCAGGATCAGCCAGAGAATGCCCTCGGAAGCGATAGGTCATGGCTTCAATCAGGGTTGGACCTTCCCCTGCTCTCGCACGGGCAACAGCGGTCTTAGCAGCAGCACGCACCGCTAAGACATCCATCCCATCTACTTCAACCCCAGCCATACCGAAGACACTAGCTTTTTTGTAAATTTCTGGTTGGGACGTAGCGCGATCGTGAGCCATCCCAATCGCCCATTTGTTATTCTCTACAACATAAATAATAGGTAATTTCCAGAGGGAAGCCATATTTAGACATTCAAAAAACTGCCCATTATTACTCGCCCCATCGCCAAAAAAGCAAGCCGTAACTTGATCCGCGCTTTCATCTCCCATAGTTTCACGGCGATACTTACTCTGAAACGCTGCCCCTGTTGCTACGGGAATCCCTTCTGCGACAAAAGCATAGCCCCCAAGTAAACGGTGTTCCGCAGAAAATAGGTGCATTGAACCACCCCGTCCTTTACTACAGCCCGTTTCCTTACCAAATAACTCTGCCATGACTTCCTTCGCAGGGACACCGCAACTTAAAGCATGGACATGATCGCGGTAGGTACTAGAGACATAATCTTCTCCAGGGCGCATGGCTTGAATTACCCCAGTGGAAACTGCTTCTTGACCGTTATAAAGATGGACAAATCCAAACATTTTGCCTCGGTAGTACATCTCTGCACATTTGTCCTCAAAAAATCGTCCCAGGATCATATCTTTATAGAGAATCAGCCCTTCTTCTCTAGTTACTTCTGCGGAGGATGCTTGGAATTTTGGTAAAGTTCGTTCTAAAACCATAGTATTTATCGTATTCTTTCAAAAAGTCTAAACAAGAAATTGAATGATATAGTTGTCCTAAACAGACAGAGCAAATCCCAATACCCAATATAGCTATCTACCATCCATTCACAGTTTAAAATGGAATTGAAAAGAGTTGGCTAATAATTTTGTTATTTGTTCAGATCTGTTATTATTAACCACTTGCTTGTATAACTGGGTAAGAGCAATTCAAAACTAGGCTGAAAAGCCTTGCTTGGAAATTGTAGCAATCACACAGTCTTTATTACTATACACATTAAGCTAAATGGCTCTGTGTTGGGGGAGCAAACCGTGCGCATTCCGCTCGATTATTACAAAATTTTAGGCGTGCCGATGTCGGCAACAGAAGGGCAGATTAGTCAAGCCTATCATGATCGTGCCTTACAACTACCACGAAGAGAGTACAGCGATGCAGCCATTAATGCTCGCAAACAACTCCTCGATCAAGCCTATGAGGTACTATCAGATCAGCAGAGACGCTCTGAATATGAAGCAACAATTAAAAAAGAAATTACTGTTGCAACTCAATCAGTTGAGTTACCTCTCTCTGGCGGAGAGTCTAGTCAGACGGGCATTGAGGAAAATAACCCAGAGATAGATATACCTAAACCCTTGTTTGTCGGGGCATTATTGCTTTTGCAGGAGTTGGGAGAGTATGATTATGTCCTGCAATTGGGAGAACCTTATCTAGATAGTCGCCATAGCATCAGTTTAGATAAAGGGATTTTTGGTGATCCCCAACTAATCCGAGCAGATATTGTCCTCACTCTTGCTTTAGCCTGTCTCGAATTAGGGCGTGACCAATGGCAGCAAGGACAATATGAAAATGCTGCTACTTCTGGACAGGTAGGACAGAAATTACTTTTAAAAGAGAATTTATTTCCTGGGGTAAGGGGTGAAATTCAAACAGATCTCTATAAATTGCGTCCTTACCAAATTTTAGAGTTACTGGCGTTACCAGAAAACCAAGTCAAAGACCGCGAAAAGGGTCTATACCTGTTACAGGAAATGCTCACGGAACGAGGGGGTATAGATGGAACAGGGAATGATCAATCTGGCTTAAGCGTAGATGATTTTCTCCGTTTTATTCAACAACTGCGCACTTATTTAACCGCTACTGAACAACAAGAATTTTTTGAGGCGGAATCGCGCCGACCTTCAGCCGTAGCAACCTATTTAGCAATTTATGCCTTGCTAGGAAGAGGATTTACCGAACGTCAACCCCAATATATCTACCGCGCCAAGGAGTTACTCGTCCGTTTAGCAAAACGACAGGATGTGTGTCTAGAACAAGCAGTCTGTTGTCTCCTCCTTGGGGAAACAGAACAAGCAAGTCAAGCCTTAGAGCATAGTAAAGAAAAGGAAACCCTTGACTTTATCCGTGAACATTCGCGAAACTCTCCTGATTTGTTACCTGGCTTATGCTTATATGCGGAGCAATGGTTACAAAAAGAAGTGTTTCCTCATTTCCGCGATTTAGCTAGTCAAACTGCTTCTTTAAAAGTTTACTTTGCGGATGAAGATGTACAGACCTATCTTGAGCAATTGACAGTAGAGGATACTCCCGCACCCACTTCTGATCAATGGGCGGTGGTGGAAGCTCCCCAAACTCAAGAAACAGGGAAGTTACGCCCCCAGGCACAACAGTACGCGATCAATAGGAGTCAGGGGGAAAATGCAAAAGGGGCGATCTCGTCAGGGAAAGGCAGTTTTACGCCTATGGGTTCAGGACTGAACTCCGAAAAGCAAGCTTCTTTACCGAATACGGATTTAACTAACAATCAAGCTTCTCGCCGTCAGCAAAAGCTAAAAGAACAGTTACAGACATCGCCTCTTGGAGTACCAATTTCGGGTAATGTTCCCCCAGGTAAGTTTAAGCGCAAAAAAACTGCACAGGGAAAGGGTCTGAATTTATTGCTTTTAAGTTTAGCTGGATTATTGGGCTTAGGTCTATTAGCTTGGCTGGTTTATGGTGTGGTGAGAGCTTTCTCTGCTCCTAGTTTAGATGGTACTCAACCCCTTGTGCAGTTAGATGAACCTCCTGTCCCAATTCCCCCGATAGACGCTGTTCAAGAAGGATCTGAGGGCGAAATTGATTCTGCTACAGCGGAAGAAACCATTCGGACTTGGTTGAATGTGAAAGGGGCTGCTTTGGGGGCAAATTATGAGATTGAGCAATTGGAAACCATTTTAGTAGAGCCAGAGTTATCGAGGTGGCGTGAAAGCGCGATCGCGACTCAAAGGAATAATGCTCACTGGCAATATAACCATGAGTTGAGTGTAGAATCAGTGCAGACTTCTGAAACAGAGCCAGATCAAGCTAGTGTGGAAGCAAATATTGATGAGACTGCTCAGTTTTATCAAGGGGGAGAACTCAGGGATTCTGCATCTTACCGTGATAATTTGCGAGTTCGTTATGATCTAATTCGCCAAGAAAGTCGTTGGAAAATTCGAGGTTGGGAAGTGCTAAGTTAGCGGTGACATACTCCCACCCTGAATCAAAGATTACAGGGTGGGCTTCTTGATTTCGCGATCAAGATTTTCTGCGTTGCACTTATCTAGGTCAAAGACCCCCGACAGTACGCATTCAGCAGACAGTTTCCTTTCCGACGAGTCCCGCCGTACTTCAATACTTTTTAATCCTCGCTGATCAATTATCATTGCAGCAGCTTT
>JBBQDV010000137.1:0-8348 GCA_038320005.1 Cyanophyceae cyanobacterium
GAATTTGCTTCACTTGGTAGACTTTTGCTTTACCGCCGTTTGGCTGGAGATTAGGTGGTCAAGATTTCCGCAGGTAAACGTTTGATCGTTAACCTTTCATCTTGTACATCAGCGAAGATAGTATCTCCTTCTGTAAATTCACTGCGGAGAATGGATTTCGCGATCGCGGTTTCAAGATAACGCTGTACCGCACGTTTGAGAGGTCTTGCACCATATACAGGGTCATAACCTACCTCAGCAATAAAGTCTATCGCAGCTTCTGAGAGTTTCAAGGATAGTTTTTGATCTACTATCACTCTCTTAATAATGCTCGAAATCCTGCCTGCTGGAAATGGGTATCAGCCGTTAGTGCGTCTGTGATTCCTCTGTCTTGCATGACAATGAATGATATGCAGTCAACTAAACCCCATTCTTTGTCTTCTCGTTGCTTAAACAAATTGAATGCTAATTTATATAAACTATTGGTTAATAACACAATTTCAATACTGGGATCAGTATCGAGGGATTCCAAAAGTTGGGTTGCTGCTGCTCTATATTTCTGCTTAGAAAGGGCATTACCTATTTCTAGTAAGATCGCCTGAGTTGTTACTAGAAAGGTTCTGTTAGTCTCAATTTGATTGGCAAGTTTAACAGCCCTTACATGATTTTGATCGGTGACGGAAGATAAGGCAATTGCAAAAGAAGTATCCAAAAAAACTTCAGTCATTAGTCATTATCAGGAATAGTTTCCCCGTACAAATATTGATCAATTTTCTCTGACCAATCTGGGTCACCATGTAATTTTAGAGACTGAGCAGTTTTAAGAAATGTTTTAGGTTTGTTCACATCGTTGGGTAAAACACTTTCAACCACAATGCGTACCCTTGTACCTGCGGTTAGGTTTAAGGGTTTTTCTAGTTGAAGGGCTGTTCCATCAAATACGGCTTCAATTTCTTGGAGCATTTTTTAAGAGTATAGTTTATCTACAGTATAGCCCGACTCTTACTCCAAAATGGAAAGAGTAGACATCTCCAGAAACTATAGTTTTTGAACGGTATCATTAGGGTTTTAGCCCCGTTTTTAGGAATTGTTGGAGATGTCTAGTGGTTATCCGTAAATAGAACCTGTGCCGATTTATCGCGCAGAGTGTCAACTATCTAAGTAGTCAAGACTTCCGCAGGTAAGCGTTTGATGATTAACCTTTCATCCTCCACATCAGCGAAAATAGTATCTCCTTCTGTAAATTCACTGCGGAGAATGGATTTCGCGATCGCGGTTTCAAGATAACGCTGTACTGCACGTTTGAGGGGTCTTGCACCATATACAGGGTCATAACCTACCTCAGAAATAAAGTCTATAGCAGCTTCTGAGAGTTTCAAGGATAGCTTTTGATCTGCTAGACGGTTTTCTAGGTGTTGTACTTGGATTTTGACAATCTCCCGTAACTGATCCTTGCGTAAGCCGTGGAAGATGATAATCTCATCAATACGGTTGAGAAATTCAGGACGGAAACTTTCTCGCATTGCATCCATAACGCGCGATCGCATTTCTTCGTACATTTCGTCATTTCCAGCTACATCAAGGATATATTGAGAACCGATATTACTGGTCATAATAATAATCGTATTCTTAAAATCCACCGTCCGACCTTGAGAATCCGTAACGCGACCATCATCTAAAATTTGCAGCATGATATTGAACACATCAGGATGGGCTTTCTCAATCTCATCAAAGAGAATCACTGCATAAGGACGACGACGAATTACTTCTGTTAATTGTCCTCCTTCCTCATAGCCCACATATCCTGGAGGCGCACCGACTAAACGGGAAACTGCGTGTTTCTCCATATATTCCGACATATCAATCCGCACCATCGCATCTTCCGTATCAAACAGATTTGCAGCTAAGGCTTTCGCTAATTCTGTCTTACCAACCCCCGTCGGACCGAGGAAGATAAAACTAGCAGTAGGACGATTTGGATCAGCAAGTCCAGCGCGAGAACGTTGGATAGAGTCCGCGACAGCAGTTACAGCCTCTTCTTGACCAATAACTCGTTGATGAAGTTCATCCTCCAGGTAGAGAAGTTTTTCCCGTTCCGATGCTATCAGTTTACTAATCGGAATCCCTGTCCACTTCGAGATAATTTCTGCGACATCGGTTTCTGTTACTTCTTCTCGTAACAAAGTGCGTCCAGAGGTTTGCATATCCTCTAGTTTTTGTTCCGCTTCTTGACGCTGACGCTGTAAGTCGGTCATTTTTCCGTAACGTAATTCCGCAGCGCGATTGAGGTCATAGTCTCGTTCCGCTTGTTGAATTTCGAGATTAGTTTGGTCAATGATTTCTTTTACTTTCTGAATTTGGTCAAGAATTTCTTTCTCAGATTGCCATTGGGCGTTTAAACTAGATTGTTGTTCTTTAAGGTCTGCGAGTTCTTTTTCTAAGCGTTCTAAACGTTCAATAGAAGCTTTATCAGTTTCCTTGCGTAAAGATAAGCGTTCCATTTCCAACTGTAAGACTTTGCGGTCAACCTCATCGAGTTCTTCTGGTTTAGAGGTAATTTCCATCTTCAACTTTGCAGCAGACTCGTCAATTAAATCAATCGCTTTATCTGGTAAGAAGCGGTCAGTAATATAACGATTGGACAACACCGCAGCAGCAACCGCAGCATTATCAGCAATTTTTACACCGTGATGCACTTCATAACGTTCCTTCAAACCCCGTAAAATCGAGATTGTATCGGGTACGGTAGGTTCACCCACATAAACAGATTGGAAACGCCGTTCTAAGGCTGCATCTTTTTCGATATACTTGCGATATTCATCTAAGGTAGTTGCGCCAATACAACGCAGTTCACCCCTTGCTAACATCGGTTTGAGCAAATTCCCTGCATCCATCGCCCCTTGGGTCGCCCCTGCGCCAACAACGGTATGAATCTCATCAATAAACATGATGATTTGACCTTCGGATTCGGTTACTTCTTTGAGGACTGCTTTTAAGCGTTCTTCAAATTCACCACGATATTTTGCGCCAGCGATTAACGCCCCCATATCTAAGCCAATTAGCTTTCTGTCTCGTAAAGATTCGGGGACATCGCGACTAACAATGCGTTGGGCTAGTCCTTCCACAATCGCGGTTTTACCAACCCCAGGTTCACCGATGAGGACGGGATTATTTTTAGTACGCCGAGAGAGGATTTGAATTGTTCGACGAATTTCATCATCCCGACCAATGACAGGATCAAGTTTCCCTTTACGGGCTAACTCGGTTAGATCTCGTCCATACTTTTCGAGGGATTCGTACTTACCTTCAGGATTTTGATCGGTCACTTTTTGGTTTCCACGCACTTGTTTAATCACCTCTTTTAATTGCTTTTCCGTTAAACCAAACTCTTTAAATAAGGCTTTTCCGAAACGTTCATCTTGGGGATAGCCGAGGAGTAAGTGTTCAATGGAAATATACTCATCCTCAAATTCTTGGCGAAATTTATCCGCTCTATCGAGTAGTGTATCTAAACTCTGTCCTAAATAGACTGATCCACCACTATTAGAGATTTTCGGTTGTTTGGCGAGAAATTCATCCGCGCGATCGCGCAATTTCTGGACACTAATATCTGCTTTATTGAATATACTGGTAGCGAGTCCTTCTTGTTCAAGGAGAGATTTTAGCAAATGTTCGCTTTCGATTTGCTGTTGCTGGTTTTGTTTCGCAATATCGGGAATACGGGCTAAGGCTTCCCAGGCTTTTTCGGTAAATAGATTCGGATTGGTTGGTTGCATAGTCTTCTCCTCAAATAATGTTTCTGTATAAGTGCTGATTTAAATAGTTTTAAAATTAGGTAAGGCGAGATATCGGGCTGATTATTAGCCTGATTAACCCTATTTTAATAATTGCGCTTCAATAACGCTTATAGGAAACCGTAATTAAAAGGTAGTATTATCATCTCGCCAATAGTTAAATTCCATTTACTAAAGGGCTAGGACTAACCCTTCCGATGAATCCTATTCACCTAATCAATACTTCCCATTTGCCTTTCCAGAGACTGCCGTACCAAACCCATTACATACGGCAATTTATCTAAAGATTCCAGACTAATTTCTACATCACCATTGCCCCAACGTCCTAAAGCAGATACGTCTTTACAAATACCTTTCGGATCGTTAATTTCAGGGTACGGCATATTCAATGAGATGCGTAACCGTTTAGCTTGCGGTACTACATCCACAAAATTCGACTCTGCTTTATGTTGCTTATAAAGCTTAAAGAATTCCTCATTCACACAGGAATCAAGAGCAAGAACTTCTTAACGAAATGCTCTAAACACCTCTGCTACTTTTCCAGAGATCAAATAGGGGTGATCGACGATTGTATATCCATATCTTCCCATCCTTTAGCACCCCCGATGGTGGCAAGAAACCCAATCATCACGATACTAATGAACGGGTGTTGGACTCCTTGTTTTCCTCGTGGGTCGGTCAATTAACCTCGTTGTTGTACGGGCATCACTAAATAGGTCATTTTCAAACCACCCAAGGGAGTGAAGATAACAGGTTGCATGGGATTATTTAACTGCATCTGAATTTCCGCACTAGATAACGCTTTCAACCCATCCATGAGATATTTAATATTAAAGGAAATATCCATGCTATCCCCTGATATTTGTGCGCTTAGGGACTGTTCCGCATTACCCACTTCTTTAGCATCTACGGATAGGGAAAGCTGCTGATTCTCACTGTCGAGGCTAAATTTCACCAGATTATTCTTTTGATCCGCAATAACCGCTACTAACTCCAAACTACTCACTAACTGGCGACGATCTAAACTAACTTGTTTTGAGAACTGGTTAGGGATTAACTGATGGTAAGCAGGATAAGCCCCTTCAATCTTGCGACTGGTTAATCGACAATCTCCTAACTCAAAAATCACCTGTCCTTCGTTATAACGCAGGGTAATCGCTTCATCTTCTCCAGCGTTATTCATTAATCTTTCTAGTTCTCGTAACGCCCTAGCAGGAATTGTCACTTCAAACTCTTGAATCGGATTTTCTGTCGTCGTACCATCTTCGGATTCCCTAGAATTAGGATTTTGTACAACCGCAAGGCGATGTCCATCGGTCGCAGCAAATTCAAGACTATCTTGTTTGAGGGTTAAATGAATTCCCGTCAGAACTTGCTTGGTTTCTTCTGTACTCGCAGCAAATAATGTGCCTCTTAAGCCTTCTGTAAGGGCTGCAACGGAAAGATAGATTGCTTCTCCTTCTTTGATTGTTGGTAACTCTGGAAACTCTCCCGCAGCCATTCCTCGCAGTTGGAAGCGTCCTGATGCAGAAGCGAGAGTGGTAATTGCATCGGTATCTTCGTCCTGTAAGCCTTGGTTGTCATGAAGGGTCAGTTCCCCTTGAGGTAGGCGAGAAACCATATCATTAAGAAGTTTGGCAGGTAAAGTGACTATTCCTCCTTCAGAAACTTGTGCGGGAAAACTCACTTGAATACCGAGGCTGAGGTCAAAAGCAGTTAAGCGGATTTGTTGTTTCTCTTCATCTGCATTGAATAAAACATTACCTAAGACAGGATGGGTCGGACGGGAGGGAACAGCGCGACTGACTAAGGATAAATTAGTATTTAGGTCACTTTGACTGCAAGTAATTTTCATGGTCGGGTGGGGATAAACAAAGGCTTGGCTGAATAGATGGATATATTAGCATTCTTAGCCATTGATTCCCTATTTAGAATTGAAGATAATCTGATGGCGAGTTTTGGGGAAACTGTGGAAACTGTGGAAAACTCGCAAGGAAAGTTAACAATAAAGTAGGGTATTTCCAACATCCCTCTCTAAAATATTGGTAATTGATCCAAGATCTCAGGAGGAAATAGGGTGCGTTTACAAAAATGGCAGTGGCTTGTTTTAATATTACCGATCGCGCTTCCTCTTGGATTCATTTTTACCTCAGCAGGATTCCAAATTCATCAATGGGGAATTAACTGGATTTGGGGCGTTTTTATCTTAATGATTGTTGGTTGGCGTTGGTTACTGGTGAAGTGGACAAAACCAACGGTAATGAATCTAGAAGCGGTAATTGAGGAAGTTACTAGCGAACTAGAAGAGGACAGTTCCGAAGTAATGGGAACAGATGCTAGTACAGAAAAAGCCCAAAATGCCCTCGAAAAGATTATTGTTCAAACTCAAGATGATCCCCCGATTTGGGAAGATTGGCAGAAATTTTGGGAAAGATGTCAAGATTTGATTAGCGCGATCGCGCATATTTATTACCCAGAACAAAAATATCCCCTCCTCAACATCTACATCCCCCAAGCCTACAACCTCCTGCGAGGAACAGTAGATGACCTTGATCAATGGATGCAAAAACTTTCCCCCGCCCTCAATCAAGTTACCATTGGACAAGCCTATCAGGGTTACGAAACCTACCAAAAACTAGAACCCTCAGCCCGTAAACTCTTCCAAGCCTGGAACTGGGCGCAATGGCTGTTAAATCCTGCTGCTGCTTTAGCCAGACAAGCTAGTAAACCCTCTAGTCATCAAGCTAACCAAAAACTCTTGGGTAATCTTGGTCAAATCCTCCGCGAAGCAGTCCTAAAAAATCTTGCCCGTCAAGCGGTAATCCTCTACAGTGATAGCACCCTTCCCGTTGCGGAACGTTCCCTTACCCTGTCCTCTGCTGAACCTGCATCTGCTAAAACTAAAACTCTACGGGAGATTATCAACAAAGGGGAATCTCCTGAAGAAGTAGCCCAAAAGCCCGTTAATATCCTATTGGTGGGACGGACAGGATCAGGGAAAAGTAGCTTGATTAATACCCTGTTCCAAGCAGAAACCGCAGCAGTTGATGTTCTCCCCAGTACCGATGAAATTGAGAGTTATCAATGGCGAACCCAAACAGGGGAAACCCTAACTCTTTGGGATACCCCAGGCTATGAACAAGTTAACCGTCCCGAATTGCGAGAGCTAGTTTTAGACTATGCAACCCAGGCTGATTTGTTGCTCCTTGCCACCCCTGCCCTCGATCCAGCCCTGCAAATGGATATGGACTTCTTAAAAGACCTAAAAAGTGAAATAGCAGACTTACCAGCCCTAGTAGTTGTTACCCAAGTTGACCGCTTGCGCCCGATGCGAGAATGGAGTCCTCCCTATGATTGGCAGGAAGGAGAGGGGACAAAGGAGAAAAATATTCGCGCAGCAGTTGAATATCGCAATGAACGCTTTGGGGGGTCTGAGTTAGTGCTTCCAGTAGTTACCGCTGACTTCCAGACTAATCGCCAGGCTTGGAATAATGCAGCTTTATCCCTCGCCCTTGTCTCCGAAATTGATCCAGCAAAACAACTACGTCTAGCCCGTTTCCTGCGTAATCGAGAAGTGCGTGTCTTCCAGTCTGCAAAGATTATTGACCGCTATACTTTCCAAATGGCGACAACTCAAGGCTTAACTGCTTTCTTAAAAAGTCCGATTCTGCAATTTGTCTCTACGATGTCAACGGGTTCGCCTCAGTTAGCCTATCTCCTCGCTGAACAAATTCCCGTCGAACAGTTACCGATTGTGATTGGTAAGCTGCAAATGGCTTATGACCTCTTTAACTTATTGAACCCAGGGGAAGGGAAAGCAAGCAATTTTGATCTTTTATCTCTGTGGTCATTATTACGGGAAAAGCCTACTGTACCAGAACGGGATGCTTGGGCATTTGGTCACGCTTTGGTGGAATATTGGACACAGAATCTGAGTGTGGATGAATTGCGCGATCGTTATCAGTTTTATTTAGAGATGAAAACTTAACTCAACAGGAGATTTATCGAAAGTTAAGTTCCATGTCGTAATCTCTGATTTGGCATGATAACATGGGATAATTCTCTTGGTGAATTTAACCACAAATATGGTGAAATCTTCCCGTACAGTTGTTGTTGTTAACGACACTGGTAAAAATAGCGACAAGTATAAACAACAACTGAAGCAGGATGCTAGTTTTTTTGACCGTGTTGTGACAGAGTCCTATAGATCTGAAAGCTTTTCCTGGTGTGATTCACAGCAGGTTGATGCTATCCTTCTTGACTTCCATCATCCTGAGCATAATTTCCTTGATTTTCTCCGTCAACTTAACCAAAAATTGGGGAAAAACTGTCCACCAGTTATCATCGTTGGTAGTAACGATGCTGAGATAGCAGTGGAGGCACTCAAAAACGGGGCTGCGGACTATTTAGTTAAAGACCAGATGACGGCGGATAAGCTACGCTTGGCAATGCGGAGTGCGATTGAGAATGCAGAGTTAAAACGAGAACTCCACCATAGTCAGGAACAAAACCACCAAAAGGAAAGTGAGAGACAATTCCGGCGCGTTTTAGATAGTTTGTTTAGCTTTGTGGGGG
>JBBQDV010000138.1:0-8341 GCA_038320005.1 Cyanophyceae cyanobacterium
GCTCAACAGAATCACGATATCGTCGATTCGCTCGGTGCTGATCTGGTAGTTTCGATTGTTACTCATTCCCCAGATCTATCAGATTTTCCTCTTTCTTTCTCTAGGTATCTTTTCCTATTCTCAGATACGCGAACGGTGAGATATAACCATCTCAAGATTGGCATTAAGGAGTCAATAAATTCTGCATCACGTTGGTCAAGAGATAAGCCTTCTAATTTGTGCTTTGAGTTATTTTCTTGATTCATCTGAAGATTGAGTGTCAATTACTTAAATCTTAGAATGGTTGTAACTAATTGACCTCCACCGTTATTAGGAGATAAGGACGAGGCAAAAAATAATGCTTCCTGTTTCCTTTTTGTTTATCAGTAACTGCTGTGAACTGCCCTTTAGAATAGAGTTAGAAGAGATATTGAACGGAGAACACATCAGCTTATGCTAAAAGCCTATCGCCAACACGCAGAAGAAAGAGCAAAGCAGGGAATTCCTCCCTTACCCCTCACTGCTAAACAGACCGCAGCTTTATGTGAGTTGTTAAAGAATCCCCCTGAAGGAGAAGAAGAATTTCTACTACATTTGTTGCGCGATCGCGTTCCCCCTGGAGTCGATCAATCTGCCTACGTAAAAGCTTCCTTTCTCACCAGTATTGCCAAGGAAGAAGTAGAAAGTCCTCTCATTCCCCCCATAGAAGCCGTGAAACTGTTGGGAACAATGGTCGGGGGGTACAATGTTCAATCCCTAATTGATCTGCTCAAATCGCCCCAGGAAGCTATTGCATCCGCAGCAGTAAACGCCCTCAAAAAAATTGTCCTCGTCTATGACTCCTATCACGATGTCATGGAACTAGCCTCAAGTAATGACTATGCCCAACAAGTCATCGACTCTTGGAAAGAAGCGCAATGGTTTACAGAACGCCCAGAACTGCCCGAAAACATCACCATTACCGTCTTCAAAGTACCAGGAGAAACCAACACCGATGACCTCTCTCCTGCCCCCCACGCCACCACACGCCCTGATATTCCCCTCCATGCCTTAGCGATGCTGGAGTCGAGTATGCCAGAGGGGATTGAGACCATTGCCAAATTGAAAGAAAAAGGTCATCCTGTCGCCTATGTGGGGGATGTAGTGGGAACAGGTTCATCCCGTAAATCTGCCATCAACTCTGTACTTTGGCATCTTGGCGATGATATTCCCTATGTTCCCAATAAACGGGCAGGGGGATATATTTTAGGCGGAAAAATTGCCCCTATTTTCTTCAATACAGCAGAAGATTCTGGCGCATTACCGATTGAATGTGATGTCAGCAAAATGAACACAGGGGATGTCATTACTATTCATCCTTACGAAGGAAAGATTACCAACGAAGCAGGAGAAACCATCTCTACCTTCAGCCTCAAACCCGAAACCATCACCGATGAAGTTCGCGCTGGCGGAAGAATTCCCCTCTTAATTGGACGTTCCCTCACCGATAAAATTCGCTTAGAACTCGGTTTAGAAACCAGTCCCGTCTTCATTCGTCCTACTCCTACTTTGGATACGGGTAAAGGTTACACCCTCGCCCAAAAAATGGTTGGTAAAGCCTGTGGACTGCCTGGGATTCGTCCTGGTGTCTCCTGTGAACCGATTATGACCACTGTAGGTTCTCAAGATACCACTGGTCCGATGACTAGAGACGAACTGAAAGAACTCGCCTGTCTTGGTTTTAGTGCTGACCTGACCTTACAAACCTTCTGTCATACCGCAGCCTATCCCAAACCCGTTGATGTGGAAACTCACCGCAACTTACCAGAGTTCTTCGCCAATCGTGGTGGAGTCGCCTTAAATCCTGGGGACGGGATTATTCACTCCTGGTTAAACCGAATGCTATTACCCGATACCGTTGGAACTGGGGGCGATTCCCATACCCGTTTTCCCCTGGGTATTTCCTTCCCTGCGGGTTCAGGTTTAGTTGCCTTTGCAGCAGCTTTAGGGGCAATGCCTCTCGATATGCCAGAATCGGTATTAGTGAAGTTTACAGGGGAATTACAACCTGGAGTAACCCTTAGAGATATTGTTAACGCGATTCCTTGGGTCGCAATGCAACAGGGTAAACTCAACTTTGGCGAAGAGAATAAAATCAACGTCTTTAACGGGCGGATTATGGAGATGGAAGGCTTACCTGACTTGAAAGTTGAACAAGCCTTTGAACTGACAGATGCTACTGCGGAACGGTCTTGTTCTGGTTCTACTATCAAACTGAGTGAAGAAACTGTAGCGGAATATCTCCGTTCTAATGTTACTCTCCTCACTAATATGGTTGCCCGTGGCTATGAAGATGGGCGAACTCTTACCCGTCGTATCGCCAAAATGGAGGACTGGTTAAGCAATCCTGAACTGATGGCGCGTGATGAAGATGCGGAATATGTGGATACACTCGAAGTTAACTTAAGCGAGATTAAAGAACCGATTGTTGCTGCACCCAATGACCCTGATAACGTCAAATTAATGTCTGAATGTACTGGAGATAAAATTGATGAAGTCTTCATTGGTTCTTGTATGACCAATATCGGTCATTATCGCGCAGCAGCGAAAATCCTTGCAGGCGCAGGTACTATTAAAGCGCGTCTGTGGATTTGTCCCCCCACCCGTATGGATGAGAAGCAACTGCGAGAGGAAGGGATGTATGATGTCTTTGCAGCAGCAGGGGCGAGGACTGAAATGCCAGGTTGTTCCCTTTGTATGGGTAATCAAGCCAGAGTAGAAGATGGGGCGACAGTTTTCTCTACCTCTACTCGTAATTTTAATAATCGCATGGGTAAAGGGGCGCGAGTCTATCTTGGTTCAGCAGAATTAGCTGCGGTTTGTGCTTTACTGGGGCGTATTCCCACTGTTGAAGAATACCTCGATATTGTTAAGGAAAAAGTTGCTCCTTTTGCGGGTGAACTTTACCGCTATCTCAATTTCAATGAAATGACTGGCTTTGAAGATGAAGGTCGGGTTATTGCTTTGGAAGATATGCCCAAGATTGAGGATATTTTAGGTATGCCTGCGGGTGTGAAGTAAATAACATTAGGGTGGGTCTTTTATTAGGCTCACTCCGTAATAAATTAAATAGCAAATAAATAAACAGAAAGTGAAATTAAATGAATATTGATCCAGTATATACTTCTGTAGGAGTTCTTTTTAAAAGTGAATCTACCTTCTTTATTCCTAAATACCAAAGAGCCTATGCTTGGAGTTCAGAAGCAGTATTAGATTTCATAACCGATCTAAAAACTTGTTTTGAGAAAAGAAAGCAAGGATCAGAAATTAACCATTTTTTTGGTGGAATTCTTAGTGTGAAATATCCTGTCTCTGGAGCATTTGATAAACACAGATATGAAATCATTGATGGACAGCAAAGAGTTGCAACGTTTATTTTATTAGTAGCCTGTTTAATTAAATATTACAAAAACTTAGGATTACAAACCCAAGAGATAAGAGATATAAATAACGAGCAAATCATAAAGAGACGATACAAAAATTTATCTGAAAGGTTTATTGTATTTGAACAGGAAATTCAAAGGGTAGTCACCCCTGTTGAGGTTTTACAACTTTCAAAAGCTGATCATGATTTTTATCGGCAATTGATTCTTGGCTATGAAGTATCCGCATCAAGGGATTCGCATAAGAAAATATTATCTGCATACGAAAAGCTAGATAAAGCCTTAGAAGAGATTGTTACTCAAGAAGGTACAATTGAAGATAAAATTGATTACCTTGAAGTAATTGAAAAAATTTTAGATAATGACTTTACTGTATTACACATGGTCACTGACAAAAAAGAAGATGCTTTCAGACTTTTTCAAGTTATAAATGACAGAGGTACAAATTTAACAGATGGAGATTTATTAAGAGCTAAAACTTTAGAGCTTTTAGAACAATTTCCCCAAGAACAAAGCATCGTTGAAAAAATCTGGGATAATATTCTTGCTGATGCCCCTTCTGATACAAGTAATTATTTAAACTGGATTTACGATTCTTTTCAAGGTAATAGACCAAAACAAAATGCTGTATTTGATATGTTCCTTGATAAATTTTTCCCAGAACATAAAAAGCATAGTTTAACATCTGATGATGCCGAAAAAATCAGAGAAACAATGCAAAATATTCAAAAACATATTATTAAATGCCGAAAATTAATTCAAGGACAATGGCTATATGCAGAAAAGCAACCTATTACTGCTTGGGATAGAACTCGTTTAAATATCCTTTTAGTTGAACTTGGTCATACATTATCAATTCCCTTATTACTTGCAGCATCTGAGCTAAGTCATAAAGATTTTTCAGAAATAGTTCAAGTTATAGAGAGAACATTTTTTAGATACAAATTAATATGTAATGAACATATAACGCCTTTAAAAAAGATTTATTCTAAAGAAGCCATAAATATCCGTGCAAATTGCGAATCTTATAACCTTCAAGACTTAAGAGGACAACTTAGCAATTTAATTCAATTAAAAGCTCCAGATCAAAAATTTAGAAATGGATTAAAAATGCTAAGATATCAGGAAACTGGCACAAGCAATAAGCCCCTGAAATATTTTCTAATGACTATTGAATATTATTATCAATGGTATAAACAAGGGGCAAATGGAAAACCATATTGCATGGATAAAAGTAGAGTATATGATTTTGCAGGCACATCAATTGAACATATATATCCCAGAAGACCTCTTTATCTCGATAGAGATAATAGCATTGAACCCTTAAAAAATTCACTCGGAAATCTTACCATCATGGATCCTCAACAAAATACTATAGGTGACAATGATTCTTTTGTAAATAAAAAACATCTTTATCAGACCTCTTCTGTTATTTTGACTCAAGAAATAGGAACTAATGAAAATTGGACAGTTACAGAAATAAATACTCATGAAAACTTATTACTGAATTCTGCGGTTGCTATTTTCTGTTTTTAAAGTAGATATCTATAAATATAGAAATGATTCAATTACATCCTGAATTTTTAAGTAAAGATGGCAAGAAAGAATTTGCGATTTTACCCTACGAATAATTTGCCAAACTTCAAGATCTATTAGAAGATTTGGAAGACTTACAAGAGTTAAGAATAGCAAAAGAAGCCGAAAAAATGAGAAAATTTATATTGAGGAAGATTCGACTGAAGAAGGTATTACAACAGAGTTATTAAGAGAAGGTGTTCCCAAAGAGGATATTGTTTTAGCTTTTTATGATCCTGAAACTCGTAAACTAACTGACTTTGCGGTTGCTTAGGAGATTAGATAAAGATAATCCATCAGTATCTTTAGCAAAAATTAAGCAACTTTTAGGCTAAGATTTCTTTACCGTTTGAAAAATCCAAAAGCAACACCTTCCTATTGATAGGGTATAGCACTACAAATTTGCGTTATCACGGAGTAATTACTGAGGAGCGCGTAGTCAAGAGCTATTAAAGAGTGACTATATCGGTTTTTATCATTTCTGAGATGCGTTGGCTAAATCTTCTCTTATACAACAGGAAGTAGTTACAAGATGAATCAACTAACCAGAGTCTCTCAATGTGTTACAGATGTTACTAATTGGGGTTTATTATACGCGATCGCGCCATACCGAATCGATACATCCTTTCCTCTAGATTCCCCCCAAGATTCTGATCATCAAGGCGAATTAACTGGACTGAACCCATCGAATCGTCATGGAAAAATCTCCTTCCTAAAATATTTTAAATTGATAAAATAACCAAACCTCCCTTGCAAGAATGAGGGAGATTCAAGGTTGATTTAATCCGCTTCCTTTCTGCTTAATTATTGTTAAGAGGACAAGTAACCGATTTTTCTCCTGACCAGTCTGTAAAGGTATTTTCATCTTTATAATGGCTAGGAGTTTTCATCTGTAAACGCCAAGCCTCAAGGGCAGGTAATAAGTTCATCCGCCCAGGGTAGTGAATTTCTAGTAATTCCTGAACCATTGGATAATAGTCAGAATTAATATGGGGAAAGATATGATGTTCGGTGTGGTATGAAAAATTTAAATGTAACGCGTCAACTATTTTAGGAACTCGGAGAGAAACGCTACTAATTAACGGGTCATTAATTTCAGTTATCCGAGAAATCATGTGATTGGTATAGATATAAAGTATAATCCCAGAATGACCAATTGCAAGAGGAATAAAGTAACTAAGAATGAGTTTGAGTAAGTCAAACTGCAAGTAGGTTAAGATGATCAAATGTATCGTTAGAATACAAAACAATTCGACCGCGATCGCGCTACAAATATTTTTCCCTGGTTCTATACTAGTCTTACACCACGAACACCTCGAAGCAGCGACAAGTGCAGGTTTTAAAATCACTGGTGACTTTCTGGGAGATTATAAACCGACGCTTCGGGCTTGGTATGAAAGATTAGCTGCAAATCAACAAAAAGCATTAGCCTTAGTTGGTCTTGAAATTTACAATCGGTATATGACTTTTTTTCCCGTCGCCTGGTTATTTTTCCAACATCAGGAAGCTACTCTCCATCGGATTGTCATGAAGAAGCCCACTGATTAAACTATTCCAAGGGCGTTGCTGAACGAGTTCCTCTTTTTACTCAATCCACTACATATTCAGCAACGCCCAATCTCTCCTCTTCCTCAGCTTCATTCTTGGGAGTTGGATTTTTTGCCTTGGCGATCAAACTCGTTTCCATTGGTATTTTTAGCTTTGAGGCTAACTTCAACACCTCAAGCATTTTAATAAAGCCAAAGGTTGGATCCAGAAGATACACAACCCGTCCCCCGCGCAGGGTAATACCATGACGACAAGACCAGGAAAAAGCATGGTGGAGATTGTGCCAACCTTCACCCAAGGTTAAGAAAGCGACAAGCTTGCTATTGCGACTGTGATCTGTAGTGACAAAGGGCTGTTCTCCGATCAAATGAGCAAGAGAGTTAACGGTTTGAACCCCATGAAATAGCAACGTGGTACTGAGGAAAAAAGCCCCCAAATATTCAAGCCCACCGATAGCATAGGATAGTCCCCCTAGGGCAACCAGAGGGACAAAGTGTAAACGGTCAATTACTTTTAGTACCCCATCACTCTCTACATCCTTGGGTAGCTTGGCAGGGAAGAAACGAGGGGACAAAAGCCAAGCTCCCTGAGACCAATAAAATCCACTCAACCCATATTTCGGCTGGTAAGGGGAGTGGGGGTCATCTTTTTGATCTGCATGGTAATGGTGGCTGAGGTGGTGAGCTTTCCACCAACTCGGTCCCATTTGTCCAGCTGATGCTCCTACCAGACATCCTAACCAAAGAATGAGCCTAGGAGCTTGATAGCTTTTGTGGGTGAGGAGTCGATGGTAAATAGCGGTGGTTGCCAGCATACGAATAAGATATAGCCCGACAATCCATAACCAAGCCCCCCAGGTTAAACCAGTTTGGAAAACAAGTAATGAACCGATATGACTCAAGATAATCAGGATCGGACCAATGACATAAAGGATAACTGTAAGTGGGGAATATTGCCTCATATATTTCTATAGACCTATGTTGGTAAAGTTAACAGAGATGATGTGATCTTCTGGATTCACAACCAATAAAAATGATAACGATTAATCATTTTGCCGAATGGCTTGATCGTAATCTCGATTGAAAATTCCCCAAATTCATGAGCTGAATCACTGAACTCTGTCTGATTGGCGTTGCTGAATACGGAATTAAGGCTTTATCTTGAACAAAAGTCATATAGTTTCGTTACTATTTTTGAGAATAGATGATCCGTACCCCTCTATCTAAAAAGCTAGGGAACATTTGTTTCAACGGCTAAATAATCGCGAGAAACAACTCAAAACCAAGCAATAGAGAGACATTACATTGTAACAAAATAATAAGCTTGTAGCTTAAATAAAGATAGAGTTCACCTTGCCTAAATGACTCTCCTACAAAAAAAATAATCTCTCGTGAGTATTTACACTTCTCAAACCGACGGTATGTGTCACAATTGTTTACGGTACTCGAAAATAAAGAATTATAAAGTAGGCAATTAACAATGGAACCGTTATATGAGTATGCCTGGCTGATTCCAGTGTTTCCTTTATTCGGGGCAATGGTAGTTGGTCTTGGGCTAATATCTTTCAATAAAACAACAAATAATCTGCGGAAATTGAGTGCGGGATTTATCGTCTCAAGCCTTGGCGGTGCAATGACTTTATCATTCGCCCTTCTGTGGAGTCAGATTCACGGACACCCTGCTTTTACCCGCACCTTTGAGTGGGCAGCAGCAGGAGACTTCAAGCTGGCGATGGGCTATACCGTTGACCATCTCGCAGCCCTGATGTTGGTAATTGTAACCACTGTAGCCTTTTTGGTGATGATCTACACCGATGG
>JBBQDV010000139.1:0-8324 GCA_038320005.1 Cyanophyceae cyanobacterium
GAAAGATTTGTCCCAAAGAATCCACCATTGCGATAGTTGTGGTTATACGGTAGATAGAGATGTTGCTGCTGCTCAAGTGGTAAAAGAAAGAGGATTAAGTAGCGTAGGGCATACGCGAACAATGCTCACTGAGGGTAAAGAGATCGGGGCGGGGGTCTATACTCCCGCTAGACTCTCCCTGTGAAGTGAGAATCCCCGTCTCCTATGGGGCGGGGAGTTGTCAATCCTCAAATCCTTCCCAATTTTCTAGAGGGTCTAAGTCTGCTTTATATTGAGGTTTGCCAGTAATTAGGGAGAAAAATATCGGAATTATTGCCCCTAGTAATAAGCCAAATGTGACACTAAAAGCTAAGACTATGCCAAAGGGTAAGGGGATGGCAATAAATGTGAGAAATTGTAGGGAAATAGGGGTGATATTTTGAATGGAAATTAGCGCGATCGCGATTATCCAAGCCCCTATAATTAAGGCAGTTATTAGGTTAATTAGAGCTTTCATTGTTCAAAATGGTGGGGTGATGAGTTTAGGTTTCACTAGTTTAAAGTTGAGATTGATGGGGTGATGGGGTGATTTAGTTATAACCATTCAAGTCTTTTCTAGTGACTACTTATCCCGTATATTATCTCTCTCCCCCTCTCCCCTACTCCCTCTACTACCCCTCCCCTACTCCCGTTCTATTAAACTAAGCGATTCCCTCACGAGAACCGCTCGTCTTCAAAACCTTGCGCGGGTAGAGTCGAGGGAAGCTATCATGCTTCGCCCCTCTCTGTGAAATCTGAGCGTGCGGGTTTCCCTACACTCGGCTTCCGAAAAACTTGGTCTTTCCGACCTTTGCTCATGTGGACGTAGTGGTGGCAACTACTGTGGATTGCTGAGAGATTCTTGGCTTTCCAGTTGTGATGATTGCCATCAATGTGATGTAGTTCAACTTTTTCATCGTTGATAAATTTCAAACCACAACGACCACAGGAATGGTTTTGTCGGCGGAGAGTTTTTGCGGTACTCCCATCATAGAGGACACTATTTCTCTTTGACCAGTAATTGATATCTCCATCGTAAGGTGATTTCTCCCCCTTGACGTTGGCAAAACTGTTCTCCGAGTAACTAATGTTGGGAAAGGCTCTTTTCACCATTTCCTCTGCTTGGTATCGGTTGATACCCCTCCTTGAGGAACTCCTTGATGGGGAAATTCTGGATTCACTCCTGCTTTGAGGCATTTGCGTAATCCTTTGGTGATAAATTCCGGTGCAATCACCTGTTCTAGTACAGTTTGGTGTGAGATGCGGTCAAAACATTCAGCAATATCGGCATCTAGCACATATTTTGCCTTCTGACTTATTGCTTGGAATATTGGTTGTACCGCATCTTGGCATGAGCGGACAGGTCTGAACCCGCTAGTCTCAAACCTGGGGGAAGTGCTTTCACCGCTGCACCTGCGGGGTAGGATTTGAGGTTTCTAGGATAGTAACTCTCACCTACATGGTCATTCAGTTGTCAAGGTTCTTTACTCCTTGCGACTAATCCCCCTAATCCTTAGTGGATTGGTTTCTAGTCAACGATTCGCACCTCTAAAACCCAACTGGGTGAGGCTTAACATCCTGTGAGGGCAAACATGCGTAGCAGCAATGCAGGCGCAAAAATGTCGGTAACAAAGACGACCCACTGGCGAGAGGTAAAAGGTGCAAAAAAAAAGTAAAAGGAAGCCTCTGGGCAACCTATAGAGGCGTATTTGACTTCGCCTATGAGTCCGATTCTTCGGAAGTTCAGAAATCCCTCCGTGGAATCTCCGTCGCTTTAGCGCGGAGAGTAGTCAAGGGCATAAAATTCCTGTAAAGAGAAAAGCGAAAATTTCTCTTCACTCACAGGAGAGACATTCTTTTCGTTCTTAGGTAAGATTTAATTTTTCGCTCAAAAGGTTAGTCTGAGAATAAGTCCAGATAGAAAGAAGGAGAACTCTTTTGGTAAAGAACAACTCAGACAAAACTCCGAGTAAAAAGATTGATCCAGAAACTCCTTTACCTGATGATATTACTTCCCAAAATAGGGAAGACAGTTTCTATGGTATCACCGATCGCGATCAAGGAATAGGAGAGACTATAGAAGATATTGACACAAATATGGCATCGGGAAGAGACCCCAGAGGCGGAGATATTGACGCGAACCTCTATCAAAGCAAAGTGGTCGGAGAAGAAGCCGTAGGAGGATTAACACCTACTCCAGGACAGAATGTTAGTCAAGAGTTACAAAATGCTGCGGGAATCTCCTCAGAGAAAACAGAACCAGTCCAAACCAGCGATAAATTAGAAAGACGAGATGAGAAACGTTGGGAACTCGAACCAAAGTCTTCGGAAGATTATGAACTGCGTCGCGAAAAGGAGGAAGAGTTGGAAACTTAACTGCTTATCCTTAGAATACCACCTCAACCCTGAGATTATAACCTGTTAGCATGAACGCGATCGCGCATGGATTTATATTTCGCGATCGCGCCTCGATTTTCTAAGATTTGGTATTCCCATGATAGCGACAGATAACCGCCCCGAAGTCCGTCTTATTTAGGTATTAATATTTTATGTTGCTTATTATCGAAATGCACATGATTGTAGATAGCGATAAAGTAGAAATCGCTTTTTAATCCACATTGAACCGCAAGAATATCAGACAAATCAAATTACTTTTTCTGAGTAATTTAAATCTCGAACATAAAACCTAACTTTAGGTTGGCAAAAGAGCCATTTCAAGAGAGAATAAACATAGCTTACATTTGCTCATCTGTTGGTAACATCTTGACCTTTGACCCCAAATCTTGTCGTAATGAGAGGGAAGTTGAAAGTAAACTCATTGTTCACTATCTTCTTCCCAAGTTAGGCTATACCCCAGAAACCTGGCATCAAGAAGTTGCTTTTGGTAACATCCGCTTAGATTTTCTTGCCTTTGCTACCAAAAATTTATCCTTCAAGGTAGATGTAGATTATTCCTTAAGCGTTGTCTTTGAAGCAAAAACCCCCGAAGCAAAGCTTAATAACGGTCATGTTCACCAGCTTAGACGCTATCTCACTACTACCAATGTACGCTATGGACTTCTAACCAATGGTAAAGAACTTAGGATTTATGAGCGAGTTCAAGATAAGCTAAAACTCGTTTTCAAGTGTTTAGGGAAAGATATTGCAGAAAAAATAGAAGCGATTAAAGCAATTATTGGTAAAGATAGCCTTTTAAAATCAATAGAAACAATTCCAACCAATATCAAAGTTACAACTAAGGTCAAAAAGACAGCAACTACAAATTTAGAAACCAAGAAAAACTCTATGAAAACTATTGCAATTTATCATCATAAAGGTGGTGTCGGAAAAACTACCGTTTCAGTTAATCTAGCAGCAGCCTTAAGGAAAAAAGGAAAGCGCGTTTTGCTAATAGATATAGACGCTCAAGCAAATGCAAGCTTTGCAACAGGGTTAATCAAGTTTCTCTTTGAAGAAGATGATAATTTAAAAGATAATAATGTTTTTCATTTGATAGAGAAATCAGGTCAACCTTTCATTCCAGAAATAGTTCGTCAATCTGCTTATTTTAATACTCCAGAGATTGATGTTATTCCTTCTCATATTACTTTAATTGGTGGTCAAGATGCTCTGATTAAATCTGCTGCGAGTCGATTTAGATTAGCTAAAAAATTGTTAGAAGTGCAACATGATTATGATGTCGTTATTATTGACACACCTCCTTCGCGAGATTTGTATGCTCAAGCTGCATTATCTGCTGCGGATTATCTAATCATCCCTTCAGATTTAAAACCTTTTTCTAATCAAGGATTACCTAATGTTATTAGTTTTATTGAAGAAGAAATCAACGAAATTAAAGAAGGATTAGGAAAAGAGCCTATTAAGTTAATGGGTATCTTACCATCTAAGATTTCGACTAATGCCCAATATTTAAAATATACTTATCCTAGACAAAGATCCGTAGTGACAGAGCATTATAAACTACCTTTAATGGAAACGACTATATCTGAAAGAACCGCTTTATCTAACTGTATTAATAAAACAATACCAGTTGGTAATCTCGAAATCCCTGATCCTAAATCGATCATGGAATATGCTGAAGTCGATAGTTCTGCCAATATATCAGCAGGGGAATTCGAACTCTTGGCTGAAGAAGTATTAGAAAAAATGGAGAAATAAAAATGTTAGATTTATCGAGAATAGATTTAGAAAGTATTAGTTGTAATCAAACTAGATCAAGTTTTAGCGAGATAGATTTAGAAGAAATAGCTGAAGGAATATTGCAATCTGGCGGTCTAGTAAAGCCTGTAACTTTGAAAAAAGTAGGTTTTGATCAATATGAATTAGTAGATGGATATTTAGAATATTATGCTGCGGTAAAAGCCTTTGAAAAAGATGCTGACCAATCTGAAGTTAATGCTGTAGTGATTTTATCTGAAGATACAAACATAGTAGAGGCGCAAATTCAAAGGATAAAAGCATTACAATCACCAACTATGATTACACAAACATCACCATCAACAAACTTGGAATCTCGACTAGCAAATATTGAGTTACGCCTTGAGAAACAAGTCAATGAACTTAAGTCTGAACAATCACAGGAAAGACAGAAATTCGAGAGAAAATTTGAAGAACTAGAAAAGAGATTACCTAAACCCATCGCACCAATAGAAGCATTAAATACGTTTAACCTAGCGGAATTAACTGCTAAGTTGAGTAGTGTAATTGGAGGTAAGACTGGAGTTAAAATAGCAGCAAGCATATTTAACGAACGTGAAGAAAATAGCGCATTTAAATCCTGTGCTGATGTCGTCAATCGAGTCAAAGGTTTAGGGGACAAAAGAATGATTAAAATTATTGATAGTTTTTCGATAATTTAAACAATAAAAGTTGTTGTATCTTGCTTTTTCTTAGTCTGCGTAGGCGAACTTTGCTTATTTAGCCCTAAGTGGGAATAAGATTTGATTATTTATATCTTCCCTATCGAAAGCATAAAAAAAGTGGGATATACCCACCTTCACGAAAAGACTTATATTTCTTGTTTGACTAAAGGATTAGTCACGATTAATCGCAATGAAAAGGCGTAGGATAAAGATAAACAAATTGATATAAGTCAGATACATCGACAATGCAGCGGGAAGATATTGCTCATCTTCATAGGTACGAGGCAGAATATAGAAATCTACGACTGCAACTCCAGTGAAGAGAACCACACCTAATCCAGAAATACCGACTTCTAACCAAGATGGGGTATAAACTCCAAATAAGGAGAAAAGTAACTGTCCCACCAAGACAACGAGTAAAGCAATAACTCCAAGTCGTACGGTTTGGGCTAAAGCAATACCATCTTCATCAGAAAGATTTGAACCGACACTACGGGCGACGATAAAGGTGACACCACAACCTAAAGCTGCAATCCCGATTCCAGTAATCCCTACCCCTGATGAGTTCAAAGCTACAAAAATGATCCCACTGAGGGTATAACCTGTTAAGAGGCTATAGAGGGTCAGTAGGGGTAAAGCTACGCCATTATTTCCCTTTTCAGCAACCCCTCTTGCTACAAAGAATAGCACTAACTGAAGCGCGATCGCGACAAAAAAACTAGGCATAAATACTTGAGGATAGGAATTCATCACTCCTAAACCGCCGTAAGTACCCAAAGCAGTCAAAACCAATCCACCACCCAAATAGGGAAGGGCATTAGCGATAACATTAGGTCCTACCAAGGACTTACCCTTAGCATCCTTCATCGCTTGACGAAAATTACTTGTGTTACTCATAAAAAATCCTTCTATAACACTTATCTCCCTCTATTGTGACCGAAATTGCCACAAAAGAGAAAGGTGAAAACCGTAAATACACAGGTGAGGGGGTGACTAATCAGTAATTAAATTGATAAATTTTTCCCATTCTCAATTCTCAATTCTGAACCCTTTCCGTTTTACCCCATACCGTATAATGCTGAATTACAGACTTTTTGCGAAATTACCCCTGCATAGATACTCGTAACTAAAAATTACTTCTAGAATATTTCAGTAAAACGACCATTGTTTCATTTTTAAAGAAGGTAGAAAATAAACGTAGAAGTCATCAAGACCAGGAATAAAGGTTGAGTTAATCGTCTTTTAGGGTAACTACTATGGATCATAAATATTCTGCTCAGGCAATGGAACTCTTGGTTGCCTATTCTCATCATTCTTCTGTAGAGACTCGCAACAAAATTGTTCGCCTGAATCTAGGATTAGTTCGTAAAGTTGCCCATCAATTTCGACACAAATGTACCGAACCTTATGAAGATTTAGAACAATTAGGCGTTATTGGTTTAATCCGTGCTATTGAACGCTTTGATTTGTATCAAGGTTGTGCTTTTAGTTCTTTCGCCATGCCCTTTATTCGCGGTGAAATCCTCCACTTCCTTCGCGATAAAAGTAGTACCATGCGGATTCCCCGTCGTTGGCAAGAACTTGCTAGTCAAGCCCAAAAAGCCCGTAAAACTTTAACAACTGAGTTAGGACGCTCACCAAAAGAGCAGGAAATAGCTGAAAAACTTGGTATTTCTCTACAAGAATGGCGTGAATGCCAATTAGCGACTCAGAACCGTCGTGTATTAAGTTTAGATGCAACTGTTTCTAAAACGACAGACAACTCAATAACTTTAGGAGAAACTCTCCCTGATAATCATCATGAAGACTTACAAAATTGGCAAGAAGATGGTCTGCAAATTCAGTTAGCTTTAAAGCAACTAGAAGATACCACTAAAGCAGCAATTCAATACGTCTATTTCCATGATTTACCACGCAAAGAAGCAGCAAAACAGATTGGAGTCAGTCCTATGACTGTAACTCGCCATATTCAACGAGGCATAGCACAACTAACGACAATTCTTGAACCCCAAGCTGCTTAAAGGTGGGAAGCCCACACTTTTAACTAGAGGGAGATTTCGCTAGATTACTGGTAGATAAAAAATAGCTAATAAAAAGAGCGAATATGGTAACTACCACCACAACAAGACCTGGAACAGCCCCACTAATTCCGAGAGAAACCCTATTCGGTAATCCAGAAAAAGCAAGCCCACGCCTATCACCTGATGGCAAATACCTTGCTTATCTTGCCCCTGATGAGAAAAATGTTTTACAGGTCTGGTTACAAACCGTAGGAGAAGAAGACCATCATCAACTTACTCAGGATAAGAAACGGGGAATCCGTTCCTACTTTTGGACATATACCCCCAATCAACTTATCTATCTGCAAGATTCCGATGGAGATGAAAACTTTCATCTCTATGCCGTTAATATTGAAACAAATATTGTTCGTGACTTAACTCCCTTCCAAGGTGTCAAAGCCCAACCGCTTGATTTTGACCCCGAATTTCCTGAAGTTGCCTTAGTGGGTTTAAATATTAATAACCCCCAAAGTTTCGATGTTTACCGTCTTAATCTTCTCAATGGTGCATTAGATTTTGATACGGAAAACCCTGGTAATATCGTTGATTGGACAGCGGATGCTAACTTTGAGATTCGTGCAGCCATCGCAGCAACCCCTGATGCTGGTTCAGACCTCCTGTATCGCGAAACCGTAGCGAGTGAATGGCAAACCCTTATCCACTGGGGTCCTGATGACCAAGGGGCAGCTTTAAGCTTCTCAGCAGATAATAAGACCCTCTATATTATCGGTTCTCATGACGCTAACGCACAACGGTTAATTGCTTTCGACCTCAATACCAAAGCAGAAACTGTCCTCGCGGAAGATGAACAGTATGATGTCGGGGGTATTCTCATGCACCCCACTAACCGCACTCTCCAAGCGGTATCCTTTGATAAAGCCCGTGTAGAATGGCAAATCCTTGATGAAACCATTGCAGAAGATTTAGAAGCTATAACCCAAGTACGGGAAGGAGAATTTGGGATTAGTAGTCGCGATTTGAAGGATGAAACTTGGCTAATTAGTTACCTCACCGATGATGGTCCTGTTTATTACTATTCATACAACCGCGCTACGAAAACTAGCACCCTCCTCTTCAGTAATCAGCCTGAATTGGAATCTCTCCCCCTTGCATCTATGCAGCCTGTCACCTATTCAGCGCGAGACGGGTTAACCATACATGGCTATCTAACTTTACCTGTAGGGGTAGAACCGAAAAACCTCCCCACTGTGCTTTTTGTGCATGGGGGACCTTGGGCGCGAGATACTTGGGGCTACAGTCCTGCGATTCAATGGTTAGCGAACCGAGGCTATGCGGTTTTACAGGTTAATTATCGCGGTTCAACGGGATATGGTAAGGCTTTTCTCAATGCTGGAAACCGTGAATGGGCTGCAAAAATGCACGA
>JBBQDV010000140.1:0-8279 GCA_038320005.1 Cyanophyceae cyanobacterium
GCCAGAGGTGAGTATGACTTGCGATCGCGTTACTATTATTAATCAAGGTCAAGTTGTCGCGACTAATACCCCTGAAAATCTTATGGCGCAACTTGCGGGGGGAAGTGGCTATGAACTTGAAGTAGGAGGAGATACAACCAATCTTGAATCTCTCCTAATGGTTATTCCTGGGGTGTCTGTTGTGGAAGAAACACCTTTACCAGAAGACCCGACAAATCGTTCTTTAATCAAAATCATCACTACACCCTCCTCAGACCCAGGACGAGATATTGCTGCGGTGGTGGTCGGTTCAGGCTTAGGACTTTATGAAATGAAACGGACAGCCCCCACTTTAGAAGATGTTTTCTTAGACTTAACCACGCAAGAAACTTTAGAAACAGCGGTTTAAATCGCAGCTAATATCAAATAGAAATAGATGTTACTAAATTCTTCTAATAAGGCGATAGCTAAATTATAGCAAGCCCTCACCAATCTGTAATTCCTGCAAAGTAGTATGCTCAAACTGATTTTCACTAATATTATTGCAATTTTCCGTAAGGAATTTCAAAGTTATTTCACCTCACCCTTTGCTTACGTTATTGTTAGCATCTTCTGGTTACTTTCTGGCTTCTTTTTTATTGAACTTCTTTTAGGTTCTCAAGGGATAATTCAATCAGTAGCAGCCCAAGAACAGATGGGATTTCCTTTACCTCCCACTGATGTAGCTTATGAGTTTATTCGTGCTTTCTTGGGAGTAATGGGAACACTAATTTTATTTATCTTACCCTTACTTTCAATGGGACTATATACGGAAGAAAAAAAGGGAGGAACTTTAGAACTTCTTGCTACTTCTCCAGTAACAAATTGGGCTGTTGCATTAGGTAAACTTCTTGGTGTTGTCACCTTTTTCACCTTCATGGTTTTACCCTTATTTATTTATCAAGGGGTTACTTTAAGTGTTGCAAATCCTCCCATTCAGCTTTCTGTCGCCCTGCTTGCAAATGGTAGTTTAATCTTACTCGCAGCAGCAATATTATCTTTGGGGATGTTTGTTTCTTCTCTGACCGAAAGTACCATTCTTTCAGCAATCGTCACCTTTGTTTTAGTTCTATTCTTGTGGATTCTTGACTCCATTGCTAATCAAGTTACAGGTTGGGGAGGAGAAGTCTTATCTCATTTATCGCTACTGCAAAGTTACGAGAATTTGACTCAGGGAATTTTAGATTTAGGTAGTATCGTTATCTTATTAAGCTATATTTTCCTCGGTATCTTTTTAACCGCCCAATCCATTGAAGCCTTTAAATTCGGACGTTCTTAAAATAGTTAATATATGAAAACCTGGAAAAGTTATAAGAAATATTTCAAATACTTGATTTTTGTCGGTTTAATGATCGCAATTGCAGGGTTAGTTGCTGGACTTATTTCGGGAGTTTGGTCATTTACCTCTCTGGGCTTAATTATTGCAGGGGTAATCGTTATTTTGGCAGGATTAACCTCATTTCTTCAATGGGAACAGGGGTTTTTAAATAAGTATTCTACTCAGGTTGGTACAAACGCGATAATTGCAACCTTAGCTGTTTTTCTTATCCTGGGATTAATTAACTTTATTGCAGTTCGTTCTGATGCGAAAATTGATTTAACTGAAAATCAAATCCTTACCCTTGCAGACCAATCTCAAGAAATCGTTCAAAATCTTGATGAACCATTGACAGTATATATCTTTGACCGTGTTCCTAATCCGCGCGATCGCGATTTATTAGACAAGTATAGTCGTTACAGTACAAACTTCGACTATCGTTATGTTAACCCCGAACAAGAAATTGGTATCGCCCAGGAATTTGGTGTGCAATCTTTAGGAGAAGTTTATCTACAATATCAAGATAAAAAGCCACAAGTTCAGACCATCAATCAACTAGAAGGACTCTCAGAGATTCGCCTTACCAATGCGATCCAACAAGTACAAACAGACCGAACAGCACAAATTTACTTCCTTCAAGGACATGGAGAAGCGGAATTAAATGAAGTAGAAGGAGGGATGTCAGAAGCAGTTAGTAGCCTTCGCGAGAAAGGAAATGAAGTCAGTCCCCTCAACCTCGCAGAAGCAGCAGCATTCCCTGAAACGGCGGATGTAATTGTCTTAGCAAGTCCTCAGCGTCCCTTATTTCCTGAAGAAGTGGTCGCTTTACAAGATTATCTCAACGAGGGGGGAAATCTGTTATTACTGCTTGACCCTAATAGCAATACAGGTTTAGACCCCATTTTAGAAGAGTGGGGAGTCAATCTAACAGATTATGTAGTTATTGATGGGTCAGGGAGTGGAAATGTCATTGGTTTAGGTCCAGCGACTCCTGTTATTACCAACTATGGTGAACACCCAATTACTCGTAACTTTGCAAATAGTATTTCTTTCTATCCCCTCGCCCAACCAATCAAAAATCGAGAAGTAGATGGAATTGAAGCAACACCTTTAGCAATTACCAATCAACAGAGTTGGGGTGAAGGAGATATCGAAGCGGATGATGTCGAGTTCAATCCTGGAACTGATATCGAAGGTCCGTTAAATATTGCTATGGCGTTTCAACGCACAGATAAGGAAGCGAAATCTCGTTTAGTAGTCTTTGGTAATAGCACCTTTGCGACGGATGGCTGGTTTGGTCAGCAACTCAATAGCGATATATTTCTCAATAGTATTGGCTGGTTGAGTCAAGATGAGGAACAGTTATTATCTATTCGTCCGCGAGAACCAAAAGACCGTCGTATCATGATGAACGCTAGGCTGGCGATGGGGTTAACTTGGTCAGCTTTGCTGATTGTACCTTTACTAGGCTTAATAGCTGCTATGGTAGTTTGGTGGCGCAGAAGGTAAAGTATATTAGAATGTAGAGACATTGCAAGCAACGCCCCTACGACACCCTAATAGATTTGCGTAGTGCTAGATCTGATTAATTAGACATTATTCCGATTTTCTCGGCGTTTATCGACAATTACTACTTCAGGATCGCGATCAATATCAATACTTTCTGTCTTAGTCACCGCTGTTGGACGAGTTTCTACTGGTTCAGTACGATGTACCTCTACTTCAGTACGCTCTACTTCCATCTGTTGATGCTGAGGTCGGACTTGAGTTTGTTGTTGACTAGAATCCACCAAATCAGGAGCATCATAAATCCCAAATTCTTCCGCATTATAATTGCGCATAATTGAGATAGCCCGCTCCAAATCAGAGTCATTTCTACCACTAACCATTAGTAGATGATCACCTGCTTTTACGCGCTGGTTATAGACCTTAGCCCTTTCTTCAGGAATACCTAAGCCGACTAAACCACCGATAATACCACCCGTAAGAGCGCCAATACCAGCACCAGCAGCAGTTGAACCCAAGGCAGCAATTTCTACTCCCGCAGCTAAGATTGGACCAATTCCAGGAATAGCCAGTAAACCAACACCCACGAGAAAACCGCCAACGCCACCCAGGACAGTTCCTGTGGTCGCCCCTGCAGCAGCACCTTCTGCTGCTTCATTACCTGTGGTTTCGGTAACTTCTTCTGCCCCTTCAATATCTTCAATATGACGGGCGATTAAAGATACGCGGTTCATATCATAATCCGCATTCTTGAGCGCTCTGATTACCGCTTCGATATCTTCTTGTCTTTTATAAACACCGACAGCACGCTTATGAGGGTGATTAGCCTGAGATGTAACGTTATTTCCTTGAGGTACGGCTGTAACCTTTTCTTCACGGATTACTGTCTCATCTCTTCTTCTTTGTGTTTCCATTTTATTCCCTTATATTTTTTGTACAATTACTTTTATAGGTGACAGGCTTCTAAATAATTTTTGTTTTATCTATATTCACGTCTCTACCCAAAACAATAACAAGATTTAGAGCTAAAATTATCTACCGCAAGAAAGAGTTGATCATAAATAAGTCAAGATTTTGCTAAACTTTATTAATCTTTCTTTTGGTTGAGTTCAAAGAAATAACTAAAAAATAAATACCATTCTAATTACTTATTTTCTCAGTGAACATCACTAATCCTCATCCTTCAGAAAAAGGGAGTTGGCAGCCTCTGTATGATAAAAATGAACAAATTGGGGTCGTTTTGCGATCGCGCACCAACACCAAACCCCTCTACATCTCCCCAGGACACCGAATCAGCATCCCCACTGCAATGGACTATGTTCTACGCTGTACCCCCAAGTATCGCCTCCCAGAGACGACTCGCTGGGCGGATAAGCTGGCTTCTAAGTCTAAATGATCGCCTACAGGCTCTTGGCTATTCTCGTACACATTAATCTTTAAGCGAACTTGGTCTTCATGACTATTCTCCGCCCATATTTCTCTAATTGGTTGTTCCGACTCTGCTTTAATTTCGATGCGTTTCCCAGGCGAACAACTATAAATATTAGTTTTATAACCACAGCGAATTGCAAAGTTTCCTGATTCTGAGGTGATTCCTAATCGCATTGCAGGGGGGTCAAGCTTAACACTACGACGAGATCCATTAGGTAAAGCGATCAGAAAATAACTCTTTACCGCTTCCGTTGCTGGCTTTGTGGGGGTGTCAGTTGTCATCTCCGCTAGGGCAGGGGTAGGAAACCAAAACAGTATAATCAAGATTATGGCTAAAACTGTCCGTTTAATCGCTAAAAGCATAGTAAGAAGCTCGTTGTTTTCAGAGTTCAGTTAGAAATAAGTTGCCAGGGATTCGTAATCGCAGGACAATAAGTATTAGCTATCTGTGAGTAATCCGTCAATTCTTATATGAAAAAGTTAATTAAAGGTCTGCGTGAGTTTCAATCTAGCTATTTTACCAGTCACAGAGATTTATTTGAGGAGTTATCTCTCGGTCAACATCCGCGAGTTTTATTCATTGCTTGTTCTGACTCTCGGATTGATCCTAATTTAATCACAAATGCTGAACCTGGGGAAATGTTTGTGATTCGCAATGCGGGTAATATTATTCCTCCTTTTGAAGCGACTAATGGCGGAGAAGGCGCAACAGTAGAATATGCTATTCACGCCCTGGATATTCGTCATATTATTGTTTGTGGTCACTCCCACTGTGGTGCAATGAAGGGGCTTCTGAAGTTGAGTAGCCTAGAGGAAGAAATGCCTTTGGTCTATGAATGGCTAAAACACGCAGAAGCAACAAGGCGGTTAATACGGGAAAACTATGCAGAACGCGAAGGAGAAGACTTATTAGAAGTCGCGATCGCGGAAAATGTTCTTACTCAGATTGAAAACCTCCGCACCTATCCTGTTATTCACTCTAAGCTATATCGAGGCGAACTAGCACTTCACGCTTGGGTCTATTCTATCGAAGAAGGACAAGTTCTTGCTTACGATCCAGTAAAACATCAGTTTCTTCCTCCCTCTAGCCAAATTGATTTTAGTGCTGATGAAGATGAAACTCAACTTTACATCCCCACAAAACGGACTCAAACGAGATTTTCTCCAGGAAAAGTAGATGAACCAGAATATCGTATTTCTGAGCAAGAATCTAGTGATTCAAGTTGGTTATCTCCTGCACAAGTAGAACGAATTTATCGCGGATCTAAATAATTATTGATTGTTCTTGTAAATATTAAACAGTAAAAGGAAAATTAAATTGAAGTTCGCATTTATTATTGATCCTATCTCGTTGCTTGATCCTGGTCATGATAGTAGTGTCGCCATGATGGAATCCGCCCAAGCAAGGGGACATGAAGTTTTTATTGTCCAGATGAATGAACTCAGCGCAATTGAGGGAAAAGCCTGGGGACTACTAGAACCAGTGGAACTAACCCCAGTGGAATTGGTAGAAGGGCGTTGGCTTGCTGCGGAATACTGGTATAAATTGCAGAAAGCGCATCTCCAACCCTTAGAACAGATGGATGGGATATTTATGCGTAAAGATCCTCCTGTTAATATTCCCTATCTTCATGCTACCCAAATTTTAGATCTGGTCAATCCAGAAAAAACTTTAGTTGTCAATAAACCTCGCAGTTTACAAGCAGCGAACGAAAAGCTTTATGCTTTGAACTTTCCCACAGTAATTCCTGAAACTATTGTTAGTCAAGATAAAAAAGTAATTCAAGACTTTGTGGAGAAAAAAGGCGCGGGGGTATTAAAGCCTCTTAGTGGAAAAGCAGGAGAAGGGATCTTATTTTTAGAAAAGCGCGATCGCAATTTAAATTCCCTAATTGAAATTAGCACTAAATGGAACCGTGAGCCAGTAATGGTGCAAGAATATCTACCCGCAGCAACGGAAGGGGATAAACGAATTATTATGCTAGATGGTAAACCCATTGGCGCAGTAAATCGGATTCCGACAGGAAGTGATTTTCGGGGAAATATGGCTGTAGGGGGAAGAATTGCCAAAGCAGAAATTACACCCAAAGAACATGAAATTTGTCAAACCCTTGCACCGAAATTAAGGGAAGATGGTTTATATTTTGTCGGTATTGATGTAATTGGGGGCTATCTTACTGAGGTTAATGTTACCAGTCCGACAGGAATACGGGAGATTGATCGTCTTAACGATGTTCGTTTGGGAGATCAGGTGATTGAGTGGGTTGAGGGGAGGTAGGGAGTAGGGGGGGAGGATAACTAATAAAATTCCCCCATTCTCAATTCTCAATTCTTAATTCTCAATTCCCGAAACTATCTCTCGTAAGTTTCACCACTACCAGGAGAGCGTCCTCGCTCAATGAAATCTTCTGGACGGATGTTAGAGACAAAATTACGGAAAGCCTGTCTTTCTTCCTCATCTGCATCCCGATCCACGGGGATTGAGGCATCTGCAACGACCTCTTCCATTACCCAAATTGGCGCATCAGTTCTTAGCGCGATCGCGATCGCGTCACTGGGTCTACAGTCAATCTCTTTTGTTTTCTTACCTTGGCGTACTGACAGCACCGCATAAAATGTATTATTTTGGAGAGCATGAATAATAATTTTCTCTAAGTGCATTTGCCCAACTGTCATCATGTTCACTAACAGGTCATGGGTGAGAGGACGAGGGGATTTTTGCTTTTCTAGGGCATTAACAATCGCTTTTGCTTGATCTTGCCCAATATAAATTGGTAATGCGCGACGATCAGAACTATCTTTAAGTAAAACAATTGGGGTTCGCGTCATCGCATCTAACGCAATTCCAGCAACTTTCATTTCAATCATTTCATTTTGCCTCTATAACACCGTCGGCATCAAGGTTAATAATTGTCACTATAAGCGGTAAACTATTATTTAATAGCGATACCCAAGCTCACTACTTCTATCATGTTGTCAGATGATCAGGGTTGTTGAGATCTAATTTCAAAAATAGATTAACAGTTTCAAGTTCATCTGATCTCCAGGTTTTAAGCTCTCTTCTCCAAGTATGCCCCAGGATGAGGACAATCGGCTCAGTAAATATTTTCAATCTATTGTTTTCTTATTCTCCTAGATAAAAACCGTGTTTACAGGATTAATTCAAGCCCTTGGTACAATTCAACCCCTTGAAGGGGATCGCTTTCGCCTCAGCGTTAAGGACAACTCTAGCGCGATTTTGACAGATTTAGCGATTGGGGATAGTGTCGCCACAGATGGGGTCTGTTTGACCGTAGAAGAGGTCTTAGCTGATGGTTTTATTGCCACTGCTTCCCCTGAAACCCTCAAGCGCACCAATTTAGAACAAAGTACCACCACCAACAGCTACATCAATTTAGAAACCTCTCTACGGGCTGGGGGGAAAATTGGGGGTCATTTTGTCACTGGTCACGTTGACGGGGTTGGCTGTCTTCTGGATGTGGTCGCCACAGAAACTGCTTGGGAAATCACCTTTGGGGCTATTTCTACCCACTCCCAACAGTGGCAAGAACAAATTGCTCGTTATCTAATTCCCAAGGGTAGTATTGCGGTAAATGGGATTAGTCTCACTATCGCTGAATGTGACCCTGATGGTAATTGGTTGAAGGCTGCGGTTATTCCCCACACCTACAACACCACGAATTTACAATATTTAGAACCTGGGAGTTGGGTCAATATTGAGGGAGATATTTTAGGTAAATATGTTGATAAACTTTTAGGCTATCGTCCTCAGCATCAGCAAGAGGAAGTGAGTCTGCAATTTTTAGCAGAACATGGATATGTTTAACTAGGTTATTTGTTTTCAATAATCCAAGATTCTAATTCCCGTTCATACCATTGATGCTGATATAACTCCGACACAAAAGGACGAATGCGAAACTTAGGAGGATTACCTTCTAAAACATCAATACGTAGGAAAGAATAGGGACGATGTTTCTTTGAACCTCTTCCACTACGACCAACAAAT
>JBBQDV010000141.1:0-8209 GCA_038320005.1 Cyanophyceae cyanobacterium
TGTCCAATTTTCGGGATAAAAGTCAACTCCTCGTTGACCATCTTCCTTGCCGTTGCGTAAAATATTCACAGATTGTAAACCCCGACCGAAGCCGATAGCATGAACTCGATTTGTTTGAGTTCCATCGTTACAATCCCAAAGGTCGGAGAGAAGTAATCCCACTGCCCCTGCTACACTAAAGGTATATTGGTCTAAGTCTGCTTTTGTTTTCATAGTCCAGTTACGGTCTGCCCAGTATGCCATTCGGTCTGCCATTGCTGCGGTAGCATCCCATATCCGAGGGGCGATTTCGGGGGGCGCAAGGAGTGACCATTCTCCGATTCTTATTGTTACTTCTTCTAGGGGATGGGAGTCTTGGCTGAGGCTAGTTGAGAGGTCATCAAAAACCTTTTTTTCGGGTCCAGCTTGTAGGGCTGCACTAATTTGGCGAAGGCGTTGGGCTTTGATATCATTAGTTAAGCCAGGGTGGTCTTCAATTTCATCAATAGCGCGCATACAAAGGTAAGCAGAAGCAACTGCTTCTTTCAGTCCTGAAGGCAAACGATTAATAGGAATATAAAAGGTTCGACTGGTCTGCTTCAGCATTTCCAGGGCATCATTACATAAATTCATCCGTTTCACTCCTCGTTTTTTATATTTCCTAATGCTATTTCAACAAAGTTAAAAAATGCTGAATATCTGGGCGATAATTAATTTTAGGTTTCGATAATCTTATCTCAAAGCTGTTGTTTTTCGGGGAAATTGTCGATGAAATCTGCCAAATGACGCATGATATTAGCTTTTGAGCTGAGTATAGCTTAAAAACTAAAGCTTATTTGATTTTTGATTATCAGTCTGGTGAGGAATGAGAAATATTATTAATGTTGCGAGTAAACTCGTCCTTTCCAACTTCCGCCTTGTTTTAACCAGTGACGACGGGCAGAATCTAAGGTCATTAGGGTGTAAAGAAACGCGATCGCGCTTAAACTAAATGCCCATAATGGAGATAATTTATAAAGGCGTATTGTTGGTAAATAGGCAATACTCATCATTAAGAAGACTAATCCAGCTAATCCAGCAATTAACCAATTACTACTAACTAGCCCCCAAATCAAGGCGAGGGGAGGAAGAAGGTAAATTAAACTCATGGAAATTACTGTGCTGATTAAAAGTAAGGGAGAGTAATTTAGTTGAGTGTACGCAGTGCGAGTAACCATATCCCAAATTGCGCTGAGAGAGTCGTAAGGGCGTAAACTCTGGGTTTTGTCTCCTAACCCTAGCCAAATCCTTCTCTGGGGTTTTCCTGACTTATCTAGCTTGACCGCAGTAGCTAAAGCACAATCATCAATCAGAGCGTTTTTTACTGCTGCAATTCCACCAATTTCATGCAAGGCTTTGCTACTAATTAGAATACAACCCCCTGCTGCTGCTGCGACAGATTTTTGGTGATTATTCACCCAACGGAAGGGGTAAAGTTTCTCAAAGAAGAAGATAAAAGCAGGAATCAGTAATTTCTCCCAAAAACTCTTGCAACGTAGCTTTACCATCAGCGAAACTAAGTCTAGCTGTTCATTTTGAGCTTTAGCAACCAGTTTGGCTAAGTTATGGGGTTCGTGGTAGATGTCTGCATCGGTGAGGAGTATATATTCTGGGTTTAAGGTTTGGGCGTATTCTGTACCTTGGTGCATTGCCCAAAGTTTTCCTGTCCAACCTGGGGGTAAGGGTTTTCCAGGTATTATGCACAGTTTGTCTATTTTGTCAAGATTTTGAGCAATTGAACGCGCAACTTTTGAAGTGTTATCTGTACTATCATCATCGACTAAGATAATCTGGAATTGTCCTGGATAGTCTTGGGTGAGGAGAGAGGGGAGAGTATCGGGTAATAAGTTAGCTTCATTTCTGGCAGGAATCGCGATCGCGATCATCGGATAAGCAGATAAACTAACTGTTGCTGTAGATAAACATTGATCACTCCGCCAAAACTGCCCCCAGAACAGTAGGAGAATAAGCCAAATAATTAGGGATAAAACCACCCACCCCAACACCCAAGCAGTTAACATCATTTGCTTTTCACTTTAATCGTTCAATAGTGCTTCTTCAGTTTGGCATATCCTGTGGGTTTTCTTTTCCTCTCTATCTCTAACAAGTCCTTGAGGTAATCATGGGATATTACTCAATAGAAAAGAGTAGGGAAGTAGTGGGAGGCATATCCAAAAGCAAGCCAGCAATTGCAAAATAAATGAGAACTCCTAAAACATCAACCGCAGTGGTGATAAAAGGGGCTGACATCAGCGCAGGGTCTAAGCTAAAATATTTAAACAGAAAAGGCAATGCAGAACCCGCAACAGAAGCTAAGACCGTAATGGCAAATAAGCTTAGACCAACAGACAGGGCAATAGCAAGATTATCTTGCAGGAAGTATGCCCAAATTGTCACCACTATTCCTAGCATACTGCCAAGGATAGTTCCCGCAACTGCTTCTCGCCCAATGATTTTTGCTGCCTCACTTCCTTGCAGTTCAGTTGTGCTTAACCCTCGGATTACAACTGTTGAAGACTGCGCCCCCACATTTCCCCCTGTCCCAATTAAAAGCGGAATAAAAGCAGCCAGAGCCACAAATTTTGACAAAATTGCCTCCTGACCTTGAATCACTGCACTCGTCACCGTATTTGTCACCAGGAGGATTAACAACCAACCGACCCGTTTCTGAGCAACTTTAAAGAGGTTAGTTTGAAAGTAATTATCCCCTCCTGCTTGCACCCCCCCCAAGGCATAGATATCTTCCGTTGTTTCTTCTTCTAAAATATCAATAACATCATCAATAGTAATTACCCCGACCAAACGAGAGTCATGATCGACAACAGGTAAAGCAAAGAAGTCATATTGTTGAATAATTCTGGCAACTTCTTCTTGGTCTATATCAGTTTGAACCGAAACTAGCTCTCGGCTCATAATCTCACTGACCCTTTGTTCGGGTTGAGCGGTAATTAGATCCCGTAGAGAGAGAACCCCTCGTAGGTGACGAGTTGCATCGGTGACATAGAGATAATAGATAATTTCGCTGGTATTGGAAGCATTGCGAGTTCTTTCTAAAACTTGCGCGACTGTCCAATTTTCCTTAATCACCACATATTCAGGGGTCATAATCCGACCTGCGGTGTCGGGGGGATAACCCAGGAGGAGGGCGGTGGCTTGGCGTTCTTCAGGGCTAAGTTGTTCGAGGAGGCGACTTACTACCTTAGCGGGAAGTTCTTCGAGAAGTCTGGCTCTATCATCAGGAGACATATGACCAATGACTTCAATTACTTCCTGACGTTTGAATTCATCAAGGAATGATTGTTGGACGTTTGGTTCGAGATATTCATAAACCGCGATCGCTTTATCTTTGGAAAGTAAGCGAAATGCCAAGACCTGCAATCCTTTCGGTAGCTGTTCAATCACATCAGCAATATCTGCTGATTGCACTGGAACGAGTAATGTTTTTGCTCCCTCAAGATTCTCTTGTTCAAGTAAGGGTTGCAACTGTGATTGAATTAAATCCCGCAGATCTTCGCGAGAAATATGTGCTGATTCGAGGTTGGATCTTGGCTCTTGGCTCACGGCTGTTTCTCTCTATTTTTTTCAAATCATATCAAAGGATGTTGGTCAACAGTTTAATTGATCCTTTGATAGAGTATTTATCGACTAGATAATAGCTATCGTTGTAGGAGGATAAAAAGGAGAACATATGTTTAATCAAAACTTTAAAATAATCCATTGGACTAAAAAGAGAACTACATACTTAGGAGTCGCAATTTTGGGAATTACTGCTTTACTGCTTCCTGGTTGTGATATTCCTCAAGAGACAGAAGATCCACAGGTGACAACCCCTACTACACCTGATGTTGATGTTACGGAAGGAGACCCCCAGGTAATGGAGGGGGAAGAGATTACGATAAGACGCTTAGTTGAAGACACTCTTGGCGAGTACGGTTTTATCACTGAGGCGAATCCTGGTGAACCTGTTATTGTCATTAATACAACAGGTGAAGCTTTTGCTCTTCCTGACCCAAGTATTCCGATTCAAGCCACAGGTGAAGTCAGGGAATTAAGTCTTCCTGAAATAGAGAGCCAATATGGTTTAGCGTTAGAATCAGACCTGTATGCAGAATACGAAGGTCAACCTGTTATTATTGCGGAATCCTTAGCTTTTGCACCTACTCCTGAAGAACTTTCAGAAGCTCCAATTGATTACTTTATGGAGAGACAAATTGCTGTTGAGGGTGATCTCAGGATGATTGAAGAAGCTCCCAACGCATTCGCCTTATTTGAAGAAGGTTGGATTGATGACAGGGGAGTGCTAGTCATTGCTGTTGAGGAGAATCTTAAGGAGGGAGGTAAAGCGAGAGGGATACCCCTAGAAGAAGGTGAAAATATTGTGGTGACAGGGACTGCACGTCCATTTAGCCGAGAACTGATAGAAGAGGCTGGTTTTGATTGGAACGAGCAGCAAATTTCAGACTTTGAAGAGCAATATACAGGAAGACCCATTATTGTTGCTGATGGAGTCTATCCTTCTGCTACTGATCCAGCTCCTGGTTCGTAAAGATTACACTCAAGGTCAGTTTAATTATTTATAATGGGTATTAAGTCAGGATAAAGTTTTGGAATTCTGTCGCTGAATCTAAAACTGTGATCTGTACCCTTAGTAATTAAATTGTGTTCATGAGACTTAAATTAAATGATTTTCGTAAAAGTAATCCATTTATCTTGAGAGTTATTGTCTTAGCTTCAATTGGGGGAGTTTTCTTAACCGCTTGTACACCCCCAAGCACTACTGAAACCGAAACAACGATGGGAGAAACTCATGAGCGAATGATGGGGGGAGACCCTGGTCGTATGGATCACGGTTTGGGTATGGAGTTAGGTGCTGCGGATCAAGAATACGATTTGCGCTTCATTGATGCGATGATTCCTCACCATCAAGGGGCGATTATGATGGCAGAAGATGCTTTAGAGAAGTCTGAACGTCCAGAAATACAAGAATTAGCCCAAGAAATTATTTCTGCCCAAGAAGAAGAAATTGCTCAGTTAAGGGAGTGGCGACAAGGTTGGTATCCCGATGCTCCTGATACCCCTGTTGCTTATGATGCTGAAATGGGTCAGTCTATGCCCATGACAGCAGAACAAGAGCAAATGATGATGATGAGCATGGATTTGGGTGCTGCGGATGAGGAATACGATCTCCGCTTTATTCAGATGATGATTCCCCACCATGTCGGCGCAGTGGAGATGGCTGAAGATGCTTTAGAGAAGTCTCAACGTCCAGAAATACAAAAATTAGCTCAAGAAATTAGTGCTGCTCAAGAAGAGGAAATTAGCCAAATGAGGCAATGGAGACAGGAATGGTATGGAATTTAGTTAGGTCAATTTGATAACTGTCACTAGCTTAGTTTTGCTTTTAGGTAAAAAAGTGATATACTGCATTTGTGTGTGAGGAGTAAGTAAGAGAAGCTCTTGGGGTCGAAACATGGCAAGACTCCCAGGAGCTTTTCTATTTTTACTGGGCTTAATGTTGCAATTTTCTCTACAGTAGAGATAGATCGAATATCCTGAGTAACCAATGCCCTCTCGTCAAGTTTTTGAGCAATCTATTGAAATTAACGCTAGTGCAACTGTGGTTGAGCGTTGTATAGTTGAGCGTGATTTGATGCACCGTTGGCTCAATCCAGCTTTACGCTGTGACCCTGTGGGAACTTGGGATACTTCTGTGGGGAGTCGCAGTCGTTTTATTATTCAAATTCCTTTTTTTGAACCAACTTTGAAAAGTACGGTTTTAGAACGAGAACCTGGTCTAATTGTATGGGGATTTGAGGGCTTTTTTAAAGGGCGCGATCTTTGGGAATGTCAACCTACGGATAGAGGTACAATTTTAGTTAATCGCTTTGAGTTTACACCGTCTAATCCTTTGATTCGTTGGGGCTTTGATTTATTCGCTTCTCGGTGGACTCAGGAGGATATGAAGGCGCAGTTACGTCGCCTCAAGCGCGTTGCGGAAGAGGTTCATCACACGCAAGTTTGATTGGATGGGGATGGGGTGCTGGGATGCTAGAGTTGGGTGGTGATTTCGAGGATTAATTTACGGATGATATCTGCATCTTGGGCATAGGGTAGTTCTTTAAGATATGCTTGTAGGTCAGCGATCGCGGATTTGGGGTTTCCTAACTGGTAGTTGAGGAAAGCGCGATCGCGTTTTACCATGATATTGTCAGGATATAATAAAATGATTCTCTCAACCGTAGCCAAAGATTTACTAAATTCCCGACGTTGCAGATAAATCTGTTTCAGATTGGTCAGCATTCGTGCTAAAAATTGTCTAGCAGTTACAGCTTCAAGAAACTCTGAGCGCATTTGTACGGGACGTTGATAAATTTCTGCAAGTCTAGCTTCACAATCTTGTGCAAATAATACTTCCCCTTGATGAAAAGCATCCACAAATATGCCTGTATCCTCAAATTCTGGACGAATCAAAAAGTGTCCAGGCATACCAATTCCTACCATGGGAAAATCAAGGCGTTTAGCAATCTCTAAATATACCAAGGATAAGGTAATCGGGATTCCAGTACGTTTCTCTATTACTTGATTGAGATAGCTATTCCCAGGATCATAATAGTTTTCAGTATTGCCTTGAAAGCCTAAATCATCGTAAAGGTACTGATTCACCGTTTGGATGATTTTCAGGGGGTAGGGGGGTTCAGGAAGGCGTTCTTTGATATCTTCTGCCATTGTATCCAAAGCGTTGAGATATTCCTCTACATCTAACTGCGGATACTCTTCTTGTGCGATATAAAAGGCAGCTTTACCCAGGTCAATCTTTGCTTCAGGTTGATTGATTTCACTGATAAAATTTTGTCGCCCGATGGGAAGATTCATTATTTAACTTGTGGTGGGTTCGGGAGGCTGTAAGTCCCGCGCTCTATCGTTTAGATGATCGTTGGGATACACGGACATCCCGCGTGAGTTGAGGGGTACTGCTCCGCAGAAGCAAGCTACAGTACCCCGAAAATGAACATATTTTAGGCAACGTAGTTACTTTACTTAAATATGTTAGAGTGGAGTCATGTTTACGATGAACTTGCAGTACCGAATTTATCCATCTCTTGAGCAAGAAACCCGTATGGTGTCTTGGTTGGAGATGTGTCGTAGTGTTTATAACTACGCCTTGAGGGAGCGTAAGGACTGGATAAATTCGCGTAAATGTGACATCAACTCTTGTTCTTTGAAATCTGAGTACATCATTCCGGCTGATGCGCCTTATCCCGACTACTACAAACAGCAAAATGCGCTGACAGCAGCTAAGAAAGAGTTGCCACACCTGAAGGATGTTCAGTCTCAAGTCATCCAAGAACCGATTCGTCGGGTAGAGATGGCATTTGTGGCAAGGAAACAGAGAGGGCATGGTTTTCCACGCTTCAAGAAGTTTGGTCAATACCGTTCTTTCTTGTTTCCTCAATTCAAGACGAATCCAGTCGAGGGAAGCAAAATCAAGCTGCCTAAAATCGGGTTGATCCCCATTGTCTTGCACCGTCCAATACCTGAAGGATTCACAGTCAAGACAGTACGGGTGATTCGCAAGCATTCTGGTTGGTATGTCACACTTTGCCTTCAGGTTGATGTCAATATTCCCGATGTAGTGCCGTATGGTGCTGCGATAGGGATTGATGTCGGGCTGAGTTATTTTCTGTCTACCAGTGAAGGGGAGCAGGTGGCTAGACCACGCTTTTTCCAGAAACTCCAACGCAAGCTTGAATTGCTGCAACGGTGTTTGAAGCGAAAACAGAAAAGGTCTAACACTCGCGCCAAGTTGATCCAGAAGATAGGTAAAGTTCACGAACAAATTGCAGCATCTCGCCAAGACTTTCAGTTCAAACTTGCTCATCATTTGTGCGACCAAGCTCAGATGATTTTTGTAGAAGACTTGGATTTCCGCATCATGGCAAAAGGTATGCTTGGCAAGCACACTCTTGATGCTGGATTGGGACAATTTGTGAATCAAGTATTGCCGTGGGTCTGCATGAAGCGTGGGGTCTATTACGGTAAGGTTGACCCCAATGGCACTAGCCAGGAATGCCCTGACTGTGGAGCTAGGGTAAAAAAAGACTTGAGTGTAAGAATCCATGAGTGCCATGAGTGCGGTTCGGTCAAGCCGAGAGATGTGGCAAGTGGTCAGGTAATAAAAGCCCGTGGTCTA
>JBBQDV010000142.1:0-8163 GCA_038320005.1 Cyanophyceae cyanobacterium
TAACTTAAGCCATTACCATCCCACCATCAACGTTAAAAACTTGTCCAGTGATATAAGCTGCTGCGGAATCTGCTGCGAGGAAGCGTACCATTCCAGCGACTTCTTCTGGTTGACCGTAGCGACCGAGGGGGATGTATTTGAGTATTTCTTCGGTGTTCTTAATATCAGCGGTCATATCAGTAGCGATAAAGCCAGGGGCGACCGCATTAACGGTAATCCCTCTCGGTGCTAATTCTTTAGCGACAGTTTTGGTAAAACCAATCACTCCTGCTTTGGCTGCGCTGTAATTTGCTTGTCCTGGGTTGCCCATCTGCCCTGCGACAGAGGCAATATTAATAATTCTACCCCGTTTTTGTTTGAGCATGATTTTACTGACAGCGCGAGTACAGAGGAATACGCCAGTGAGGTTCAAATCTATAACTGCTTGCCAATCTTCGGGTTTCATGCGCAGGAGAAGGGTGTCTCTTGTAATTCCTGCATTATTCACTAGAATATCTACAGTGCCAAATTTTTCTTTCGTTTGAGAGATGACATTATCAACCTCTTCTACTTTAGAGACATCCCCTTGAATCGCGATCGCGTTTCCACCAGCATCAATGATTTCTTTAACTATACCTGCTGCTGCATCTTCTGAGCGAGCATAGTTAACTACTACTTTAGCTCCTTCTGCTGCTAAGGAGTGAGCAATAGCGCGACCAATTCCCCGTGATGCACCAGTAATAATCGCTGTTTGGTCTTTTAAATGCTGTGATGTTAGTAATTCCATGAATATCCTCTGAGATTGCTATTTACATTAACTCATGTTTTCTCGGTTGTGAATAATCCTTTTTTTATTAGTTATATGCGTAAGAAAATTCCTTTCACGGTTATCTTGGGTATAAGTATGTTAGTTGCGAGTTGTTCAAACCTAGAAGTTAGCCAGTCTCCTCAACCTGAAGTGGAAGCAACAGAAGTTATTACCCCAGTAGAAATTGAAGAACCAAAGCTTCTCACTGCTGCACCAGATCAACCGAATCCCCCTTCCCAAGCGCAAATAGAGCAATATATTGCGGGATTAGTCGCCCAAGGTTTTGTCGAAGAATCCCAAGGAATTTGGTTACAAAACGATGATACTCTCCTCGCCTCTCATCAGGGAACAACCCCTTTACCCGCAGCTTCGCTGACGAAAATTGCCACTACTTTAGCGACTCTTGCTACTTTTGAACCAGATCATCAGTTTATTACCGAAATTGGTACGACTGGAACAGTTAAAGATGGTGTGGTACAAGGGGATTTAGTAATTGTGGGGGATCAAGATCCTTTCTTTGTTTGGGAAAACGCGATCGCGATCGGTAATCTTCTCAATGAAAAGGGAATTACTAGAGTAACAGGGGATTTAATTATCGTTGACAAGTTTTACATGAACTTTGAAGCTAACCCCACAACCGCAGGAACATTATTTCAACAAGGAATTAACTCCTCAACTTGGTCAAGTACCATCCAAAGCCAATATAATACTCTTCCCCCCAATACCCCAAAACCCCAAGTCCAGATTACAGGAGTTGTCAAAACAGCCAACTCTCAACCCAATCAGTTTGAAGCCCTCATCCGCCATGAATCCTTCCCTGTGGCAGAACTCCTCAAACAAATGAATCAATATAGTAATAACACAATGGCGGAAATGTTGGCTAATACTGTGGGAGGGGCGCAAGCAGTAGCCCAAAAAGCAGCAAAGGCTGCGAGAGTTCCCCAAACGGAAATACAACTGATTAACGGTTCAGGACTAGGGGAAGAAAACCGCATTTCTCCTCGCGCTACTGTCGCCATGTTTCGGGCGATTAATGAAATCCTCGCACCCCATAAACTCACTGTTGGCGATGTGGTCGCCATTACTGGAAAAGATGTTGGGATACTAAATTCTCGTGCAATTCCACCCCTAACCCTGACTAAATCGGGTTCTCTAAATAACGTTAGTGCTTTGGCTGGGGCATTACCTACCAAAGATAATGGCACAGTTTGGTTTGCTATGCTTAACTATGGCAGTGGTAACTTAGATGGTTTTCGTAATGGTCAAGAACTTTTGTTACACCAATTCTCTAATCAGTGGGGAAAAGCTGTTTCTTTACCTGTTGAGTTAAATCCGTCTGTGACGCGCCAAGGGAAAGGATCTAGGTCTATTTTGCTGATTAAATAAAAGGAAAAAATAAATCGATATAGGTCGCAATAATCTGATCACCAAAAAAGATCGTTAATGTTGCACCTAAAGCGAGAAAAGGACCAAAGGGCATCGGTTGTCGGCGGTTTAATAAGCCGATCGCGATCGCGCCCCCACCAATAATAGCCCCAACCAGACAAGAAAGAAAAGTAGCCAGTAGTAAAGATTTCCAACCTAACCAAGCCCCAATCATCGCAGCTAACTTAGCATCTCCACCCCCCATCGCAGCTTGTCCTAACATCAGTGAACCAAGGAGGGTAATCCCATCAAAAAGCCAAATACCCACCACCGCAGCGGTAATTCCTACCATCAGTTGACGCAGCACCCCCAAAGGTTCGCCAAACTGTACCCAACCTAAACCAGCCATAAACATCAGCCCCACCACCAAACCCGATTGAGTAAGGGGATTTGGTAAAGTCATCGTATCAAAATCAATCAGGGTTAAAGCCAAAAGCCAACTCAAAAATGCCCAATAGCCCAAGGTGAGGAAACTAAAGCCAAATTGCCAAAAAACCAGGAGAAATAACAATCCTGTAAAGCCTTCTACCAAGGGATAACGAGAAGGAATCCGCGTTTTGCACCAACGGCAACGTCCCTTTAACCACAACCACCCCAAAACAGGCACATTTTCCGTTTTACCTAGCTTGTGATAGCACTGAGGGCAACGAGAAGGAGGATGTACCAAGGACAGCCCTGCGGGAATGCGATAAATAACAACGTTGAGAAAGCTACCAATGGAGATTCCAAACGCAAAGATAAGCAAACTAGCAACGGCATAACCTAAAATTTCCATCATTATACCTCCAGGGGACTCCCGTTAAAGCTGATATTCAATACCAGAGATTTCGGGTTTATGGTGAAAGGATAGCGACGTAATACCGCAGCTTTTTTCTGAGTCAGTAACAATCTTGCTTGTGCCGGATGAACTGGGTTGCAAGGTTTTTGGTTTGTATCAATAACGAAAACATGATTAGACATGGGTAACTCCAATTGCTTGGGTAATTTCTGCCTCGACAAACTTATTGGGGCTTGTTCGGTCTAACTCACTGACTTAACCCGATTAAATCTGTTTAAAGTTAGACTACAGGGCGAGAGACTGGCACGTATCTCAAGGTGTAATGACTCTAATAAGGGAGTTTATTAAAAAACTTAGTCTGGTCACGTTCAGGCTTCTACAAGCCCCAGTCAAACCGTGTTAGCGGTCAACGGCGGGTTCGTGACAGTTGCTGCTAATTATCAGTTATTACCTGTTCAATCGGCACAAAGCACTCACCAAAAAGTAAGATCGGCTTCGGATGATAAATCGGTTTACCTCGATAGGTATGACGATCAACCGCAACTCCGAAAGGACGATAAAATTGCTCGCTAAGATATTCAGAATGGACACGATAAATTGTCCTAGCAGCCTTGATAATTACTGGATCGATCAGTGTCGGTAAATCTAACTCGTTAACGGGAGTATTCGATTGATAGTTGGATGTGTGTACCACCTTTTGCCTCTTATTCTCTGTAAATTTATCTGAGGATTTTTTTCATCTCCCCTGAGAAAGATTAAGGTAAAACCCTTACTAAGAAAGATCTTTCTCCACTACTCTCAATTCTCAATTCTCAATTCTCAGTTAAGATAACGCCTTAAGCAAAGAGTCTCCCATTGCCTTACATCCTAAAAGATTTTTGCCTTCTGATATAATATCCCCAGTGCGATCGCCTTGATCAAGAACAGTCATTACAGCTTGTTCAATCTTAGTCGCAGCTTCGGGCTGATCCAAACCATAGCGTAACATCATCGCAGCACTTAATACTTGCGCTAAGGGGTTTGCCTTGTCCTCTCCGGCGATATCAGGGGCAGAACCATGTACGGGTTCAAATACCCCAGGATTACTCGCTCCTAGACTCGCAGAGGGCAACATCCCGATACTTCCCGTCAGCATCGCAGCAGCATCAGAGAGAATATCACCAAATAAGTTACCAGTAACAATAGTATCAAACTGTTTCGGGGCGCGGACAAGCTGCATGGCTGCATTATCAACATATAGATGGCTAAGTTCAACTTCAGGATAATTTTGGGAAAGATGGATAACGCGATCGCGCCATAATTGAGATACATCTAATACATTCGCCTTATCCACAGAACAAAGCCTATTACCGCGTTTTTGGGCTATTTCAAAAGCAACCTTCGCAATGCGGTCAACTTCCCCTTCTGTATAAGCCATCGTATTCACGCCCCGTTTCTCCCCCGTTTCCGTGTTAAAAATCCCCTTCGGTTTACCAAAATAAATCCCTCCAGTTAATTCACGTACCACCATAATATCAACTCCCTCTACCACTTCCCGTTTCAGGGTAGAAGCATCAATTAACTGGGGTAAAATGGTCGCAGGACGCAGATTTGCAAACAGCCCTAATCCTTCCCGAAGCCCTAACAATCCTGTTTCAGGTCGTTGTTCGCGAGGTAAATTATCCCATTTATAGCCCCCAATCGCAGCCAGTAAAACTGCATCACTTTGGCGACAGGCTTCTAAGGTTTCTTCTGGTAAAGGATTCCCCGTTTCATCAATCGCAGCACCACCAATCAAAGCTTCTGTAAACTCAAAATTGAGGTTAAACTGTTTCCCGATTACATTTAATACTTGCACAGTTACAGCCATTATCTCTGGTCCAATGCCATCCCCAGGTAAGAGGGTGATACGATATGTGTTGGTCATATTAGTTTCTATTAAAAGTTTCCCAATCTAGGATTATAGGTTACTATCTCTAATCCTAAGCAAGCAAGGCTCTTTCATCCTGGAGTTCAGAGTTCAGAATTTTCACCCCCTCACCCATCACCCCATCACCCTACTTGGGAACATCCGCTTGATGATGTAAAACTCTAGTCTGTTCCAGAATATCTTCTACATCCTCCTGGGACAATCGCTTAATATAATTAATTTTCACTTCTTCAAGCATCGCATTAAGCAAATATTGAATCTCATTGAGGGTTTCTTTAGCTTGAATTTCAGTAGTAAAAGCTTTACTCGTATTTTCCACTAACCGTTCGGTTAATTCATTTCCCACTGGATCGGGTTTAAGAGTCCCGTTGAGGATACCATAAAACGTTGCGGTCATTTCTTTACTCAGACGGCTAGTGAGATTGCTTTCAAAAGAAGTGACCCCAGGAAGACGCTGTAATTCTCGATAAGCAGGAGACTGATGCAGCATTTTCTCAATGTTGTGATGTAATAAAGCCTCTACATCTGGTTGGACTTTTGGGAGAACTTCCTTAATCATTAAATCTAAAAATAACTCCGTCAGGGCAACCCCTTCATTGATATTATTGATGTTGATATAAGTCTTGGCGTTACGTTGGGATAACCAGTTAGCAATTTCTCCGTTAGAAATAGCACCTTGGGCTTGATTAACTAAACGGATCAAGACAACTTCCGTCATATCTTGGGAAATATTAGCAACAAAACCCTGACTAATTTGCTTTTTGATTGGGCTTAGTTCTACTAAATCTGCTTGGTTCGCCCGAATAGTTACAGGAATTATTCTTAGTATTGCCCAGGTCGGGATATAAAGCCCCGCAAAGGGAATAAAGAGAAAAACATCATACCAACGCCAAGTCATGGCTTCAAACCAGCTTAAGCCAGAGTGGCTACGATGAATGTAGTAGGTTCTACCCAAAAATTCTAGACCAAAGAGAATGACAAAAGGGAGATCAATTATCCAAAAGTAGTTGACAAAATCACCAGTTTCTGCATAAGGTCGAAAATAGTTAGTTGCCATTAAAGGTCTGATTCTCTGATTGAAAAAGCCGATTTCATCTTGCCAACTTTCTCCGCTAAGATACTCTTGAGTCCAGAATTCCCGAAAAGCATCTTTAGAAGAATCTTGGGGATTGGGAACGCGATCGCGTATGCGGTTTTTGAGTCTCTCCAAAGTTCCAGTCTTATTCGCTAACTCGAAAGGGTTCTCATCCACCATCCCCTCACTAAGTTCACGCAAATCTGCTAAAATCGGCTCAACACCTGGGGATTCTAACCCCCTTTGGGCAATTTCTTCTTGCAATTCGTCAACATTTCTGAGGTAATTAACTGTATCTCGATAAGGTTTAATCGCTTTCACTGGATCATATACTCTCGTCAACCAGGGAAGTTCTCGTAAATAAAAATCCCGTAGGGGAAGATAGGTCAGATCAAAAAGAATTAAGGCAAAATTAAATATAGCCAAAGATGCCATAATTCTCTCAAACCAGAGATTACGGCGTTTACGCTTGCGACGTTGGACTTTTGCAAGTTCGATGGCTTTAGTCATGATAATAAAACGTGGGTCACTGAACCCTATTATTACCTGCTTTGAGAGTCAAGCAAAATAAGTTAAGCTAAGAAGTTGCGCTTGTTGTTGCGAGGGCATTGCATCAAAGAGCAAATATTGGAAAGCGAATAAAGAGGATAAACTATGCAAGATAAACAGATGTTGATGATTCCAGGACCTACTCCTGTACCAGAAAGTGTCCTAATTGCCCAAAGCAGACATCCCATCGGACATCGCAGTGGCGAGTTTAGTAACCTTCTCGCAGAAGTGAATGCTGACCTCAAATGGTTACACCAAACCGAAGATGATGTTTTGCATCTCACCGTAAGTGGAACAGGCGCAATGGAAGCAGGGATTATTAACTTTCTTAGTCCTCGCGATCGCGTTTTAGTCGGAGTCAACGGTAAATTTGGTGAACGTTGGGCGCAGATGGCGGAAACCTTCGGCTTACAAGTCGAAATTATCAGCGCAGAATGGGGAAAAGCCCTAGACCCCCAAGAATTTGCCAGTAAACTATCCGCAGATAAAAATAAAGAAATTAAAGCCGTTATCATCACCCATTCAGAAACCTCTACAGGTGTGATCAACGACCTCGAAAGCATCAATAAAGCCGTAAAAGATCACGGCGAAGCCCTGATTATTGTCGATGCTGTCACCAGTCTAGGAGCTTATAACCTCCCCTGTGGTCCTTGGGGTCTAGATGTCGTCGCTTCTGGCGCACAAAAAGGTTACATGGTCCCCCCAGGCTTAGGATTCGTTGCAGTTAGTCCGAAAGCATGGAAAGCCTACGAAACAGCGACACTGCCTAAATTTTATCTCGATTTAGCACGGTACAAAAAAGCCAACGCCAAAAATAGCACCCCCTTCACCCCCCCCGTGAACTTAATGTTTGGCTTACAAGCTGCATTAAGAATGATGAAAGCAGAAGGTCTAGCAGGTATTTATGATCGTCACATCCGCTTAACTCAAGCGACCCGTGCAGCCATGAAAGCCATGAATTTAGACTTGTTTGCCCCAGACAATGCTGCCAGTACCGCCGTGACTGCCGTAGCCCCCACTCAAGTCGATGCAGAACAGATACGTTCCTTAATGCGGAAGCGATTTGATATAGCCTTAGCAGGAGGACAAGATCACCTCAAAGGCAAAATTTTCCGTATTGGTCACTTAGGCTTTGTTTGCGATCGCGATATCCTTACCTGTGTCGCTGCATTAGAAGCAGTTCTCCAAGAATTAGGTCATCCAATCCCCTCTTCAGGAGTTGCAGCAGCAGGAGAAGTCCTTGCTCTTGGCTAACTATAACTAGAACTTCAACTCACTTCTACTTTGTGTAGAAGTAATCTACCACACCAAGACAACAAAAAACTGGGCAGACCTGCTACCCAGTTTTTTTATACAAAGGGAAATAATTCCCCTCATGTCCTAATAATTAAGCATTAACAGTCTTCTTAGGAGAAGCAGATAACTCACCACTTGCATATTTTGCAGCATAATCTTCAAGAGTCATTTGCTTGATCTTGCTTGCATTACCAGCAGTACCGAAAGCTTCATAACGCTTCAAACAAACCTGCTTCATATAAGTGATAGAAGGCTTGAGGAAGTGGCGGGGGTCGAAGTTAGAAGGATCTTTCATTGCAGCTTCACGGATGGCTGCGGTGATAGCAAGACGGTTATCAGTGTCA
>JBBQDV010000143.1:0-8140 GCA_038320005.1 Cyanophyceae cyanobacterium
TCTTAGATGACAAATAATGTGGCAAAAAATAATAATTCTTGTTTTCATGAAATGCGACAGATAATTTGGCAAACTTCTAAGATTAGACACCTAATTTGTCAATACAGGTTCTTAGTAACTTCCCAATAAAAAAAGCCTATAATCAATGTAGAGTGAAGATTATAGGCTTAAATACAAAGATGACACTTAATTTGTCAAGATGTCATATAATTAGTCAATCGACATGTACTGTCGATTAACACATAATTTCCCCACAGCCACATCTAAAGTGGTAAACGCTGAATATCCTTATTACAGCCAACCACAATCATAACTTGGTCTTTATATAGCTTTTGGGAAGGATGAGGATTGATCTCAAAATGATCACCTTTACCGATGGCAATAATATTAAGACCATAACGATTTCGCAATTCCAACTCAGTAATGGTTTTACCGTTAAACTGCTCAGGGATCAAAACTTCCACAATAGTATGCTCTGAGTCAATATCAAAACGCTCAAGAATTGCTGGTTTAGTAAGTCGGAAAGCTAAAGCCCTGCCAGCTTCGTATTCAGGGTAAACAACTTGATCTGCTCCTACCCGCTGTAAAAGCTTACCATGAACTTGCGAAGACGCTTTGGCAACAACATGAGCAACTCCCGCTTCCTTAACATTAAGAGTTGTGATAATACTTTCTTGTAAATAATTGCCAATTGCAATAATTACCGTCTCAAATTCTAAGATACCTGCTTCCCTTAAAGCACTGGTTTCAGTAGAGTCAAGTTGGATTGCATGGGCTGCGACTCGTTCAGTAAGAACTTGCGCGACTCTGCGTTCCTCAATATCTGCTCCTAAAACTTCATAGCCAAGTTCATGAAGGGTTGCACAAACAGACCGCCCAAAGCGTCCTAAGCCAATCACCGCAAACTGCTGATTTCCGCGATTAAGATTATTGAGAAAGTTTAAGGATTTTAATTTCACTCCAGACCTCTTTTGCTAATAGTTTTGTATATTTCTCTCATCTCAGCCTCTTAGAGTAAACTAATCTCAGCATTCACCAGAAATCGTCTTTTATTTGAGCAAGACTTCAAGAAGATGAGAGGCTATAGTCTAAAATCAAATGATACTTTTAATCGTTAACTTTTGATAATGAAACACTTAAATTGGACTTCTGCGCGATGGCTACGCCGACCCGAACAGCTATCGCGTTTAGCAGTAAGCCTTATCCTCACTACTATAGCAACCAGTGTCCTTTCCGCTTGTGAAGCTAACAATACTAATGGTGTAGCAACCAATACTACTAATAATAGTGCTGATAACCAAACTTTAAAACTAGGGGCTTTGCTCCCAGCTACTGGCGACCTGTCCTCTATTGGTGAAGCCATGCCCGAAGCTGTAAGACTAGCGGTTGATACAATTAACGCTTGTGACGGCGTTAATAATGCTTCAGTGGAATTGGTGATTGAAGATGATCAAACTGACCCCAATGCTGGGGCATCCGCAATGACAAAGTTAACAAGTGTTGATAATGTTGCTGGAGTCGTTGGTTCTTTCGCCAGTAGTGTTTCTGCTGCTGCGGTAGATATTGGGGTGCGCAATAATGTTATGCTCATCTCGCCAGGAAGCACTAGCCCTGTGTTTACTGAACGCGCAGAAGCTGGAGATTTCAACGGTTATTGGGCGCGGACTGCTCCCCCAGATACCTATCAGGCACAAGCCTTAGCGCAACTCGCCTGGGATAGAGGCTTTGAGCGCGTTTCTACTGTCGTCATCAATAACGACTATGGTGTGGGTTTTGAGCAAGTCTTTAAGGGTGCTTTTGAAGAACTCGGCGGTACAGTAGTCAATGCTTCTAGCCCCACCCGTTATGACCCCAAAGCCACAACCCTCGATAGTGAAGCAGCAGGGGCATTTGGTCAACAACCCGATGCAGTCGCAGCAGTTCTTTATGACGAGACTGGTAGTTTGCTACTCCAATCTGCTTATCGACAAGGCTTGACCGATGGCGTAACAGTCTTACTTACAGATGGGGTTTATTCGGAAGGATTTACTGAACGTGTCGGTAAAGATAGGGATGGTAAATCTATTATTAACGGGGCTTTGGGAACTGTTCCTGGAGCAGATGGCGAGGCTTTGGCAGATTTTTCTAGTCGTTGGCAAGAAACCACCGGTCGTTCGCTTTCAGCTTTTATTCCCCATACTTGGGATGCGACAATCTTAATGATGTTAGCAGCAGAAGCAGGAAATGCGAATAGTGGCGAAGCAATTAAGGATAATCTTAGTGCAGTTGCTAATGCTCCTGGGGTAGAAGTTTCTGATCCTTGTGAGGCGATAGAGTTAGTTCGTAATGGTGAAGAGATTAATTACCAGGGCGCAAGCGGTAATGTTGATATTGACGAATACGGGGATGTCGTCGGTAGCTATGATGTCTGGACTGTTGAAGAAGCAGGAAGCTTAAAGGTTGTAGATAAGATTACCCCAGGTCAGTAATTTCAGAAAAATTGCTAGATACAAAAATAGGTAGAGTGAGCATATCCACTTTACCTATTTTTGGTTTAGTTTTAAGATTAATTAAGCTTAGAATCCAGGAAAGGTGTAGCCAACCCCAAATAATAGCCCTACTTCAGTTTCATCTTTAAATGCAGCATTAACTGTTGCATTTGCTGTCAACCTATTACTCAAAGGAACGTCAACACCACCTGTTAACAGAAAACCGACATTATCGTTATCACTTGTCGTGAAAATGACACCTCCGCCTGCGAAAGGAGCGAAAGGTAGGTCAGTTTCAAAGGGAACGTCTCGGGCAAATCTGAAGTCGTAGGTAACTGGAACGAGAAATGCTGTATCATCGCCAAAAATTACGGCAGGTCGTACAGATAAGGTATTAGTTAAGCCAATTTTGCTGTTAATTGCAAAATTAGTCCCTCCTAAACCAGTGTCACCACCCACGCCGACATTGACCCCTGCGCCGATATAGCTGGGACCTGAGCGAGTTGGTCTGCCAATACCGAGAGTTCCTTGAGCAACTTCAGGGGTATCGGTCGCTTCTAACTCAGCTTGGTTTGCTGGTAAGTTAGTTCCCTGAGTGGGTCGCATGAGAACATCAGCAGAAGTTGCGACTGTTCCAGGCATAGGCTCAACAACAAAATCCCTCGCTTCGTCAAAATCAACGATCGCGAGTTGCTCGTCACTAAAGGAAATTTCAGCGGTTTCACTAGATACTTGATTAGTTTTAGTTGTTTCAGCTTGGGCAGAAATTGCACTAGCAGTTAAGGCTAAAAGACTTAGACTTAAAACAGATAATTTTTGTAAATTTGTATTTTTCACGATCACTCCTCAAAATTAGGGTAAAAAATGGATAAGGACACCCTCATAACCATTATCTCTAATTGTTGGACAAAAATTCCACCAATATATCGTTAATCTAATCAATTTTCTTCTAAGATGCTACCCACGGAGGGAGTATTTTGCTGATCCATAAGTGAATTAAGATAATAGCTAAAAAGTCATATACTCCATTATGAGGAGATTTTAAGCTCTATACTTCTGCCTTAGGATAGACGCGCGATCGCGTCAGCAATATTTCGGGAAATAAAAGGTAATATTTTTTGGTTCTGGCTAACTTTTTCCCCTTCTGTAAACACGACTAAGAGATAAGGAGAAAGATTCCGCAGTTCGATATAAGCGCAATCGTGGCGCACCTGACTTGTCCAACCTGCTTTTGACCACAGTTGTGCTTCTGGGGGTAAGCCCTCGCCAAGGAAGCCAGAAATTTGGTTGTCGCTATCATTACTTGACATTTGGGCAAGAGCATGATCTCTTTGTAAAAAAGTGAGCATTTGTTGCGATCGCGCTCCTGATACCGCCACTCCCCCAATAATACTGTGTAAAAGCCTTGCGGAAGCATTAGTCGTGAGCATATTACGATTCTCCATTAGCTCCCCAACGAAGGCTCTCTCCCGTCCATAAGCCCCATCACACCAAGTTTTCTGATTGACGTTAATAGTTTGCAACTCTTCCCAACGCCAAGATTGTAAATAACGGTTGACAATATTGCGTTGATATTGCCAAGTTTTGAAAGGACTTTCTGCTAATTCGGGTCCACTGGTCGTGCCTGTTAAGATATCAACAACTAAACTAGTAGCATCATTACTAGAAGCAATAATCATATCCGCGATCGCGCGTTCTAACTCAGAGGAACTGACCACCATGCCTTTTTCGAGCCATTCCTGAATCGCCACGAGGTAAAATAATTTCACCACACTTGCTGGATAAATTCGCTCAACCCCCCGATAGCTAAACCCTCTCCCTGAATGTTTCCAAAATTCTTCCGCAGAAATCGCCCCTCCTGTATTCACAATCACTGGAGGATCATAAACCAACCAAGTCAAAGCAATTTGATTACGGGCTAACTCTGGGAACTGCTCCCAGGTTTTTGCCAGCACTTCCATACCAAGCTCGTCTAGTTGTTTATCCTGATTAAAAAAAATCATAGTTTAGAATAAATAAGTTAAATTTCCGACAACCGCTGATTGGGGAGTAACAAACCTTTCTATTTTAGTTAGGTTTTCATCTATTTTTTAGGAGTCCCAAAAATATGACTAGAATTAAATCTTGGCAATCAACCACAGCCTTAGTAATCATCCTTAATTTTGGAGTAGTCCCCTTACTTGCAAACCTGACTAGCCCGACCCCAACGGTGGCGCAAGCAAGTAGATTTCGCGATGTTTCCCCAGATTATTGGGCTGCGCCCTTTATTAATGCCTTAGTCGCCAGAAACATTATTTCTGGCTTTCCTGACGGGACATTTAAACCCAATGACCCAGTTACTCGCGCCCAATTTGCAGCAATGGTCAGAAAAGCTTTTAATCAGCCAGAAACTCGCACTGGGGGTAACTTCCGCGATGTCTCAAGAAATTATTGGGCAAATCCTGCTATTCAGGAAGCTTATCGCAAAGGATTTTTATCTGGTTATCCCAATAACCTGTTTCGACCCACCCAAAACATTCCCAAGGAGCAAGTTTTAACCGCCCTGGCTAATGGGTTAAATTACCGAGCTACGGGTTCAAGCAATGATCTCCTTAATTCTTATCAGGATCGGGGTAATATTGCTAATTTTGCAGTTGCTCCCATTGCAGCAGCAACAGAAAATAACTTAGTGGTAAATTATCCCAATTTACGCCAACTTAATCCCAAATCCGTAGCAACTCGTGGGGAAGTCGCAGCAATAATTTACCAAGCTTTGGTTAATGAGAGACAAGCGGAGAGAATTAACTCTCAGTATCTTGTTAACCAGACCCCTATCGCTATCAACTATCGCATCCCCGCTGGAGTTAATATTCCCATTGTTTCTCGTCAAGATAGGATTCTTGTCAGCAGAAGAGGAACAATGAACGTAACGATGGTCATTGCTGCCAATATTACCACCAACGATGGTACATTACTGATTCCAGCCAACACGCAAGTTATGGGAGAATTAAGGACTACTCGGGAAGGAGCGCAATTTGTGGCTCAACAGTTAGTTTTTGTTAATGGTGAAACTGTTCCTATTCAAGCTAATTCTGCTGTGGTCAGGGAAACCGAAATCACTAATCTTGATTTGACCTTAGAGGCGGATTTGGTAGTAGCTGCTCAGAGTTAGGCTGAGGATTTGTATAAGTTTTCTTGACGAATATAGTTTTCAATGAGTGGAGAGACGACATGGGGATCTCTTTTTTCTCGATAAGCTGTTGAGGAAGTAGGGGGAGCAAGAAAAGACGCGATCGCGCTTTCTCCTCCATATTGTTTTATTTTCGCGATCGCGTCGGGTTTTACCTCATACCCAGGACGGGGAATCACCAACAACTTAGCCTTGGCGAGTAACTCCTTACTTTTATACCAACTGGGAACTTGGGCAACAATATCAGAGCCAACCACCAAAAAATATTCTCCATCTTCCCAAAGCTTTCGCGCCTTTTCCACCGAATGTAAACTACGGGGTTCACTCAAATCCTCCCGTAAAATTAGGTTAGATGTATCCAACTGTTCAATAACAATTTCTAGCATCCTCATTCTGTCCTTCAAAGGAGTTTGGTGGTCTTTAAAAGGATTATCAGAAGCCCAAACCGCCACCAGATCAAAATTATTCGATAACCACTCCAGAATGGCTTGATGTCCCAAAGTTGGAGGATCTGCACTCGTCCCAAAAAGAGCTATTTTCATAAAAAAGATAATTCAAAAGCTTGTTCTGCTAATCGTAACTTTTTACAAAAATATGTCAAGGGCTAACCGTAAGACCCCTATCCCAAATATATAGAAATATCAACTTAAGGGAGAGTGATGAGTATAAAGGAGATAAAGCTATGCAAAGATAGCCAAATAATTATTGCAAAGAGAAGTTATACCTAAAGTTTGCCTTGATAATAGAAACATCAAGAAAAATATTTTTCAGTTGTTATTAACCCCTAAGCATCAGCAAAAGGGTAAAGGAGTTAAAAGCATGAAAATCAAGAAAAATTTTGAGGCAGTTATTCAATATCTTTCTGAAGCAATTTTGATTATCTTTGCACCAAGTCAGAGCGATTATCCTCTCGTTGGTCTTCAACCCTTTGGGGGCGAACCATTTCGAGGCAAGTTAGAAGACTTATGGTAGCTCTTCTATGGGGTTACAGGAAGTTGTGCTTTTGTCAATATAGGGGGTGCTTTTCTTATTGGCGCGATCGCGGGTATTATGGTTGTTTTTGCTGTCGTCACCTTCGAGAGTCTAAAAATAGATGATCCCGTTGAGGCATTATCCGTCCACCTCGTCTGTGGTATATAGGGTACTCTCGCTTTCGGTCTATTTAGCGTTGGTGTAGATGATTCCCTTTTAAAGATGAGGATTTCAGTCCTTGTTTATCTCCTTTTTTAACCCCAACTAAAATTAATTCTCGTTGAGGATCACGTTCAATACTTTGTTCAATATCGCCATCGTAATACAGTTTCTGGTACTGGATTTTCAAAAGGTCTAGCTTCAGCAAAAGAATTGGCAAATTCCTTCTTAACTTGATAATACCAACGTGCTTGCGTATCCGCGTCTTTAATCAACATCAACTTAGGATTGTACTGCAAACCAATTTTCTGCTGTTCTAATACCTTCTTATCTTGGTTGAGAAACTGTTTAATTAAAGGATATAATAAGGGTTTGATGGCACTCGCAAAAGGCACATTCCAATAGATAACAAAAGTAACTTCTACCTCTGTTTCTGAAATTGGTGTAACCACTGTTAGATCACAAACTTTATATTTATCCGTTGTAATCTTCTCAATTCTCACCCCAGGTAGTTGAAAAGAAATTTCATCTTCTGGTTCATTGCCAAGTAGAAGCTGAATAATTAGAGGGACTGCCTTGATTTTGTGCCGTAACATGGTAAAGCCATAATCAGAAGGGGCGAAAGGTTGGGATACTTCATATAGTTCCTGACGGTCTTGCCACCACCAGTTACGATGAACATAGAGAGGATGAGCAGGATCTAGTAAACCAAGTACCGCTTGATCAAAGTCACAGTTAAAACGCACTGAGTCTGCTAGTTGATAGGTCTGTCCTTCAAAATAAGGTACTATCGGCACTTCTGTCTTAGGGGGTGGGGGATCTATTTGATCTCCTGCTGCCATATAAATCCAAATATTTCCCTGTACTTCTTCTAGTAAATAACGTTTGAGGCGAAAGCGATTTAGATCTAAATCATGCCCTTCTACTAGGGAAGGAATTGCTTTACAGACTCCTTTGTCATCAAAACGCCAACCGTGATAGCAACATTCCACTTCTTTACCATCAAAGCTGCCACAGGAGAGGGGTATACCTCTATGAGGGCAGATATCTCGTAGCGCAAAGAGTTCTCCCGTTTGGGTACGTCCTAATAAAATGGGTTCACCCAAGATTATTTTATTGACGATTTGATTCCGTTGGAGTTGTTTGCCAGGTAGGGCGTAATACCAGATGTTGCGTAGAAATTTAGTATCTGTGGTCACAAATTAATTATCTGAGATTATTGGGTAATTGAAGAAGCATTCTAACCATGCTAACTTTTTTTTGCAAACTCTAGTACGGTTGTCTGGGATCGAGACAACCAATTTTAGATTTTCTCCTAGAAAGTAGCATGAAGATTTGTTAGGTTATGAAGCATTCATTGATTGCCATCATT
>JBBQDV010000144.1:0-8082 GCA_038320005.1 Cyanophyceae cyanobacterium
AATTAAGAAACTGTTTTTGAAGAAGATCGACATTCCAGCATCAGCAAATATAAACCCTTTTGGAAAGTATCTTAAAGAGAAAATACTACTTGTGACTTTTGACCAACTTAGACTTTCTTGAAAATAGAAATTAGTATTTTGGGGACGAGATTTTTGTTTCCCTCCATTCTCTGTGCCAAAGTTCCGTATTGCTGCACCGTCATCTTTCCAATTAACTACAAATTCTTGATTACCGTACCATTTCCTAAAGTCTCCGCCCTTGTTATAAGGAAACCATTTGTTCTTAGAAAGTTCAGCCTCTTGACCATTGCTATATCCAAATCCTATATTATTCACTTCAAACCATAAGCGAAGAAAGCGATCATTATTTGCAGTTGCCAATCCTTGTTTTGGACTAGCAATATTTTCTAAAGGTTCTGACTTATCAAAAACGTCTAAAATCTTCTCACTCACCCAATACGCGATCGCGCTTCCTGGGATCTTCTCAAAATCAGCAGGTTTAGTATAGAAAATATCACTATCAAAGAACCTTTCAGCTAGTTCTTTATTACTTGCAACACTTCCTTGCTTCTCAAATAGTCGTTTGAATACACCAGTTCCTTCTTTATCAACTCTGTTGCGAATAACAAACGTACAACTACCAAAATCAGATCCAAATACACCTCTACCATTGTGAATGAGGCTTTCTAAAAAGGCATGATTAAGGACTCTTTTGCGAACATCTTCAAAACTTGATAAAAACATCCAGTTCGGAATTGTCAGCATTGCAACCGAACCATTGGCAGCACATAATTCAAGATTTCTTAGAATGTAACAGGCATAAAGTTCAGCTTTTCCAGCCTTATACTTCTCACTCACAAAACTCTTAACCGTTGGATTAAAAGACTTATTTCCCATATAAGGAGGATTCGCCACCACTACCTGATACTGCTTTCGCAATAACTCCGCCTGAAACAATAACCCCCGTAAAGACGAAATCAACTCTCCAAAAGCAGGACTCTCCCCCTGCAACTGATCCAACTGCCCCTGTAACCTCTCCAAATCAAACTGCGGTGGCGTAATCAAACTGCCCACATTATCCGCATCCTTAAACGCATCAATTAACCCCTGCCAATCATCAGGATTCAACCCAGGAAGTAACATTTGCTGAGTAGTCCGACGTACCATCGTAATATTAAGCTTAGGTGGTTTGCGGAGAATACGCTTATTGATCCCCCTTGCCTTCATCAACACCGCAAAACTCGCCAACTGAACCGCCCGTTCATCAATATCTAACCCATAGAGATTGTGCGTCAAAATCAAAGCTGGAATATCGCGGTCAAGATAGCCCTGTTCCTTGTAGATATGGAATAGTAACGTAAAAGCATAAACCAAAATATGCCCACTCCCACAAGCAGGATCACACACTGTTAAATCTTGGGGTTGAAGATTAGATCCCCCTAAATCCCCGATTTTTTCTTGTTCCCCCCTTTCATAAGGGGGGCTAGGGGGGATCTCCTGTTCCAAATAATAGGGCATCACCTCCCGTAACCCAGACTGAGGATGCGCTTCCAACCACAACCGCCCCAGAGAATTTTCCACCATGTAACGCACAATCCAATGAGGCGTAAATAACTGAGTCGCAGCAGGGATATCCTCCGCCTTTACCTGCGACTTCGCGGAAATCACCTCATCCTTCTTCTCACTGATATAAAACTGATACAACCAGCCAATAATCTCCACATCCTGCTGGTCTTCCGCCTCCAGTCCCTTCGCTAACCAATCTGTTTCAGGAATATCCTGCACCAATCTACGGAGAATAGAATCCTTATTTAATAAAGTCCCTGGCAAAAATAACCCCATATATTTTTGGTTCGGGTTAAACAAAAAAGGTAAACTTTCACCCAAGGCAGAACACTGCACCAATAATAAACGCTGATAGAGAAACTCATCAGGATTAGGGCTATTATTCGCCTCGCTGCGCCACTGCGCCAGAATATTCAGGTCTAACCCTGGTAATTCCTCCAAATCCGCAATATCCCCCGCCTCTCGCAGAATATCGGGGTCAACCAAGCTGGGGTCACTGCTACTGAGTACCCGTGTATTGATGTAACCATTGACCTCCAGATACCGCAACGCAATCAAACGGTTAAACCAGGTATAAGCCACCTCATCAATTAACCTTTCTACCGCCACAGCAGGTTTATTTGTCTGCTGCAAATTATCTAATTCCTTGCGCAGTGACTTATACAGCTTCGCATCCTCCGCATCCAGGGTTTGTCCTGCTACCAATAGACCCCCAGACACCTCTGTTGCGTCTTCAATCTCCTCTTTGGTGATTCCATAGAACTTCGCCCTCACCGTCACCTGTTCCCTTAGATAAGTACGCGCCCAGGTAGCAAAAGTCTTGATAGCGTTGCGGTTCATACCCAAATTCTCTCCAATTTTAAAATAAATTCTGTAACATGAAAACTAGATTTATGATGGTGGAGGAAAAAATAAATTCCACTAAAAAAAGAAGAGAATAAACTTATCAATATCTTTCCTAAAAAGATTGTGACATTCAGTAGCTTTGCTTCCTAATTCAATCACTCTTTTGGAATCTAAATCGTAGGCATATAAACTTCTGGCAATGTGACGGAAACCTCGAAATTCGTTCAGTTGTTCATAGGTTTCATCAGAAATAACAGCAGGACGAATAGAAGGAATTTCTAGTGTCATTTGTTGCAATAATTGTAGATGCCAACTTCCCCCTGAAGGAATTATTTTATCTACTTCTTTAGCAATCAAAGATAGAATCCTTTCAACTCCCATATAAAAATTTTCTAAATACAATGTCAATCCACCAATTAAACTCTCGAAGTAAATATCATTTTCTAGGTTTTCAATTAAAGTGAGAGTTTCCTTTAAAATAGTCATTACTTTTTCAAGATTGTTACATTCTTTTATAATTTTATCCCTGATATTTTTCACAACTCTAAACCTTCTTGGATAGCTTCAAGAATATAAGGTCTGACATTTTGTACTTCAACCAAGTCTATGGAAAAACTATTAGCAAGTTCTATTAAAAAACCAACTGCTTTGAAATAATCTTGTTCTGGTAAATCCCAAACTGCTAAATCAATATCAGAGTGTGGATTCATGTCCTCATGATTTAATAAAGAACCAAATAAAACCACCTTCGTTACACCGTATTTTTGCTTAAGGAAATTAGCACATTTTCGAGCGATTTCTAAGCCTTCTTGTTGTCGCTGTTTCATATTGACTAAATATTCATCTCGGTTCTCTCTTGCTGCGAGAATCTTAGTTACTATTTCTTGTTTAGTTGCTTCTGTTAAAACTTCCATGTCTTATTCGTAGTAGTTCTGCGACTAAAATATTGCTATCAACAACTAAGCGCATTGAAAATCTTTTGTTCCCATAAACATTTCAATAAATTCTTCCTCAGTTAAGCCAGTTTCTTGAAGAACTTTTTCCATGACTTCATCTAAATCTTGTTTTGCTTGTTTAACTTTAGCTTCATTACTAACAGGATAGAAATAACCAATGATTTCTCCTTCTTTTTCAACCGCTAAAACTTCTTTTTGAGTTAAAGTGTCTATATTTTTGAAATTGTTGATATCAATACTTTTCATCCCATTATTCCTTCTGTACTCACTAGTCTAAGTCTGATTCTGATATCTATTTATTCTAATCTTACTCGCTGATTTTGCTCTATTTCCGTCAATAACTTCTCGCGTAAAGCCCCTATATATTGCTCCACATCTTCCGTTGTCTCCAAAACCGACTTTTGCGCCACCCTTGCCACCTGAACAGAAACAATAGGTTTAACTACAGGCTGTGAAGTATCTCCTTGAGCTTCCTGCTGCTGTTGACTAATTGCTGCTGCTTGTTGGTCTATCTCCTCTATCAGGTTACGAGAGAGGCTTTCTAGCTCCGTAGAACGGGCAATGGCAGAATCAACGGTCTGGGCTTGATTAGCGGAATTTGCTAACCCTTCTAGCTGCTGCTGAAATCTTTCTACATTTAATTGGTCAGCGAAATCAGCATAGGTTTGAGCAACATAGTTACCCACCTCTTCGCGGACACTGGTGGCTTTTTGCTTCACCTGCTCAATTTTTGCTTGTAAGATCTCCTGTATTTTCTCTTTGACAGGGGCTAACTCCATCGGTAATTGGGGAATTTGGGCGGTGGGGTCGCTCATTTTCAAGATAGTTTGCACCTTCTTCACCCGTTGCAACAATTCTGGGTCTTGAATGTGACGCAAATCTGGCTCTAGTGTTTTTAAATCTCGCTGTGCTTGACGAAATAGCTTCACTTGAGCAGCAAAGAAAGAATTTAGCTTTTGTTCAGCTTCGATATAATCTTCTAAATCGTCTTCGTTTTGGCGTACTGCATCAAAAAACTGTGCTGGACTCTCTAGGGCTAACAACTCCTCTAAAAGTGTTACCTGGGTTTGTAACAGTGAGACAAAAGGTAAGTCTTCTGTTTCTGCTTGCTTTAACCAATCTTGCAGTTGTTGACTTTTCCCTCGGAAGGTTTCTTGATAAAGGTCAAATAACTTATTCGCATCCCCTGGTACAGTTTCTAACAAGTCATTTGCTAAATTCTTCGCTACCTTGAGACTTGCAGCCTTGATAACCTCTCCAAGACGGACTGTATAGCGATTTTTTCCTTGACTTGACCTAATATCTTTTACTAAACCCGATTGCTTCGGATTCATTGTACTCTGGGCATGACGAATCTCAACTTTCCCTGCACTCACCAACTCCGCCATCACTCCCAAGGTATCCAACTCTGACCAACCATAGGGACGACTCCCAAACTTATCAACTAAAGTTTTTATGGTTACGTGACGATGGGTGCGAGCTTCATCTGTGAGAAATGTGAGAATTTCTTGTCGCGATCGCGCATTGAAAGCTTCTCCTGAAGTTCCTACCTCCTCGTATTCTCGCTCTAGGGCATTAGTAATATCTTCCTCTTTCTCAAAACCGCTATCAATATAGTTAAGTTTGCTATAAACATTATCTACCAGATACCGTAATCCCTGGATAAGAAGAGATTTTGATTCACGACTACTAATTTCGATTTTATTCCCACAGGCAAAAACATCAGCACGGGCAATTAAATCTTTCAGGGTGTCTCGTAATCTCTGTTTGCGACGACTATTTTCTTCACCTCGTGCTGAGATAATCGACTCGATGGATTGAGTACGGTTACTTTTTTTCTTTTGCTGAATATAACTTTCAGTTTTGACAAACTCATCCAACTCATCTAACCAGGAAGAGTTAGCTGCTAATCTCACCAACACCGCTTGGTTAGCATAGGTTTGGCTAAGACATTGACTATCCTCCCGTAACTCTCCATAACGGTCAGCATAGGGAGTAATAATATTTAATCCGATGTCATTAGTTTGTTTTCCGCAGCTTTGATCATCCAGTAAACGGTTGAAGTCATACTGATGTCGTAGATCATATTGGAATTTCTTGTCCGTAAAAATTTCATCCCAAACCATTTTCTGCAACACTTTGGTTACTTCCCCTGGATTTATCTCCGTATTCTTAATTTCTCGCCCAATGTCTTGTTCCTCGTGAGTGAGAAACTCGTAAACATCCCCAATACCTTGAATCAGGGTTTGCTTTTCCAAGCGTTTGAGGGCTTCTTCAATCTTGTCTTTTAGTTTCAGCTTATCTTGGTCAATATGATTTAGGGAAAGAGTCGTAAGGTTATCTACATTGCCATTAATTTCTTTGACGTACTTAATTAAAAATAAGGTTTTGAGTAAATCAATATCAAAAGGTTGCAGTTGCGGATTCGTCGCTGCTGTGTCAATGACCCGACTCACCGCCGTATCCAGAAACCCCTCAACTGCTAGGTAAAAAGTATGAAATGGGACTAAGGTACTCAGATCTTTTTCTGCAACGGCTTTCGATGCAATTTGAAAACCATCTAGTAAAGACCTTTCGCCTTCAGATAAATGCTTTCCTGCTGCCCCCATTAAGCGAATCTGGGTAAAGACATTTTGCAGCAGCTTAAACTGATAGGTTACAAACGGATAAGCACCAACAAAATCAGCTTCATTCCGATACCCTGGCATCTCTGCACTATCAGCGGTGAAGGTAATCTGATTCTTGAGAATAGCTTGTTTTTGGGCATAGAGGGCTTGAAGGCTTTGTTGGGCTGCGTCTTTTTTCTTCAGTAAACGCAGTTTGATAACCTCATCGGTGTTGGTGGAGGAGAGACTCAAAGGACGATAGAAACGACCAACAATTTTCGAGAAGTCTTTCCCTTTCAGTTTATTTTTGGTGATCTCATCCATTGCTTCTTGAGATGTGACCGCAACCCAAGCCCGTCCCTGACAGTAAGTCCCTAAGTCTTCTACCACGGTTTGCAGATTAAGCATGAGGTCGCTATTATCACCGATATATTGACCCACCTCATCCACCATAAATATTAAGTAATGATGTTTGCCCTTAGTATCTAAATAGTCTTTGACTGTATTGGCAAACTTTTCAGGGCTAAGGCTATAGTTTTCATCGAGGCGTTCGAGGAGTCGTGTTGCGGAATCTTCACTCATACCTGTGCTTTGCTGCAAAGCTTCTACTATCTCGTCTTGGCAAAATCCCCAAGCATCTCGGCTGGCTTCCCATGTTTCTGCGTTAATCTCTTGGAAAGCTGTCTTAAAAGCTTGATAATTACCCTGATGGTCTAGGTTGCGCTCAAATTCAGCTAAGGCTGGTTGTGAGCCAAAATAACCCAAGTGTTCATCAAATACTTTCTGAAAAACTTGCGCGATCGCGTCTTTTTTATTCTTACTACTTACATCAGCTTTCGAGTCGATATTGAATAAAATTACATCCGTAGAACTATGGGCAGCTTTGGCAATATTTCCCCTTAGTATTGGATCAGGTACTCGTTGCTCATCAAAAAAGTCTAACGCCTGACGTTCATTCACTTCCCGATTAGCAAGAAGATAGGAGATAATTTTGAGAAAGTGAGATTTCCCCGAACCAAAGAATCCTGAGATCCAGACCCCCATCTTATCCGTTGGTTGTTCTAGGGCGTTAGCGTAGCGTTCAAAAAATGTCTGAAAATGCTTATCAAGCTCTTTTGTGACAACGTATTCATCTAATTCTTGATAAATATTTGCTGAATCTTGTTGTCCTACTTTAATAACACCGTTGATATTGCGAGTAATATTTTTCTCAAAGAGTTCAGCAATTTTCATGAGGCAAGCTCCTGGCGAGGAATGAGGCGAAAGGCGCGATAATAATTATCATCCTTAAGAATATTAAACAATCGTAACTCATGCCCGTCATAAGCACCAGGAAAAAACATGACTAAGGGAATTTGATCAAAAATATCATGCAAATTATTTAAGATTGTATGGGAACGTAGGAGAGGGTAACTTGCCCCCACGCCAGTTAAAAAAATGAGTTCTTCCTTGCCGTCAAGCTGCTTTTGGATCTGTTCAATCACTTTTTCAGATCTAACCAAAGGCTTAATTTTTTTCTGTAAAGCTTGACTACCTTTGGTTACTTCCATCGCCATTACCTTTTGTAGCAAACCTCTTGTCTCTAGAAGATTAAGAAGACTCTCATAAAGATTTATCTCCCGTACCTGCACAGGTTTTGGCAAACTTAGCAATTGTAATTTTAATTCTTGTAAGTGCTTTGTAACTGTAGGTTCATGTTCTGGAGCATAATCAAAGATATAGAAGCCAATTTCATTGCCGATTCCTTGATTATCCAGAAAATTTGTTTTCTGGAAAGTGGTCAGTAGTTTATCAAAACGTTCCTGAAGGGTTAATTCTGGCATTAATTAATTCTCGTCTTCAATTACTGTTGTTTAGACTAGGACTTACGGAAAATACAAAATTTTACAACATAGGTAGTGCAGACATCTGGGTTGCTATCCAAATCATAAAGTTAATGCGTAAGACCGACTTATTTTAATTATTGTAACCTGATTGTAAAGGATAACTAAGGATCTTCAAACAAGAGAGCATTGAGAAAATTCAACTCAGAAGAAGCTAAAAAATAGCGATTGTCAAAAATCTTTTCTAACTGAGAGATAGACTGATGACCCGCGACCACTGCCCAA
>JBBQDV010000145.1:0-7997 GCA_038320005.1 Cyanophyceae cyanobacterium
ATAGGGATTGGAACGCAGCTATTAATATTCTGAAAATCGCCTTGAGTACGCTAGGGCATAGCGGAACTTGGATCTTAGATCCGAACGCTTCAGGAGATTTGACCTCTACTTTAGTTGGAGCAATCCTGCTTGGGCAAGTTGGGTCTATGAATGAAGAATCCTCGACCCTTTAGGCAGGGGAGTGTCAATGAATGCTTCTAAGACCACTACCGTAATATTATCTGCCCCACCAGCTTGATTTGCTGCCTGAATTAAGCCAGTTGTTGCAGATTCACAACTGATAGCTGAGGTCAAATACTCCTTGATTTTGCTATCGGGAACTTCCCCTGATAAACCGTCACTACAGAGTAGTAAAATATCTCCTGAGTTAACTTCCATTAGTTCTATATCAACTTGATGGAGATCACGCCGTCCTAAACATTGAAGTAAGACATGGCGCAGGGGATGATCCGCTGCTTGTTCTGCACTGAGATGTCCGAGATCTATCGCCCGTGATACCCAGGTATGATCTTTGGTAATTTGCTGAAGCTGTGAACCGTTGAAGCGATAGAGGCGAGAATCTCCCACATGACCATACCAATATTCTTCTTGGCGGAAAATGACTAAAACTACCGTTGTCCCCATTTCCGCTCGTTCTGGGTGTTCTCTTTGATCAGCAAGGATATCTTCATTGGCTTGCGCGATCGCGCTTTTCAACAAATCCTCAGATCCCACCTCTATTTCCCAATTCTCTTCTAAATACTCTTTAATCGTATCTGTTGCAATCTTACTTGCTTCTTGTCCCCCAGCATGACCTCCCATACCGTCAGCGACAATAAAAAATCTCCCCGCAGGGTCAATTAAATAATTATCTTGGTTCACACTACGGACTTGACCCACATCCGTAGAACCGGCAAAACTACCTTTCATAAGTAACAAACTACCAAATTATTAAATTAGGACTTACTAACATCCACTCATATAATCTTAGGACATGCGGTCATAACGGTCTATTTTCCGATTTAAACGGTAGAAAACAAAGCCTGTTATCCCTGCACACCCAGCAATTATCCCTGCTAAGACAGCATAGCCACTTGTTAGCAAAATTGTTGCAGAAATAGTAAAAGCACTAAAGATCACGGCATAATTTGTCCCTTGCTGCACCGTACTAATCCTGCGCAAAGCGCGATCGTTTTCTACGGAACGTACTCTAACCCTAATATCACCCCGTTCTAACTTGTCAATCGTATCTTCTAAACGACGGGGCAATCCAAGTGCAGTACTACTAACCTGTGCAGCCTGTCTTCCTAACTCATTAAGGAAGTTATCGCGCATTTCTTGCCCATTATTTTCTGCCATGATTTCCATTGCAAACGGTTTTGCAACCTCCATAAAATTAAATTGTGGGTCTAACCCTTTTCCCACACCTTCCAGGGTAGAAAAAGCTCGCATCACAAAAGTAAATGTGGCGGGAAAGCGAAAGGGTTGATCGTAAGCAAGCTCATAAAGATCATCACTAATCTCGCTCACAGACTGGGTTTCAAAGGGCTTATCCATAAAATTGTCCAGCATATACTGAACCGAACGGCGCACCGGACCCATATCCCCCGTTGGTGCTAATGCCCCTAGATCAATCAAAGAACGCACAACGCGATCGCCATCTTTTTGAGCAATACCAAAGAGGGTATCCATTAATCGTTCTCTAACATTCGTTTTGATTTGCCCCATCATCCCGAAATCATAGAAAATTAATTGTCCTTCGGAACTCACCGCAATATTACCAGGATGGGGATCAGCATGAAAGAAACCATCTTGAAGCAGTTGATGTAAATATGCCTCAGCCCCCATCTTCGCCAACAGCTTACGATCTAACCCTGCTGCCTCCAGAGCCTCGTAATGACTAATTTTGATCCCTGGTATATATTCCAAACTAAGAACCCGACCAGAGGCATAACGCCAATAGACACGAGGGACAACCACCCAATCTATATCACGAAAATTACGCCGAAAGGTATCCGCATTGCGACCTTCATTGAGATAGTCCGTTTCCTCCCATAAAATGCGACAGCATTCATCATAAACACCTAACCAATCTCGACCTTTCCCCCAACGAGGGTGATTTTGAAAATATTGGGTAATGTGCTTCAGGATAGCGAGGTCAATGGTAAAGAGTTGTGCCAGTCCAGGGCGTTGAATTTTAACAACAATGTCTTCCCCAGAGTGCAATTGGGCTTTATGAACCTGTCCTAAACTTGCAGCAGCCAGGGGAATAGGATCAAAGGAACGAAACAGTTCGGTAACGGGTTTTCCCAGTTCTTCTTCAATCGTGCTTACAGCCTGGTCAAAATCGAAAGCAGGAACTTGGTCTTGCAGTTTTGCCAATTCATGAACATATTCCGATGGGAATAAATCAGCACGGGTAGAGAAAAGTTGACCCACCTTGATGAAAGTTGGACCTAATTCTAATAATCCTTCTCTTAACCAAGTTGCCTGAGAAAGTCTTCTTTGTTCACGTTTCTCGTCACTATACCCCCCGACATAAGTCCACTTTTTATTGTCCCACCAAAGCTGAAATAAGAAAGTGCCGACAAATAGCCAAATATCAATTTTGCGCCGAGAACGAGAGTAGTTTTGGCGATTCCAGCGATAGGATTTTTTGCCTTGCTCTAGCCGATTTCGCTTTTGCAAAGAAACGCGATGGCTGTGCCGACCCTCTGGGGTATCGCGCTTAGGGGGAAGTAAATTATCTGGATCTGAAGAAAAAGCTGACACGCGGTTTCCTAAGTAAATTTCGCCAAATTTGTTTAATCGAGGTTTTATCTAAGCAAATTAAAACTTAGACCCTTTAAATCCGATGAGCCTTAATCTCAGCACGGGTTCGAGCAATGTCCGCTCGCAGTTCGTCGATAATTTGCTGCTCATCTTCTGGTCCATGGTTAGTTTCCCCCTGGAAACCTGTTCCACCTTCTGCTGCTTCAGCTTGTCTAGCCTCTTGTTCCGCTCTAGCTAAGACTTCTTCGGTGAAAATTCGGAAATTTTCTCGTTGTTCAGCATCAAACTTGCCAATTTCTGCTAAGGCTTGGGTCACGCTTGCTTCTAATCGCTCCGAGAGAACCTCTGCTGTTGCTCTCCCGATAAAAAAGGCTTGTAATATATTATCTGTCATAGGAATATCTTTATGAGGGAGTAACTATACGTTTCTTAACAAAATTATATCTTGCTTCTCACATTTGCGTAAATATGGTTTAAGACAAAAACAAATTAAGGATCAAAAGTATTCATTCTAAGGCTATACTAGCAAAACCTGCCTTTGCAAACGCTTTGGCAACGACAAATCAATATTCTAAGCACTGACAAGATGCAGTTTTCTAAACTTCTAATTGCCAATCGTGGGGAAATTGCGCTCAGGATTCTACGAACCTGTGAAGAAATGGGAATCGCAACGGTTGCTGTTCACTCGACCATAGATCGCCATGCCCTTCACGTCCAGTTAGCCGACGAAAGCGTTTGTATTGGCTCTGCCCCCAGTAGTAAAAGCTACTTAAATATTCCCAATATCATTGCAGCAGCACTAACGCGCAATGCAGTGGCTATTCATCCTGGCTATGGCTTTCTTGCCGAAAATGCCCGTTTTGCGGAAATTTGTGCTGATCACAATTTAACCTTTGTTGGACCTTCTCCCACTGCCATGTTAGCAATGGGGGACAAAGCTACTGCGAAAAAAACCATGCAGGAAGCAAAAGTTCCCACTGTACCAGGAAGTGGCGGGTTACTAAAAAACCCCGAAGAAGCTAAAGAAATTGCTCGCGATATTGGTTATCCCATCATCCTTAAAGCTACTGCTGGCGGAGGTGGGCGCGGAATGCGCTTAGTTCGGGAAGAAAGCGAACTAGTGAGAATGTTTCAAGCAGCCCAAGGAGAAGCAGAAGCAGCTTTTGGTAATCCTGGAGTTTACTTGGAAAAATTTATTGAGCGTCCCCGTCATATTGAGTTTCAGATTATTGCAGATAATTTTGGCAATGCTATTCATCTCGGAGAGCGAGATTGCTCGATTCAACGCCGTCATCAAAAGTTACTCGAAGAAGCCCCTAGTCCCGTACTGAGTGAAGAATTACGCCAAGAAATGGGGTCTGCTGCGGTGCGGGCTGCTCAATCTATTAATTACTCTGGTGTAGGTACAGTTGAGTTTCTTCTTGATAGTTCGGGGAGTTACTATTTTATGGAGATGAATACTCGTATTCAAGTGGAACATCCTGTCACAGAAATGATCTCAGGGCTAGATTTAATTGCTCTACAGCTAAAAGTTGCTCAAGGGGAAAAACTTGGTATTACCCAAGATCAAGTAGAACTAAGGGGACACGCGATTGAATGCCGAATTAACGCTGAAGATAGCGATCGCAATTTCCGTCCTAGTCCTGGTCGCATTAGTGGTTACTTACCCCCAGGAGGCTTTGGCGTGCGCATGGACTCCCATGTTTATACAGATTATGATATCCCCCCTTACTATGATTCTCTGATCGGTAAGCTGATTGTCTGGGGTGACACTCGCGAAGCAGCAATTAAAAGGATGCGGAGAGCATTACGAGAATGTGCTGTAACTGGAATTCCTACCACTGTTGGTTTCCATCAGAGAATCTTGGAACACCCCGCTTTCTTAGCTGGAGAGGTTTACACTGATTTTATTGAAAAGCACTTGCTGAATCCTTAGAACATCCTCAATAATCCCTGCTGTCCCACTAATATTTCTCGTATTAGGCTAAAAATTGCCACTGCGATAATTGGCGTGATATCAACTCCACCAATGGGTGAGACTATTTTTCTTAGGGGAATGAGAAAAGGCTCAGTGGGGATAGCGATTAGGTTGAAAGGAAAACCTTTGAGGTTAACTTGAGGATACCAAGTTAAGACAATTCGGAAGATAAATAGAAAAATCATCACTCCGAGCAGGATACTCAAAATCAGTTGGCTTAAATTAGTCACGCTCATAAAAAGGGCAATATTATTAAGGTTTGTAAATTAATCTCTTTCTATTTTAGCTTTCTTAAGGCTTTGCCTATTTGAGCAACTACCACAATAGCTTGAGTTCAAGAGGACTAGTCAAGGCTTTGCCCGAACTATTGTAAAATCAGAAAGATAAGTCTTAATGAATCAGGATATAGGAATCTATGACACCCTCTTTAGCTAATTTTCTCTTAAGTCTGGCAGCGGGAGCAGTTATTGTGATAGTCCCAGCAACTATCGCTTTACTCTTTATTAGTCAAAAAGATAAGGTAAAGCGTTCTTAGATAACTGTGTAAACATTTATTTAATGGCGAGAGGAAGTCAATATTACTATTGAGCAAAACTTCCTCTCATTTATTTATTTTTAAGAAAAACACGATCATGTCACTGATCCGATCAGGATTACTGGCAACAATACCGTTAAAAGTGGCAAGATAGGACTGAGTTAGGAGAGCGAAAATGGTCAATTTTGGGTTGAACTCAGCCAGTATTTTAGGAATATTTTTAGCAGTTGCAGGGACATCGCTGTATTTTTTGCGGACGGTGCGCCCTGAACTGGCACGAGATCATGATATATTTTTTGCTGCAATTGGTCTATTGTGTGGCTTTATCCTTATATTTCAAGGATGGCGACTCGATCCAATTTTGCAGTTTGGTCAATTTTTATTAACAGGTTCAACAATTTTCTTTGCAGTGGAGTCGATTCGTCTGCGAGGAGTGGCGACTGAACAAGCAAGGCGCAATACTCGGATTGTCGATGATGAACGTCCTGTCAGTAAAGTGTATCGCACTACTGCGGATTTGGATGAATATGATTCCATCGAGCCTTACGAAGAAGAGGAATACAATAATCCTCGCTTGAGAGGCTACCAAGATCCTCGTAAACCTCGTCTTGAAGAATTTGAGGATGAAAATCCTCGACCAAGGCGCAGTAGTAATGCTCGTCCGAGTAGAACTAGCGAACGCCCTAGCAGTCGTCGTCCACCCCGTCGTCCTGCTTCACCCACACCTGCACCAGAGCCTTATAACCGCTATTCTCAAGAGGATGAATGGTCAGAGGAGGAAGCTGATATTCAACCTAGACCAGCTACAACAAAACGTCCTCGTCGTCCCCGTCCTCCCGAAAGAGAAAGACCTGGGGTGGAGAATGAATTTGCGCAAAGACCAAAACAGCGATCTTCTCGCCAAACAGATCTAACCTCTTGGGAAGATGAACCTCCTGCACCTGCGGATTATGTGGATTATCAACCAATTGAGCCTGATGAGATAGAACCAGAACCAGAAGATCAAGATCTCGATCCTGAAGAACGAGATTTGTCTGGCTCTGAGTATTAACGGGTTAGGTTAAACGTGAGTCAAAAGGCTTTTACAAGAGGGAAGAAGAGCAAATTATTTTGGATACTTGGAGCATTTTTATTCAGTGCTTTAGCTGCTTGTAGCCCCACAGACCGACAACTTGCTTCAGAGGGTTTGAATAGTCGTTATACCGATGAACAACCTGCTTTAAGCGGGAATGGAAGTTTCCTGGCTTTTGTTACTAATCGCAATGGGGGTAGTCAGATTGCCCTCTATGATTTGCAATTGCAAAGGTTTATTGAGCTACCTGGGATCAATGAAAGTGATATTGTCTCAGAGAGTCCTAGCCTCAGCCGTACAGCCCGTTTTCTGGTTTATTTGACTAGTGAGCAGGGCAAGCCTCAAATTGCTTTCTATGACCGTGCTGTGGGGCGGTCTGAAATCTTGACAAAAAATTACCGTAGTTGGGTGAGAAACCCCCAGATTAGTCCGAGTGGACGCTATATTGTTTTTGAAAGCTCCCGTCGCGGTCAGTGGGATATTGAGGTTTTAGATCGAGGGACGGATATAGAGTTAGATATTCCTGATGGAGTGCCTGTTGAGCCATGATGAGACTAGGTTTGCTACGATTTCTAGCTTTGGCAACGCTTTTAGGTGGTTGTGGGGGTTATCCTCGTACGCTTAACTTTGGCTTTGATAGTAGTGGGCGCAGTTTAAATAGTCCATCCGCAGAATTGAATCCCGCGATCGCGGATCGTTATATTACCTTTATTTCTGACCGTAATGGTTCTCCTGATGTATATCTTTTTGATGCCACAGACCGCCGTTTAATTAATTTACCTGATCTCAATTCTTTAGATATGATCGCTTCTCATCCTTCGGTTTCGGAAGATGGACGCTATATTGCTTTTGCTGCAAGTCGCCAAGGAAGTACGGATATTTATATCTACGATCGCGAAACAAGAATTTCTCGTAATTTAACGGAAAACCTCCAAGCAGAAGTTCGCCGTCCTAATCTTAGTGCTAATGGTGCAAAAGTTGCGTTTGAAACCAGTAAGGAAGGGCGTTGGGATATTGCGGTTTATGATACTTCTGGAGAAGCTTTTAATCTTCGCTAATCTTTCTCTGATGGAACATCTAGCCACTGATTTAGTTCGTGGGTAAGCCAATCAAGTTCGGCTTCGCTGAGGATACCACTGCCAATTTTATATTCCTGCGTGCCTGCATAGATAATAATTTCTGGATAAATTGTAACGCGATCGCCATCAGAATCCTTGGTATAATGCTTTTGAGTCCGCTCTATCTTAGAAATAGACTGTCGCTGACTGGAACGAGGATGCTGATATTTGAATCCAAATAACTCATAAGTAAGAGAAATTTCTTTCTCAATTTCCAAGCGTATCCGCCCAAACAGGGGCAAAACAACACCAAGAATCATCATAGGTTTGGACTAAAGCAAAACCCTTGCCTTGTTTTCCTAAGTCGAAGTAATCTATGTAGGTGGGAATAGCAGGATGGGAGAGGTTCTTGAGGGTTTGGGCTTCCCGTTCAAAAAGTTTCAAATGTTGCCACTCAAAGTCACCACCAAAAAGGAGGAGTTTTACCACAACCTTCTCTTGTGTATCTTTATCATGTGCCAAAAGGGTTTTCCTTCCTGGTTTTCTGCCTAGTTCTTCTAAAACTTCGTAGCGATCGCGAAAGACAATATTTCCCATAATCAT
>JBBQDV010000146.1:0-7929 GCA_038320005.1 Cyanophyceae cyanobacterium
CCCCAAGATTTATTAAACGTTATTAAGGATTTATCGAGAGTTAAAGCTTGAGAATATATCAAGGGCAAGTTGGTTAAAAGCGCGATCGCGTTATCCGTTATCTTTTATACTTCTAAAACCCCTAGCTATAATAAATTCCCATGCTCCCTAGACTGATTACAATAGAAAAGGGGGTATCTCTCCCATGCAAAACAGTAAAAATAACCAACTCCTGTAACCACCCCTATTGACTCCTTTCCTAATTACTAGATGAGCATTTTTACCCTCCAAGGCGTTACCAAAGATTTTGGCATAAAAGAAATCCTGCGAGATGCAAGCTTTAGCCTCGATGCAACCGATAAAGTTGGTTTAATTGGCACAAATGGCTCAGGTAAATCAACTTTGCTCAAAATGCTCGCGGGGTTTGAACCCATTGATGGCGGTAAACTCACCGTCAACCCCAACACCCGTATCGTCTACCTTCCCCAACAACCCCATCTTGATGAAGAAGCAACAGTTTTAGAACAAGTGTTTGCTCGTAGTGGCGAACAGATGAAGCTAATTCAAGAATATGAAGAACTTTCCCACCAGCTCGCCCACCATCCCGAAAATTCCCAACTATTAAACCGTTTATCCGAAGTTACCCAACAAATTGAAACCTTGGGAGCATGGGATCTCGAAACCAGTGCTAAAATTATTCTTACTCAGCTAGGTATTGAAGATTTTGATGTCCAAATAAAATCATTATCAGGGGGATATCGCAAACGCATCGCCCTAGCAGCAGCCCTCTTAGCTAACCCTGACGTTCTCCTCATTGATGAACCGACCAACCACCTCGATGCAGTCTCAATTGAATGGTTGCAAGGCTATCTACAAAGCTATCAAGGCGCAATTTTACTGATTACCCACGACCGCTATTTTCTCGATCAAGTTACCAATCGCATTATTGAAATTGACCGAGGCGACCTATACACCTATGATGGCAACTACTCCTACTTCTTAGAGAAAAAAGCCCTAGCAGAAGCATCAGCCGAAAGTAGTCAACGTAAACACGCTGGCGTATTACGTCGCGAATTAGTCTGGTTGCGTAGGGGTGCAAAAGCTCGTAGTACCAAGCAAAGAGCGAGAATTGGACGCATTGAAGAGATGCGAGAACAGGAATTCAAAGAAGCGCAAGGGAAAGTTGAAGTTTCCACACCAACCCGACGCATTGGTAAAAAAGTTATTGAATTAGAAAATATCTCTAAATCCTATGGAGAGAATACTTTAATTAGAGACTTTACCTATAAATTTAGTCCAGATGACCGAGTAGGGATTATTGGTAAAAATGGTGCAGGTAAATCGACCCTGATGGATATCATCACTGGACGGGTTGAACCTGATAGAGGACGAGTTGAGATTGGGGGAACTATTCATATCGGTTACTTTGACCAGCATTCAGAAGCTTTACAAGCAGCAGCATTAAACGAGAATCAACGGGTGATTGACTACCTCAAAGAAATGGCAGAATTAGTAAAAACTGCTGATGGTAGTATCATTACAGCTTCCCAAATGTTAGAGCGATTTCTCTTTCCTCCCGACCAGCAATATGCACCAATTTATAAACTTTCAGGAGGGGAGAAGCGTCGCCTTTTCCTTTTGCGGGTATTGATGCAAGCTCCCAATGTTCTAATCTTAGATGAACCGACAAATGATTTAGATGTGCAAACCCTTTCCGTATTAGAAGAGTATCTTGAAGAATTTAATGGTTGTGTTATTACCGTATCTCACGACCGCTATTTCCTTGACCGCACAGTAAATAATATCTTTGCATTTGAAGATGGAACTCTGCGCCAATATCCAGGGAATTATTCCCTTTACCTTGACTATAAAAAAGTAGAAGAAGATTTAGCAGCAGAAATCGCTTCTGAGGCGAAAGAAATAATCGCACCGCCAAAAGTAGAAGTACAAGAAGAAAAAAGTAAAAGCAGACGTAAGAGTTTATCTACTTGGGAAACAAGGGAATATGAAAAATTAGAAGCAAAAATCCCGCAGATGGAAACCCAAAAAGCAGAAATTGAGGCATCTTTATATAATATGTCTCCTGGTAAATCTGGTGAGGTGCAGGAAGTTTACCAGAAGTTAGAGGCGTTGAATAAAGCCATAGATACCGCGACAGAGCGTTGGTTAGAACTTGCGGAGATTGAGGAAGGATAAATTTGCCCACAAGTTAAAACCTTCTGCTATAGGAACGAAGCCTGGCGACCCAGGCTATTCTCTTAATTGCTTGCGTTTGCTACTTCTTTATGACTCTGATTAGCACCTGAAGTCCCAGTTTGAATTAACTCAATCTTATAACCTGTTGGGTCTTCAATAAAAGCAATAACTGTTGAACCATGTTTCATTGGACCAGGTTCGCGAGTAATTTTTCCGCCTTGTTCTTGAATGGCTGCACAGGTTTCATAAATATCATCGACACCTAAAGCTATATGTCCATAGCCGTCACCTAAATCGTAGCTATCTACGCCCCAATTGTAGGTTAGCTCAATCACAGTATTATCAGATTCATCACCATAGCCAACAAAAGCAAGGGTGAATTCTCCCCCTGGGTGTTCTTTTTGGCGTAGTAGCTTCATCCCGAGTAGGTCACAATAGAATTTAATCGACTCTTCTAGGTTTCCAACTCTTAACATGGTGTGAAGCATTCGCATAATAAATAGTTCCTTTTTATTTGTTCTCGTAAATATGGCTGTGTAGTTATCTCTAATTTTAAGGGAAATAATAATCGCGATGCCTGACGGCGGGCTACACCTACGCGCTCTCCACTGCTTAGAAACAAAATAGCCCCTCACTGAAAACTCAATAAAAAAAGCCTCATCACTAAGACAGACTTTCCCTGGGGTCTTAGCAATGATGCAAATACCTTTAAGCTATATTGAAGCTTAAGGCAATTCTAGGTTATTAATCTGTAAGACCAGCTTCATAACCTGCTAAAAATCCTTCTTCGTAACCAACTTCGTAACCAGCATCAACGCCAGCATCAGCACCAGCATCAATCCCAGCATCAACTCCAACTTCGTAACCAGCATCATAACCAGCATCAACACCATCTTCGTAACCAGCCCCATAGCCAGCTTCATGACCAGCTTCATAGCTGTCTTCATAAGATTCAGCGTGAGCGACTTCAGTAGCAACATTTAAATCTGCTACCTGAATGACAATTGCCCCTGGATCATTTTTGCTTACAGCAGCAGAAACAGCAATCTCTTCAGCCAAAGCACTAGAGGAGAAAGCAACAATACCAGTGGTGGTAGCGAAAAGAGTCAAAGCAATTTTTGCTATATATCCCATTTGTTTTAATTAACCTAAACTTATAGATTCTTTTAAAGAAAGCTTAATTTTGTTTCGGATTAAACTTCCTTAAGCTAATTCCCTATGCTAATTATACACACAAAAATAAAAAATTGTGAGCTTACTGAAAAACAACCTAAACAATAGATGAAAATGTAGATCTTTGTCAGTAAAAATATTTAAAAGTAAATATTTTTACTCTCTATTACTTTATAAAAACTTTGCTCTTTCCTGTTGGGTCATTGTGAGAATATCCTCAAGTCCTTGCCAGTCCTCTTGTTCAATCAGAGCTATAATCTGATCTAAATTCTGGCGATACTGCTGTAACGATCGCGCTAATAATTTCCCATTATATTTTGCCATCATTACCCCTAACTCAGGATTACCACCACCTACACGACTGGTATCCCGAAAGCCTGAACTAGCAAAGTTTTGGGCTAAGTTAAGTATTTTCTCTGCTGCTCCCTCTGTGCAAGTGGCAACTAAACTGGCACTAATCATAACTGGTAAATGGGAAATTAAAGCCACAGCTTGGTCATGGTCAGCAGGAGAACAAATATGAACTACCGCACCAAGAGAGGTTACTAATTCCTGTAGAATTTTTACACTTTCTATTGGGGTTGTGTCCGTTGGAGTTAAAACATAGGGCGCATTGGTAAATAGTTGTAACTGGGCGGAGAAGATGCCAGAATGTTCTGTTCCAGCCATGGGGTGTCCCCCGACAAAATTGTGCCAGAGAGAGCTACAAGCCTCGACAACGGGGGTTTTGACCGAGCCAACATCTGTGATGATAGTTTGCGGTTGCAAGTGGGGAATCAGGGCTGAAATTGTGGGCGCGATCGCGTTTATTGGTGTACAAATAAAGATAATGTCCGCAGCAGCCAGTAAAGATAAATGAACCCCAGCTTCATCGACAATTCCCTTATCTCTAGCAACTTCACAGGTTTCTTCCTGACGAGACACCCCAAACACCAGATGACCCAACTCTCGTAAACTTAAGCCTAAAGACCCTCCAATTAGTCCTAGTCCGATAATGCCAATTTTCATAATTCAAATATTAAAATTAGTGTTGCACTTCCCCTGTTCTAACTAAAATAAAGGATTCCGTTGAGAACTTTCCACAGGTTGATAAGGAACAAGAGTAGGAATAGGACGTAGCAAATCATCATCTACCCAACCAGAATAGTAAGTTAAAGTTACAGAATTGGGCATTGCTTCTAGCAAAGATAAATCTCCACGAATCGCTTTAACATCAGGGCTTTCTTCAGCACTTAGTTGATGACTACCAATTCCCACTGGACCTCCACCAACATAATTTAACTGCACTTCCTCGAAACCGCGCACAAAGCGATTACCGTTCCATCGCCACTCCTCAAGAGCAAATGTATCCTCTATCGTGGTCTGAAAGCCTTGTGGATAAACTACTTCATAACGTCCCTGGTTTGTCTCATAATCTTGGCGTAGCCACCAAAGAACCTCAACCTGATTCGGTTGCCAATTTTCTGTCGGGGTTGAGGCTTGCAAACTTTCGTAGAGGGGTAAGCCAGAGGGGGGAACATCCGCAATCATTGCGACACGCCAGCAAGACCAGCTTTGGTTAACATTAATATTTTGCCAGTCAACTTGACAAATACCGTTACCTGTTCCTACCCAGAGAATATCATCTTCAAGTTCGAGTTGAAAGGGAATTGCCCCCACCAGCGGATTATCTTCTATCGGATAGGATTGAATAACTTCAGTGTCTAGGTTATAGCTAACTAAACCCGAAGTGGGAATGTAGGGAGTTCCTTCCGCAGACATTTGCGTCCCAAACCAGAGAAGGGGCGAGGAAGAGTCTGGGGTAAGGGCGAGGTCAGTAATTTGTTGTCCTTGGATTTCTGGGGGTTGGATTACCTCTAGGCTGTCAGAGTTGGGGTTATAACTAACAATTGTGGCAATTCCCCCATTTCCTTCCCCTTGTTCAGGGGAGATTGACCAAAATATTTGACCATGACCTGTTTGTACACCACTAATTTCAGGAACTCCTAATTGAAATCCAGTTTCAGCTTGCTTTACTTCTTCAAGAGTGTAGAGAACTTGCGATTGAGGACTATCCGTTTCAGGAGTAATCCATTCAAAAATAACTCGTTGTGCTTCTTGGCTAAAATCGGGAAAGGGATTAGGGTCTAACAATATCCTATACTGATAAGTCTCCCCATTGAATTCAATACTTTCATATTCTGGATTAGCAAGTTCTGCGAGGAATTCTTCATAGTTCTGGTCTTCAAGTCTTTCTAAGGTAGAAGCTTGGACTGTCCAGTTGCTATTTCCCCGACAGAAAACGAAATCATAATTAGAAGTTTGGAAGCGAACCGTGTCCGCACTGGGAATAATATCGAAGACATTATAGTTAAACCCTTCATAACCTTCGGAAGTGGGAACTGGGGATAAATCTTGAGATGGTTCTGGGCAGTTATCGCTGCTAATTTCAGGGTTAATAGAAGTGGGAGCATCTATTGTCCCACAAGCGTTAATAACAAGGAATAAACTTAACAGTAAAGTAACATTTTTCATGATCATAGTTTCCGCAGAGAACATGATTTTACCATGTCCCCACAGAAAAGATCTAATTTGCTCTAAGCTTTTCGTTATTCAAAGCCCATTCTCCGTAATGATAAAAGCCCTGGAGTGTAAGCAAAATGGTCGCTACTTATATCATAAAAGTGCAACAGTTTATTTTACACCTGCTTGTTTCTTCTGCTTATTTTTCTGGCGTTTTTCTTCCGCTTTAGCTGCTCTTTCTGCTGCTATTTTTTTCCGTTTAGCCTCTGTTTTCTCTTCCGCAATCTTATCGAGATAGTAGTGATAATCACCTCGATATAGATGCAATTCTCCATCGCGAATTTCGACAATTTTGTTCGCAACTTGGGAGATGAAATAACGGTCGTGAGAGACAATTATCACTGTACCATCATAATTCTGCAAAGCTTCTTCTAGCATTTCCTTCGCTGGAATATCTAAATGGTTAGTTGGTTCATCGAGAATCAGTAAGTTAGCTGGACGTAGCAGCATTTTTGCCAAAGCGAGTCGCGCTTTTTCCCCACCACTGAGAGATTTTACTTCTTTAAAAGCAGTTTCGCCACTAAATAAGAATTGTCCAAGTAAACGGCGCACTTCTTCGTTTTTCCATTCAGGAACTTCATCATGAATAGTATCCATGACGGTTTTATTGAGGTCAAGGGCTTCTGCTTGGTTTTGCTCAAAGTACCCAGGAATAACGTTATGATTTCCCAGTTCAATTTTACCTTCGTCGGCTTTTTCTGCCCCCATCATCATGTGTAATAGGGTTGATTTACCTGAGCCATTTTTACCTAAGAAGGCGATACGTTCACCTCTTTCAATCAGAAGATTTGCTCCTAAAAAGAGGATCTGATCTCCGAAACTATGGACAAGATCTTCAATATGGACGACTTCTTGTCCACTGCGAGGAGAAGGGGGGAATTTGAAGCGTAAACCCTTTAAACTAGCTGTGGGGGCTTCAATGCGCTCAATTTTATCAAGTTGCTTCTCCCTACTTTTCGCTTGGGTACTACGAGTCGCACTAGCGCGGAACTTTTCGATAAAGGCTTGTTGTTTACTGAGTTCTTTTTGTTGATGTTCAAAGGAACTTAGTTGACTGGCTTGAGCTTCTGCTTTTTGTTGCAGATAAGAGCTATAGTTTCCTAAGTAGGTGGTGGAAACGCCTCGTTCGGTTTCAACAATTTGGGTACAGAGACGGTCTAAAAATTCCCTGTCATGGGAGACGATTACCATTGGGGTATTTAGCCCTCTGAGGTAGTTTTCTAACCATTCGATGGTTTCGAGGTCTAAGTGGTTTGTCGGCTCATCTAGCAGCAATAGGTCGGGGTTTTGGAGTAATATCTTACCTAAACTCATCCGCATTTGCCAACCGCCACTAAAGGAACTGACGAGGCGATCGCCATCTTCAATTGCGAAGCCCATTTCTGGTAAGATTTTCTCAATCTGAGTTTCCAGGGTGTAACCGTCTAAAGCGTCAAATTTGCGGTGCAGTTTATCGAGTTTATGGATTAAAACATCTAGTTCTTCAGGGTTAGCGGTTTCCATATCGCGAGTTACTTGCGCGATCGCGTTTTGCACTTCATTCGCTTCGGTAAAGACACGCCAAAATTCTTCTCTAACCGTACGGGTCGGGTCAACTTCAAATTCTTGGGTCAAATAAGCAATATGGAGGCTATTGGGGCGAACCACTTCTCCAGTCGTGGGTTCAACTTCTCCAGCGATAATCTTCAATTGGGTAGATTTCCCTGCCCCATTAACCCCAACTAAGCCAATACGCTCTCCTACTTTAACTTCCCAGTTGATGTCTTTTAATACCTCTCCAGTGGGATAAATCTTTCTAATATGTTCAAGTCTAAGCATTAAATATTCTCCAAAATAAAAATATGTGTTCAAAACGTACTTGATAGTACTAGGCTGATCTCACGAAAATACCTCGGTACTTGGAAGCCCTTCCGCTTCAGCCCAGGGAGGAAAAGGAAATTGCGTCTTTAGGCGCAGTCAACCCTAAAAGGGTGGGGGTATGGTTGCCCCCAACTCCGCAAAGCGGGTAATGTTTGCCTC
>JBBQDV010000147.1:0-7807 GCA_038320005.1 Cyanophyceae cyanobacterium
CACCTCAACACCGACTATCCCTTCCTTCTCAACGGTATCCTCTACTTCCCCAAACTACGCCCTGATGTAGATGTCACCCAAGGACAACTGAAACTATTCTGTAACCAAGTCTTTGTCAGTGACCACTGCGAAGAGATTGTACCTGACTTCCTCATGCCCTTACGAGGCATCATCGATAGCCCTGACATCCCCCTTAACGTCTCCCGTAGCGCACTCACCAATGACCGCACCGTGCGTCGCATTGCAGACTTCATCGCCAAGAAAATTGGCGGTCGCCTCACCGATTTATACGACGAAGACCGTCAGAAATACCTCAAATCTTGGGAAGATGTCGGCACATTCGTCAAATTTGGCGTATTAAAAAATGATAAATTCAAAAAGCAAGTTGAAGATATCATCGTTTACCGCACCACCTATGCAGGGGATACAGAACAACCAAAAGTAGAAGTTGCTGCGACCGAAGGAGACGCTTGGGAAGACACCACCCCCACCACCCCAGGGATTAGTAAAAGTGAGTCAGGACAAACCTACACCACTCTCAAAGAATATCTCGAACGCAATAAAGAAAAGCAAGAAAATCGCGTCTTTTACTGTACCGACCCCACCAGTCAAGCGACCTATATCCAACTCTACAAGAGTCAAGGTTTAGAAGTCCTCTATCTAGACTCCTTCATTGACAACAACTACTTTGTCCCCTTCCTCGAACGGGAATACACCGAGGTTAAATTTACCCGCGTAGATTCAGAGTTAGACAAAACTCTCATAGAAGATAAGTCTTCTGAAATCGTTGACCCGACCACAAATAAGACTCGAAGTGAAGTTATCAAAGAGTTATTTGATAAAGCCCTCAATAACCAAAAAGTCAACGTCAAAACCGAATCCCTCAAAGGAGATGACCCCCAAAGCACCCCACCTGCTATGGTACTTCTCCCTGAAGCGATGCGTCGTTTACGGGAAATGACTGCGCTTATGCAGCAACAAAATATGGAATTTCCTGATGAACACATCTTGCTGATTAATACCACCCATCCTCTGATTCAAAATATCCTTGATATGAACCAAGGGACAATTATCCAGGGAAATGAACCTTCTGAGAAGGAGGAGTTAGTCAAGCAGATGTGTCAATATGTCTATGATTTAGCCCTTATTTCCCAACGTGGTTTTGATGCGGAAGGTATGAAGGGTTTTGTTGAGCGTTCTAATCGCGTTTTAACTCATCTAACTCAACGTTAATTTAGATTCATCCAATCTGTAACTGTGATTTTTCCTGGAAACACGGTATATCTTAGTTTTAAGGGAATAAGTAGAACTAAGAAAGCCGTGTTTTTCCTTTGAGGTTAGTAATAGTAATGCACTTAGTGAAGAAGATAAATAATGGAAAAATATTACACGACTGTGGAAGCAGCTATTTATTTAAAGGTAACACCTTCTAGAGTTAGACAATTTATTTTAGAAGGCAGATTAGGTTCAGAAAAAGTAGGCAGAGATCACTTGATCGAGGGTAATACTTTGAAAATTTTTGCTTTGGAAGGTAGAAAAAATATTGGCAGACCACCAAAAAAATACTTGCGCAAGCGTTAGGTTTTATGCTATATTTACTCCCGTTACAGTAATATTTCGACATCCACAGTATGAAGAAAAGTGAGATAAAGTTTGGAGACTTTTATGCTGGTATTGGAGGATTCAGACTAGGTCTTGAAAAAGTTGGATGGACTTGCGTAACGATGAATGAAATAGATCCTGAATGTATAAAAACTTATAACGAGGCATTTGGAGAGCAAAATAAACCTATACCTATTGAAGATCTAGAAGCCACTCACTTACCTGACTTCGATGTATTCTGTGCAGGATTTCCATGTCAACCTTTCTCAATAGCAGGAAAGCGAAATGGATTGGAAGACAGTAGAGGTAAGGGAATCAAGGAAATAGTAAGGATATGTAGTGCTAAAAACCCTAAGATTATATTACTTGAAAACGTTAAGAATATTATCCGAATGGATAAAGGAAAAATATTATATCAAATGATAAAGATGTTTAGCGAACTAGGTTATAATTGTAGCTATGGCATTCTAGATAGTAAGGATTTTGGAATTCCACAATCTAGACCACGACTATTTTTTGTAGGTGTAAGGCAAGATTTAGAAGTTTCTATTTTTGACTTTAATTTTCCTAAAAAAGCAGAAATTCCAGTTAAAACAGTAATTGAACCTGGTGACTTTTCTATTCCCATATCTAACAGATGGGAGCAGTATATAGATTACTATGCTGGGCGAATATCGGAAAAAGAACTAACGTTTGACTTGCCCAAAACAAGGAAAACTATAGAAAGAGCAGACCCAAATGTGGATCACGATAATTGTATATATCAAATGCGGTCAAGTGGAATTAGAGCTATTTCAATCAATAGACCATTCCCCACTTTTGCAGTTAGCGTAAGTGGAGGAGGAGCAATGATACCTGTATATAGTAAAGAGAGGAGACATTTAAGCGTCCTAGAGATCAAAAGGCTCATGGGTTTTTCTCATGATTTCTCTTTTCCTGTCTCTAGAACAAATGCAATCAAACAACTTTCTAATGCTGTTTGTCCATCCGTAGTAGAAAGTCTTGGAGAAAAACTTAACAATATAATCATTTCCTAATTTGATTTCGATTTAAACGATCAGCTATATTTTCTTTGGTTGGGAAAATAATAGAACTGTGTTCTGGAGATGCTAAAGCACAATCAGGGCAGTTTTGAGGACCATCTTCGCAAAAGCTACATATTTGCCACTTACTCTTATTACAGTAGAAACATAGTGCTTGAAAATTACTTTGTTCACTATTTCCACCTTTTTCTACTGGTGTTCTATGATCCCATACTAAGCGAACTCTGTCTTTAGCATACGTTTTATGGTCAATATCTCTTCTAGACCTCAGTAAAGAGCCACAAAAATTACACTTACTATTTTGTATTCTCAGAATTTCTTTTGCTTGATTCTTAGCTATTGACGCTCTATTTGCTTTTTTCTGTACGGAAAATAGCTTTTCATGATCCTTTTCATCTAAAACATACTTCTGCGCACCAAATCGTTTTTCACCAACAGGACGCTGTATAAAAGTAAATCCTTCTTCATTCCAAAGTTCGCTATAAGGCTTGTTTGCATCAGAATAAGATTCTTGAATTAGATCATACGGAATTTTACCTTTAAGTTCTTCTTTAATTTCTTGTAAATTATTGCTTGCCTTCGTTAAATCTCTTTCACATCCTTCACCATATTTAATGAGTGTTAGTAATGCTGGAATAGTGCGACGTTTGTGCATCAAAATAAATCGACCATCCTTAAACAAGATCAAGTATCCTTTGCCATTGGAACTTGGATTTTTTACGATTTTGTCTATATTTGATAATATAAGTTTTGTCATTTTGCTAATTAAATAAGGATACTATTGATAATTACATAGTAAGCTTAGTTTATGCTTTAAAAAAAGCCCTAGCTAACAAATATTGGTATTGGCAAAATCTGTAATTTACGAAGTATTGCTAACGATACTTCTCAATTAGGGGCGTTTCAGAGAGCTTATACTAAAATTCTACTGACTGAGTTTATCAACACATTGTGCGTTTGTATAACTTTAATTACAGGGTAAAGATTTAGGTATAGGGTTTGACAAAAGTATGAAGAAGGTGAAAACTTACTGCTCTATAAATTAGGCGATGTTGAAGATTAATACGCCGTGAATAAGCACCAGATAAACCACCAATAAGTTTTTCATAAAAAGCTTTAGCTGACTAATACCTGCCAAACTTGTAATCGGTGAAGTATCGCTAACAACAATCATAATCTACCGAGAGATTTAATAGTAGCAATATCAGCTTCAAAATCATCCACATCATAATTTATTGTCAATCCATGTTGACCTAATTCTCTGCGAAACTCAATCAAATTCAGCCCCAACCATTGACAAGCTGTACCGCTACTAATTTTCTCTTGCTTGTAGAGCATAATCGCGATTTCTAGTTTAAGCTCATCTGACGACATCTTTGTTGCAGAAACGATTTTATCAGGGATAACTATATCCATACCTACTTTTCTGCAAAACTATTGAAACTAAAATCTTAGGATACTCTCAATCAACAGTGGTGAAACCGTTGAGGTTAACGACGAATGGTGGGAACAGAAGCGAACTGAGTTGGTTCAACGTCTGCACCAACAAAAATCGTGAGTCAACGGATTTTCATTACTGTTCTAGTTGCAATACCGCCATAAACGCTTCTTGAGGAACATCAACCGTCCCGATAGATTTCATGCGCTTTTTACCTTTAGCTTGCTTTTTCAAAAGTTTCTTCTTCCGAGAAATATCACCACCATAACATTTAGCCAAGACATCCTTACGGAGTGCGGGAATATGTTCACTCGCAATGATTCGGCTACCAATGGAGGCTTGAAGGGGAATCTTGAACTGGTGACGGGGAATTAGTTCTTTTAGTTTTTCCGTAAGGGCGCGACCGACAGGATAGGCTTTGTCACGGTGAACGATGGTGGAAAGGGAATCGACAGGATCACCATTGACGAGAATATCTAAGCGGACTAAATCATTGGCTCGATATTCGAGGAATTGATATTCCATACTGGCATAACCGCGCGATCGCGATTTTAATTGATTAAAGAAATCCGTTACCACTTCCGCGAGAGGTAAATCATAAACCAAAGTCGTGCGAGTTTCGGTAAAGAAACGCATATCCTTAAACTCTCCCCGTCGTCCCTGACACAGTTCCATCAAAGGTCCGACATAGGTTTCTGGGGTGATAATCTCGACCTGGATATAGGGTTCAGCAATTTTCTCCCGTTCCTGGGGTTCGGGGAGTTGGCTGGGGTTATCAATTTTCAGTAGTCCCCCTTCTGTCGTGGTGACATGATAAATTACCGAGGGGGCAGTGGTAATGAGGTCAAGGTCATATTCCCGTTCTAAGCGTTCTTGCACAATCTCCATGTGCAGTAAACCCAGGAAACCACAACGGAAGCCAAAACCCATCGCAGTGGATGTCTCTGGCTCATAGGAGAGGGCTGCATCGTTCAGTTTAAGCCGTTCTAAAGCATCGCGGAAATCTTCATATTGGTTTGCATCGGTGGGAAATAAACCACAGAAGACCATCGGTTTAGCTTCTGTATAACCAGGGAGGGCTTCTTGGGCTGGCAGATTCCCTAAGGTAATGGTATCGCCAACCCGAGCATCTTCTACGCTTCTAATCGCTGCTGCAATATACCCCACTTCCCCCGCATGAAGTTCATCTACTTCGATTTGACTCGGAGAAAGGATTCCTAACTCACTGATATCAAATTCTTTTCCTGATGCCATCAGTAAAACGCGATCGCGATTTCCCACTGTTCCATCCATAACCCGAAAATAGATAATTACCCCCCGATAAGGGTCATAGTAACTATCAAAAATTAGAGCGCGAAAGGGTTTGTGAACTGTATCTTCAGGAGGAGGAACAAGATGAACAATAGATTCTAAAATCTCTTCGATGCCAATTCCCTGTTTAGCAGAAGCCATGATTGCACCACTACAATCTAACCCCACCACCTCTTCAATTTCTGCTAAGACTCGTTCTGGTTCTGCGCCAGGAAGGTCAATTTTATTAACAACAGGGATAATTTCTAAATTATTTTCTAAGGCGAGATAAACATTAGCTAGAGTCTGGGCTTCTACCCCCTGAGACGCATCCACCACGAGTAATGCCCCTTCACAAGCAGCGAGGGAACGAGACACCTCATAGGAGAAGTCAACATGACCTGGGGTATCAATTAAGTTAAGGACATATTCCTCACCATCTTTAGCGGTGTAGTTCATTCGCGCAGCTTGGAGTTTAATCGTAATCCCCCGTTCACGTTCCAAATCCATATTGTCGAGAAATTGCTGCTTCATCTTGCGTTTTTCTACGGTTTTGGTGTCTTGTAGTAAACGATCTGCCAAAGTGGATTTACCGTGATCGATGTGAGCAATAATGGAAAAATTACGAATGCGGGAAACAGGAACGTTGGTCATAAATGACTCCAAAGCTATTTTCAGTGAGCAGGTAACAGTAATCAGGATTGGAAATTAAAACTAGGCTGTCTTGAAGAAAAACATTTTCTTAATACATTTTAATATTATTTTAAATGGGAAGTGATCAAGCCTCACTGTAATCTCTGATCCAAGGCAGTTAGACTAGAAGAGTTGAAGCTCAGATAAAAAAGAATTTATGACTCAGACACAAAGTGCGCAGGATATCTTTCAGACCGCTTACGAGAACCGTTATACCTGGGATGATAATTTCCCTGGTTACACTGCTGATCTTGAATTGAAGCAGGAAGATGAAGTTTATGAGGGAAAAGTCACGGTTAAAGCTGACCTCTCTGTTGAGGTGACAGGTTTTAGTGACGAGAAAGTACAAGAAAGCGTTTATAACCAAATTAGAGATATTGTTACCCACCGCAAGCGTAGCACCTTTGAGAAAGCTCATGGTAAAAATAAGTTTTCCCTCGGTGAATCTGATGCTACAGGCGCAGTAGATATTAGAGTTCAAGGGGATGCAATGGGATCTAACTACAAGGTTCGCGGGACAGAGATTTCCCAAGTTAGTCGGGTGATGGGACCAATGGCATTTACGATTAATACTGAAGAAAGTCTTGATACTGGGGATGGTTATATTTCAACCAAATATAACGCTATTTTTCGAGATGCTAAATCTAATGAGTTACGCGGAAAACGGGATTTTGCTGAAAGTTACGAAAGCTTTGGTAGCTATTTCATTCCCACTCATCAGGCTGTTGATGCTATCGATAAGGATAACCAAAAAACAAGGACTGAGTTCAACTTTAAGAATATCGAGTTACTTTAAGGTTGTCAGATTAGATTCTAACGTTAGGATCAAGAGAGAAAGTGCAATTAAAAGTTATTAAACGAGGATAGATATGCCCGATACTACGTTGGCACTCACTAATGAGAATGTTGAAACGGTTTTAGATGAGTTGCGTCCCTATCTTATGGCAGATGGCGGTAATGTTCAACTTGTTGAAATTGATGGACCGATTGTTAAACTTCGTCTCGAAGGAGCTTGTGGTACTTGTCCTAGTTCCACGATGACTCTAAAAATGGGAATTGAGCGTCGTTTACGGGAATTTATTCCTGAAATTGCGGAAGTTGAACAGGTTCTATAACTTGATTGAGTTTTAGGAATAATCCCCTATAGCCCCGATGAAAGTGGGTGATAAGAGTTAAGTCCCTGGTCAAACCAGGGACTTTTTTCGTTCTAGCCGAATAGAGATGTTCCCAGGAAAACGATCCCGATACCACTAATGGCAATTCCGAGAAAGCGGATCACAAGAAACTGCTTTTGGGAAAACTGTTTCAGGATCAACTGACCTAATTTATAAGCTCCGCCAGCAATTGCTAGTTGAATGGCTGTAAACCCTGCGAGATAAGCGATAAGAGGACCCATTTCTGCGCCGACGATGGCTTCACCGTAAGCATAACCATGAAATAAGCCAGCTACTCCTGACGCGATCGCGATCGCGATTAAATGCTGAGAAAAATTCTCTTTGGTTTGCAAAGCAACTAAAACACCAGCCCCAATCACAGAAGCAGCAATTAGTATTTCCGCAACAGGTAAATTAATTTCCGCTAAATAAATCCCTGTCCCCAACATAGCCGTCAAGATAAAGGAAAGAGGAATAGAGAAACCGCGCTTCAGTTGTACAGCCAAAAGTCCACTGGCGATGACAAAAGCAAGATGGTCAATTCCAATTACTGGATGTCCCAGCCCCGACAAAAAAGCTCCGCCCCA
>JBBQDV010000148.1:0-7800 GCA_038320005.1 Cyanophyceae cyanobacterium
GGGTAGTTTTGATGTTGTAGACGCAGAGAGTTATATCTAGAATGGAAATTGGGCAAAAAGTAAAAATATATCGTTTGCGCGATCGCGTTTCTTCCCAAATTGTCGCTAAACTAGGAAAAGTTGGCACAATCCAAGAATTTAAAATGACCGATGGAAGTGGTGTTGGGGTGGTTGTCGCTTTTGATGATCGTACCACCACTTGGTTCTTTGAAGACGAAATTCGATCCGTTTAGCTAAGTAAAGATCCGTGAGGGGCAAACTATAAATATGGCACAGATTATCACTTTTTTGGGGAAAGGCGGAGTGGGTCGCACCACAATCGCGATCGCGACAGCAAAGAAATTAGCTGCTATGGGGGCGAAAGTTCTCTTAATCGGACAAGAACCCCTTCCTACCTTCAATTTAATCCTCAAGGAATCTGTGTCCGCAGAACCGAAGGAAATTTCCCCTAACCTAGAAGCAGTTAGTGTTCAATCGACCCTGCTACTAGAACAAGCTTGGGAACAAGTCAAGGACTTAGAAGCGCAATATCTGCGATCTCCCACTCTCAAAAATGTCTATGGTCAAGAGTTAAGCGTTTTACCAGGAATGGATCAAGCCCTCGCCCTCAATGCCCTGCGGGAATATCATGATAGTGGTAAATATGATGTCATTGTCTATGATGGGTCAGGAGATTTAACTACCCTGAAAATGCTAGGGATTCCTGAAACTCTCAGTTGGTATATTCGCCGTTTTCGTCAAGTCTTTATTGACTCTGACCTCGGTAAAGCTATTTCTCCCTTTATTCAACCAGTCACCAGTGCCATCTTTAATAGTAGTGGCGATTGGCTCGGCAGTAACTTTGGTCAACAGCCCACAAATCAGGCACAGAATATGCTAGACCAAGGTAAATCTGCTTTAGCAAATCCGCAACGGTTTGTCGCATATTTAGTGACCACAGGGGATGAAAGCGCGACCGCGACAGCGAAATATCTCTGGGGAAGTGCGCAACAAATCGGTTTAACAGTGGGTGGTGTTCTTCTCAACCAAGCAGCCGAAGTTGACCCTGAATTTTCTCCCCTAACCGTTACCAATCTCCCCCAACAATCTGGCGATGACTGGGAATCATTAATCTCTGCTTTACCAGATTTACGAGTAGTCCCTGACGTACCTAAACCCCTCACCATTGATATCTCAGGACGGCAAATAAAGGTTTTTCTCCCCAGTTTTGATAAAAGTCAAGTAAAACTGACTCAATACGGACCAGAGATAACCATAGAAGCAGGTGATCAGCGTCGTAATATTGCCTTACCGCCCCAACTTAGTGGTCAATCGGTCAAAGGCGCAAAATTCCAAGATGGCTATTTAATTATCTCCCTCTAGTCTCAGTATTGTTAAAATAAAAAAATCTATCCGCACAACTGTCTTGATTGAAGTTCCTAAATGCTAGAACAATTCGCTAGATCTCCATTTGATGCAGGTTTTGAATCTGTCTTAGTCCTAATTATCTTAATTGCTCTAGAAGCAGTATTGTCCGCCGATAACGCGATCGCGCTTGCTTCCATTGCTAAGGGTTTAGAAAATCCAGAATTGCAACGAAATGCCTTAAACTTAGGGCTAGTAATGGCTTATTTTTTACGAGTAGCCTTAATTATCGGCGCTACCTGGGTCATTAACTTTTGGCAATTTGAAGTCCTTGGGGCAGCATACCTACTCTGGTTAGTTTATCAATATTTCGCTCGCAAAAGCAAAGAGGAAGAAGAGGGCGAACATAAAGCCAGATTCACCAGTCTATGGCAAGCAATTCCAATTATTGCTATTACTGATTTAGCCTTTTCTCTCGATAGTGTCACCACTGCGATTGCTGTTTCCAATGATATCTGGCTAATTATCCTGGGGGGAACTGTGGGAATCATTGCTTTACGCTTTCTCGCAGGTTTATTCATTCGCTGGTTGGAAGAGTTTACCCACCTCGAAGATGCTGGCTATGTCACCGTTGGTTTTGTGGGAATCCGCTTATTAGTGAAAGCTTATGATACAACTTTAGTTCCGCCAGAGTGGATGATGTTTATCGTTATTGCGGTAATCTTTGCTTGGGGCTTTTCCCAACGGACAGAGGTTATGGCTGAAGCAGTTGAAACTGTTAAAGAAGATTAATCTCCAAAACACCAAAGAAGAATAAGACCGACAAACCCGACTGCAATCCACCATAAAAATGAGTTGAAAGCATCTAGTAGATAAATCGGGAAAAAGACCAAAATATCAGAGAAGAACCAACTACTAATTAAAAATAAACTAATAAGGACTAATAAAGGCATTTTTTGTTCCCAAAGGTGTGGCAGAAAATAAACTGTCCTCCCAATTATCTTGCTCATCTTCCCAGCTATTAGAGTTCATTATAGATAAATATATTTTTATCACTAAGAAACACTTTCTTCGCAAAGAATTTAGAAGGAAGATTTAAATCAGGAGGTGACAATAAATGTCTAGTAAAGGTCAATCCTTACTAAGGATAATCACTACTCTTGCCATGGTAATCACACCGACGGTTTTTGCCCAAGGGACTAACGCTAAAGAACTTGTCCTCATACCTAGCTTTGATCCTTCAACCGCAGTGGTTATAGGAACTACTGGTGGAACTTATTCTTTTAGCGCGATCGCGAATCAAGATCATAATGGTAATGCTTGCATTGGGTATGGTGATATCAACCCCGATCATACCCTCACCTTAGAACAAAACTTTTCTCAACTTACCCTGGCGGTAAATAGTCGCGGTAGGGATACCACTCTTGTTATTAAAAGACCAGATGGAAAAATTTATTGTGATTTTGGTAGTAGATCTCAAAGCGATGCAGTGATCACAGCTGAAAACTGGAAAACAGGAGAATATCAAGTTTGGGTTGGTTCGATCAATGCAAATCAGCGGATAAACTATTCCCTATCAGCTTCAGAAGAATAGTGCTTATTATTAGATCAACTAGAGAAGGAGCTAAACTGCCAGCAACAATGTTAAGAATGGTAAAGTAAACGCAGATACTATCCTATTCTTGATCTAGTAGTTTTATCGATCCTCCTTGCTGCTATTATTGAGGGGATTGCAGCAGGGACAATTATCCCGATGATGATCGTTTTAATGTCAGATCGTTCTGCTATTTACGAACGCGGTCAGGTTTATGCAATCGGGATTGGAGGCTTTGATCTCGGTCTCGCGATCGCGGGTCCCGTCTTTGGATCTGTGGCAGAATCGATCACCTATCGTGGCGTATTCTCCCTTGCTGGGATATTAGTAATAGTCGCCTTAGCCAATCTAGCAAAAATCTCCCCCATTCCTTCCGCTATGCTTTCGGACGAGAAAGAGACATCTATGCTTTAGATTCAAACAAACAAATAACCCCACCCACAATAGGATGAGGTTATTATTTAATCTTGATGAAAAACGGGCTTGGAAGGATTTGAACCTTCGACCCCATGGTTCGTAGCCATGTACTCTAATCCACTGAGCTACAAGCCCTCGTTTGTTCACCGAAATCTATACTAACACACTCAACTAAAATATGCAAGAGGCAAATAAAAAATTAACTCATCTTGATGAACAAGGGGAGGCTCAAATGGTAGATGTTTCCCAAAAAGAGGCAACCAGAAGGACGGCTATTGCCCAAGGAGAGATAAAAATGTCTCTGGCTACCCTAGAAGCGATTCAAGCAGGAAATACTCCGAAAGGGGATGTTATCGCCACGGCTAAACTTGCTGGAATTATGGCAGCAAAACAAACTGCCCAATTAATTCCCCTATGTCATCCTCTCCCCCTCCACAGAATTGAGGTTAATCTTACCCCAGATGTAGAAATCCCTGGCTATAGAATCACCGCCACCGTCACCACCAAAGCAGAGACAGGGGTAGAAATGGAAGCCCTAACTGCTGTTTCTATCTCCGCTTTAACTTTGTACGACATGGCGAAAGCCCTGGAAAAATCTATGGAGATTGGTAATATTCGTCTGGTTCAGAAAACAGGAGGAAAATCGGGGGACTATTGGGTGATGGGGTGATGGGGTGGATTTGAGTAAAGTCAAACAAAAGATCTACCCAGTGGCGTAAAATCAAGGTGATAGAGTAGATATATGATTGTAAAAAGGAGTAAGAAAAACTGTGCCTCCCCGTTGGTCTCGTAAACCTGACCGAAATGATCCTGAATATCGTCTTCTAGACGACCGGATGAACTTTGCTATCCACTTCCTTACCTTTTCCCTTTTAAACTCTGGGATGTGGTTTCTTTACCAGTTAAAGTCCGCAGATTGGTCTTGGTCGAAATGGGTGACTGGAATCTGGGCAGTATTTATCATTATTCATTTTATTTATATTACCGCGATCGCGGATTACTCAACCCCTAAATCTAATGGCTAACTCATATACAACTCAAGATATTGAAAAGCTATCCGCTGATATTGGCGAAAATATCTATATTGATATCGCCAAGTGGCATCTCTATTTATCTGATGCCCATCTTCACACAACGGTGGCTGAACAGGTCTATCCTCTTTTAGAAGATAAAAGGGTTAGTGAAGCTGAAATCAGCAAAGTATTAGCAGAAATTCAGGTAAATCTAGGGGGAGGACTTAGAAAAGTCCCTCTAATAGACCTAATTCCTACAGCAGTTCAGGCTGACTTAGTGTCACTCTTAGAAAAATACCAAAATAACATGTAGGGTTTTTCAAAAAAAGCTGGATGGGGAGAGAGACTAAATAATATCCCTCCCCCACTGGCGTAATAACGAAGTTAAGCGTGGTTTGTATCGGACTGTTCAGGATAAGTCTGTTGTGCTTTCATCCGTAAATTAAATTTAGGCACAACCCAACTATGAAATATCGACGCTTCGGGAAAACTAACCTAAATCTCTCCGTTTTCTCCCTTGGTACAATGCGATGCTTGGCAACCGAAACCCAGGCACAGCAAACTATTAAGCAAGCTGTCCTTTCTGGTATTAACCACCTGGAAACGGCAAAAGGTTATGGCAATAGTGAAGCCTATCTTGGTGCAGCCCTCCAAAGCGGATTACCTCGCCATCGAGAAGAATTAATAATCACTACTAAATTAGCCCCAACTCCTGACCCTAAAGTGATGAGTCAGGGAATTGAGCAATCTTTAGAAAGGCTACAGGTTGACTATCTAGATTGTTTAGCTATTCATGGCATTAATACCTGGGAACATCTCAACTGGGTGCAAGGAGAATGCTGGCAAGCTATAGCAGCAGCCGTCAAAGAGGGGAAGGTCAGGCACGTTGGCTTTTCCACCCATGCCCCCCTAGAGGTGATTTTGGCAGCAATTCAGACTAACTTATTTGAGTTTGTCAATCTCCACTATTACTATTTCTTCCAACGCCATGCAGAAGCGATTGAACTTGCCTTTCAAAAGGATATGGGTATTTTTATTATTTCCCCCACCGACAAAGGCGGACAACTCTACAACCCCCCAGAGAAGTTACAAAAATTGTGCGCCCCCTATTCCCCCCTCAAACTGAATTACCGTTTTCTATTGAGTGACCCCCGTATAACTACTTTAAGTTTTGGGGCTGCTAACCCTAGCGAGGTAAGCTTGTTACCAGAAGTTGCAACTACTCCCCTCACCTCTGGGGAAATTGCTGCTTTTGAACGCTTAGAAACAGAGTATATAACCAGTTTAGGCATAGATAAATGTAGCCAGTGTTATCAATGTTTACCCTGTCCTGAAGTGATTAATATTCCTGAAGTGCTACGGTTACGAAATCTCGCTGTCGCTTATGAGATGGAGGAGTTTGGAAAATATCGCTATGGTATGTTTGAAAATGCGGGACATTGGTTTCCTGGAAATAAGGGGAATAGGTGTAGCGATTGTGGGGACTGTTTACCCCGTTGTCCTGAAAATCTCGATATTCCCAAGTTGCTACGGGATACCCATGAGCGTTTGCAGGGTTCGCGCAGTCGGCGATTGTGGGAGTGATGGGGAGGTTGCTGACAGCCTAAAGGCTGATGCTATAGGAGCGAAGCCTGCCTACGCAGGCTAGAAAATAATGGCTTAAGCGAAAGTTGAACCCAGGTTCGGGGGGACATCTTGCCAACGTCCTTGTCCTACTGCTTGTACTGCTTCGGTGAGGTTTACTTCTCCCGTATAAATTGCTCGACCAATAATTACCCCTGTTACTCCTTGAGGTTCGAGGGCTAGGAGGCTTAAAACATCGGTGAGGGAACTGACTCCCCCAGAGGCGATAACGGGTATATTAATACTTTGGGCTAATTCTCTCAGGGCTTCGAGGTTAGGTCCAGTTAATGTGCCATCACGGTGGATATCGGTGTAGATAATTCCTGCTGCCCCTCGTGTTGCCATATCTTGAGCTAGTTCTGTACTATTAACTTCAGAAGTTTCTAACCAGCCTCTTGTGGCAACTTTCCCATCTCTGGCATCTATCCCAACGATGATTTGACCTGGAAATTCTTGGGCAAGTTGGGAAACTAGATTAGGGTTTTCTACGGCAACCGTTCCCAGAATAGCATGGGCAACTCCCAGAGAGAGCAGTTGTTGAACGCGATCGCGATCGCGCAATCCACCCCCCACCTGTACAGGAATGGATATCGCCTTAGTAATCGCTGCAATCACATCATGATTAACAGGTTGACCTTCTTTCGCCCCATCCAAATCAACAACGTGCAAACGGGTCGCCCCCTGAGATTCCCATTTGAGGGCAACCTCAACGGGATTCTCGCTAAAGGTACGAGATTGTTGATAATCCCCCTGATACAAGCGCACACACTGCCCTGCGAGCAAATCAATGGCTGGAATCACATCCATACTAAACTTCCCCTCTCTTTGGTATTTTTTAATGCTATATAAACTTACTGTTCATCCACAGACAAGTCAAAGGTTTGAGGTGTTTCTGCTGTAACGCGAAGATTTTGGAGATTGTAGCCCATCCAAACCACCGTTCCTCCCAAAACTGCGGTAATTAAAATTAGACTACCTGTCAGCAGTTTAACTTGCGATCGCAACTGTTTAACTTCTACCGTTCTATTTTCTAAACTGGAAACTACTTCTACTGGAGTGGTAACTAGGGAACTCGTAACAAGAGGACGAGGGAGAATCTTCGGTTTTACTGGTTCAAACAAAACTTTTTTGTAAAGCCACTCGGTAACAAGTGTAGGACAATTCCTTTTAAACCAGCGGATTGCTAAGATTTTGAAAGCAGGCTTAGACAATCTCGCAACAGACTGAACAGGATAATTAAAGAAACGCAGACGAACTCGCTGATTAATCAAATTAACCGAACCAATATCATAAAGACGGTCTAGGACAGATTGTATTGTTACTTCTTCCCGTTCAAACAAGTTCCCTAGAAGTAGGTAGATTTCACTCATACGTTCCTCTTCTACGAACTTAGGTAGTTTTTTGATATCTTTAGCTTTAGATTTACTTGGCATTTATTGCTACTTACCTCTTTTCTCCCTTATCCCTTATATAGTATATAAATAGCAAGAAAGACGCGACATATCGCGCCTCTAGCAAAAATAAACCTAAATAAAATCTAGATTTACGTCAAACCAGCGTTCATTCCTGGCTTTCCAGTGGCGAGTTCTACTTTCATAATTTTGCCACCCATTTTCATTATTCTTTGTTGCTCATTAAACCAATTATCGTAAGCAACCAGTTTAGTGAAATAGGTGTTTTGCAATTCGCGCTGTGTGCGAACCCGAGTTTGACTCGGTACACAAGCAGTTACCTTAAACATTCTCATAATAAAGTCTCCTAATCGAGTTAAAAATCTTTTTATCTCTATGCTTTTTCTTCAAAGGTAAA
>JBBQDV010000149.1:0-7774 GCA_038320005.1 Cyanophyceae cyanobacterium
AAACTCGCTAAAGCAAAATCTGGAAGTCCCGATTGTTTTGTCCCTAAAACTTCCCCAGGACCGCGGAAACGCATATCCATTTCTGAGATAAAGAAGCCATCCTGAGATTGTTCAAGAACTCCTAACCTTTGTTTAGCAGTATCAGTTTTGGAGTTACTCATCAATAGACAGAAAGATTGTTCAGAACCCCGTCCCACTCGTCCCCGTAACTGGTGGAGTTGGGATAAGCCAAAGCGTTCCGCATTTTCAATCATCATTACCGTAGCGTTAGGAACATCTACCCCCACCTCAATAACTGTTGTCGAGACAATAATTTGGGTTTCATTATCCCGAAAAGCATTCAGGGCTGTATCTTTTTCTTCTGAACTCATGCGTCCATGTAATAAGCCCACTTGAAAGTCAGGGAAAATACTTTCTTGTAAGCGTTGGAACTCTTCCACTGCTGCGCGAACATCCAGCTTTTCTGATTCCTCAATCATGGGGAAGACTATATAAGCCTGTCTTCCTTGGGCAATTTCTCGGCGGATTAATTGATAAGCTTGGGGGCGTTCTTTTCCTGGGAGTACCGTTGTTGTAATCGCTTGTCGTCCTGGGGGAAGTTCATCAATTTGGGAAACATCCATATCGCCGTGAAGGGTGAGGGCGAGGGTACGGGGTATGGGGGTTGCGGTCATGGTCAGGGTATGGGGAGATTTCCCTTTATCGAGAAGTTTTGCCCGTTGGTGTACCCCAAAACGGTGTTGTTCGTCAATGACGACTAATCCTAACTGTTTGAATTTTACGGGGTCTTGAATTAAGGCGTGAGTTCCGATTAATAAAGGAAGTTCGCCTGTTTCTAGTTGACTGTGAATTTCCCTCCGTTTAGCGGTACGAGTTGAACCAGTGAGGAGTTCGACACGGAGGAAAAGCTGATTAAACCATTCCACCATTTTGCGATAATGTTGTTCTGCTAATACCTCAGTGGGTGACATTAGGGCTGCTTGATAACCAGATTGAATTGCAGCCAGGATAGCGAAAACAGCCACAACGGTTTTTCCTGAACCCACATCCCCCTGGACAATCCGATTCATGGGGGTAGTTGATTCTAAGTTGGTGAGAATATCATTAACAACTCTATTTTGAGCGTTAGTTAGTGAAAAAGGTAAGATGGCTTTAAACTGTTCAATTAATTCTCCTGTAGGCATCAGAATAGCACTATTTTGGATCGCTTTTTGTTGCTGACGACGGGAAAGAAAACCCAACTGGAGATAGAAAAACTCATCAAAGACTAAACGCCTTCTCGCTTGCACTAGCTTATCAGTATTTTCAGGAAAATGGATATTCGCGATCGCGCTTTGCAAATCCATCAACCCATATTGACTCACAATCGCCTTCGGTAAAGGGTCTTCGAGTTTACTAAGCGCGGGCATCGCAGACATCACCGCCGAACGCACCCAATCTGCTGGAACACCCTCTGTCAAAGGATAAACAGGCAACACCCTTCCAATCTTAACTGACTCTATCTTTGCGCCAGGATGGTCTACAACCTCAATCTCAGGGTTATCTAAAGTAACACCATATTTACTCTTTTTCACCAGCCCTGAAGCTGCCACAACCGACCCTTTTGGATACTGGCGTTTTTGCATTTCTTGCCAACCCCGATTTGCAAACCGCGCCCCAGCCATAAAACGGCTTAGTTTCATCTGTCCCGTGCTATCCTTGATTTCTAGGGAAAAAATACTCAGTTTGCGATTTTTCGGACTAGTAAAACAATTACAACTTTTCACCGTACCCAACACCGTCACGGTTTCCCCAGGTTCAAGGGCAGAAATATCCACCTGACGCGCATAGTCCATATGGTCACGGGGATAATAAAATAAAACATCTCGAACCTTATATAAACCCAAGCGTTCAAGCAGGGAAGCTTTACGTTTAGTTATCCCTTCTAACTGAGTTGTGGGCGTATCTAAGCCAATCTTGCTGTTAGAAGTTGGTAAATAAGTAACAGGAGTAGTTTGCAGAGATGACTCCTTAGACTTTACAGAAGGGGCTTGTTCTCCCTTCTCCAGGGTATGTAATAAACGTCTTGTTTCCGCGATAGTACGTTGTCGTTGTTCAAGAGAGTTCTGGGAATATTGGGCAAATTCTTGGGCTAACGATTGCCAACGTCTCTGTTGGTCTAGATTTCCTATCTCAAGAGGTTTCCCCAAACTCAGACAGAGGAATTCACTAAAGCGATACTGATTCCCTTGCATATCAGTAAAACCCCCGTCCGCTTCCACAGATAAGGCTTTTTGTAAACGTCTCCAGTCTGGTAAAACCATCAGTTACAACAATTACAAATTACAGTAAATACTCACACTATTCATTCTCATACCAACTTGCACGCCATGCCATTTGGGCTTGAGAAATGACTTTTTCCTCTTGCTTTTTTCGGTATGTTTTGCGAATAGTATTTATTTTAGACATGATATTCCGAATTTGTTTCCGTTCTATACTCAAAGTTGGATCAGAAAATTCGAGTTCTATTAATCTTAGACGAATTGCAGCAATGCGGGTGACTGTAGCATCTGCTTCTGACTCTTTATTTTCAGTTTCTACCAATAAGCTGAGGAGATTCGGAGTATTAGGACTACTCACATCCGTAATTTCTTCTGCTTTTAAAGCAATTTCCAGAAGTTGAGGTGGTAAATTGGGAGGAATAATATTCGCTTCTTGCAAAAGCTTATTTGCTTGTCGAGAAATCTCCTCTAATTTTTCTTTAATTGACTTTTCTATATCATGATGCCATTGGATTAAATCTACTGGATTAGCAAATAGTTTATCATTGTCTTCACTGTCTTCATGATTGAAAGATGTATCTTCTGCTAGTGTTGAAATTGGTAACTCCTGTCCAGCAAAAGGTTGAAGTTCACTAAAAGGGATTGCTTCACTAGCTACCGTATTTTCCAACAAAGGAACTTGAGAAGAAACCTCTAAACATTCTATCAGCAGAGATTCTGGCTTTTTGACAATTCCTAATAAACTTTGCTGTAACTTCTCCCGTTGCGAATAACTTAATTGGATAAAAGCATCTGCATAGGTTTGGGTACAAATCTGATAGCTGATAACAACTAATTGTTGCTTTACCATTTTGCCTAATTTAATTAGATAACTTCGATAGGTTTCTTCTAATTCATCTGCAACAGAAGTAACCCTATCCTCAAGTACCGCAATTTCTTCCTCAATCTGTCGAACTTCTTTAACCATAATTTTATGATAAATCGTCAGGGCAGAATTCTTTCTTTAAGTATTTTATTATATTAAATAATAAGGACGCAATACCTTGCGCCCCTAATAAGCAATACTAATAGAGTTAATAGACTTCTCTATTTTTTACCAGTTTGGGCTGCTACTTCATCAGCAAAATTAACTTCTTCTTTTTCAATACCTTCTCCAAGGATAAAGCGAGAGAAACGACGTACTTGAATATTTTCACCCAACTTCGCCACCACTTGCTTAATCAACTCATCAATAGTGATATTTTGGTCACGGATGAAAGGTTGGTCAAGGAGAGTCATTTCACCGAAACGCTTTTCAATGCGTCCAACTACCATTTTCTCTCTAATATTTTCTGGCTTGTTTTGCAGGTCTTCTCGACCCATTTCAATCTCTTTTTCCTTTTCGATGAAGTCTGAAGGAATGTCTTCTTTTCTGACATACTCAACATTGGGACAAGCTGCAATTTGCATGGCGACATTGCGAACCAAAGTTTGAAACTCTTCGTGACGGGCAACAAAATCAGTCTCACAGTTGACTTCTACTAAGACACCAATGCGTCCCCCAGTATGAATATAACTATCGACTAGCCCTTCTGCTGCGACACGACCTGCTTTTTTCTCAGCAGAGGTGATACCCTTTTGGCGTAGCCATTCTGATGCTTTTTGTGTATCTCCATCGGACTCTTTCAGGGCTTTTTTACAGTCCATCATCCCTGCGCCTGTTTTGTCTCGCAATTCTTTGACAAGTTTTGCTGAAATTTCCACCATCTTGCTATTCCTACCTGCTTTTCGCTAAATATTGTACGATTATATTTCTTGATAGAAGGTGATGATAACTCTTCTCATCATTGAATTAGAGTTAAATCATGCCATCACCAAACATCGAATGTTAATGGTTAGTTAGATTTCCTACCATTAACATTCAAAAGGATTTGCCAAAATTTTTCAATCTGGCGTGAGGTTGAAAGAAAAGGAATACTAAAGTTTATCCTTCAGTCTTCTCGCTTTCGTTCCCATCTTGAGTAGATTCCATCGCTTCAGGAGTTTCGCTTCCCTCTTCATCGTAGCCATCATCATAATCTTCTTGGGCGGAATCAAACTCTTCATAAGCTTCTTCCGTATCTAGTTGACCGTGACGACCTTCATAGATAGCGTCTGCTAACTTACCAACAATTAGTTTGATGGAACGAATCGCATCATCGTTACCTGGGATAGGAATATCAACAACATCAGGGTCGCAGTTAGTATCTAACATCGCAACGATAGGCAGACCAAGCTTAACGCATTCTTGAACAGAATTATATTCCCGTTTTTGGTCAACAATGAGAACAATATCAGGAATACGGCGCATATGTTTAATACCGCCTAAGTATTTCTGAAGTTTATCTAATTCTCTGCGCATCACTGATGCTTCTTTTTTCGGTCGTCTGTCGATACTACCGTTTTCTTCTAAGCCTTCAAGTTCTTTGAGACGTTCAATACGAGTTTTAATTGTTTCCCAGTTAGTTAACATTCCACCTAACCAGCGTTGGTTAACGTAGAAAGAACCACAACGAACTGCTTCTTGGGCGATGATTCCCGCTGCTTGACGTTTCGTCCCCACAAAGAGGACAGTCTGTTTTTTCGCAGCAGCATTACGCAGATATTCGTAAGCTTCTTCCATTAACTGGGCTGTTTGCACTAAGTCAATGATATGTACACCATTACGGGCGGTGTATATATATTGATCCATTTTTGGATTCCAACGGCGGGTCTGATGACCAAAGTGAACCCCAGACTCAAGTAGTTCTGCTAATGATACAACGGGCATGATTTAATTTTCTCCTAATTCGGGTTTATCCTCCATCCAGGTGCATTTCTGTTATTTTAGAAACACCCGAATCCCTGAATGTGCGAGGTTTGACAACCTATCTAGGTTAACATAATTTACTACTTTTCGTTACTCCTTAGGAGAATTTTCGGTATAGTTGCAACTCTATACCCTAAAATAGAAGTCTTGTGGTTACAAAGCAAAGCAAAAAGTTATAAGGAATGGCAACGGTTACTAATTACCAACAGCTAGAATTATTTCAATTATTACAACCCCTCCAACCTAAAACTAGCAGTAACAAATTCACATTCATAGACTTATTCGCTGGTATTGGTGGCTTTAGAATTCCTTTGGAAGAATTAGGAGGAATTTGTTTAGGCTATTCGGAAATTGATAAAAATGCTATCCAAGTTTACAACCAGAATTTTATTCAAAATACACATAGCAACGAAGCTTATTTAGGTGATATCAAAGATTTAGAAAAGCTGCCTTTTAATGTGGATTTAATTGTTGGTGGTGTCCCTTGTCAACCCTGGTCAATTGCGGTAAAGATGAAGGGTTTAGACGATTCTAGAGGCAAGTTGTGGCTTGATGTATTTAGGTTAGTAGAAGTTAATCAGCCTAAAGCTTTTATCTTTGAGAAGGTTAAAGGATTAATAGAACCAAGGAACAGCAAAAGTTTAGAGTATATTCTCAGCAATTTAACCGAATCTGGCTATGTCGTTAAATACCAGATTCTTAATTCCTATGATTTTGGTTTGCCTCAAGATAGAGATAGGATATTTATTGTCGGAATTCAGGATAAGATTGAGAACTGCTGGGGATTTACTTTTCCAAAACCTTTAGATAAGAAAGTAAAACTATATGATAGTATCTCTGGAATTGAAAGATATACAATTACGAAGAAGAAGTTTACGCCTGAAGTTCTTTATCAAAACGGTAAAGTACCTGCTTCTAGAGGAAGATTCCAAAAAGTAGATGAGTTGAATGACTTTTTTACGTTTGCAGATATTCGCGATGGACATTCAACAATTCATTCTTGGGAAATTATCGAGACTACTCCAAGAGAAAAGCTAATTTGTCAAACTTTACTTAGAAATAGAAGGAAGAAAATTTATGGCTTGAAAGACGGTAATCCTTTAACATTTAAAAACTTACAGAGTTTAATTCTAGACTTAAAAGTTGAAGAACTGAATCAACTGATTGATAAAAAGATTCTAACTTTTAAAGACAATCAAGGTTATACATTTGTTAATTCTAAAATATCTTCTGGTATTAATGGCGTTTGTAAAATATATTTACCTCATGCTGACGCAGTAGGGACTTTGACCGCAACGGGAATTAGGGATTATGTTGCAACGATTTCATTTAAATGCCAAGACCCCAAGATTTATAAGGAGGAATTTATTGAGAATATTTATAAACAGCAAAAATATAAGCCCCTAACAGCAGAAGATTATACAAAATTACAAGGCTTTCCTGATGGTTTTCAGATTGATGCAAATGAAGGTAAAGCAAAGCATCAACTAGGAAATGCTGTTTCTGTTCCAGTTATTTACCATTTAGCAAAAGCCTTATTACAATTTATTTAATTCTATATAATGTCATCAGTATATTAGAAAAAAATATCAAAAGTAGATTTGTCTTGCCATATTGAGAACATCAAGGAGATCAATGTTAAATATTATTGAAGCAACTGCTGAAACAGTCCTAGTAAAGGTCAAAGAAGATAGTTCCTCTGCGTACTCCATTCTCACTTCCGCGACTGCTCAGGGTTACAGTGTCAAGATGATCAAAGAAGGGCTTTCCTGCTATCTCTAATACTCGGAAAAGACCCAAAGATTTCTCGATTTGAGCTTGACTTTTTTGCCAATCTAGATATACATAACCGTCATTTTCTGTGGCTAAGGGGGAGATTGCTTCTTGGAATTTCTGATTATTAAGAAGGGGATTAGAGGCTAAGGCTGCGCTAATCCCTTCGATGGAGGTGGCAAAAATCTCGTAGTTGTCAACTTGGGTATGAACTCCCTGAACTTGCGCGTCTAATTGCACTTTCTTGGTTTTTCCGCTAGTGGCGACTAATTTTGTCCAAGCGGTAATGTTTTGATTATCTAAAGGAAGTTCCCCAATACTATAGCCTTCATTTTTGGCAAACTTATCGAGATTTGTAATCGCAATTTCAGCTTCAGGATTCTTTTCGGCTACAAATACCCAATCTAATGATTGATCAGCATTGGGAATAAAGGAAAGGGCATATTCTCCTTGTACCCAACTAAATATATCTGTAGCTAGGTCAACCCCTAATTGTTCATCTAATTGGGCTATGCTGGAATCTAACAGCGATTGGATGGGGTTATTTGCTGCGATCGCGGAAATATCTTGCCAAAGTTGGTTTAAATCTTTTCCTGCTGCGGTAAAACCACTGTTAGAGGGGATATAGTTTAAGGCAGTGACTGGTTCGTTGAGGGAGGGTTTGCGGTTGGCGACGGTTGCGCCGACTCCAGTTAAGGCGGTTTCTGCAACTAGCCCTTGGGGATTGACCATTAATGTGAGGGTTAGCATTTGTTCCCAGTTGTAGTCTTCGGGAACTTGCTGTTGTTTTGTCCAAGCTGCGATCGCGGGAAGGTTGACAAATCCTACGCCAATTTTAGGCTCTTGAATCGCTTGTAGAGCATTTTGATAGGCTGGGGCGTTTTCTAGGTTTAGATCGCTCACTTGCACAGCA
>JBBQDV010000150.1:0-7511 GCA_038320005.1 Cyanophyceae cyanobacterium
ACTGCGTTTCCCATTGACGATTTCTGAAACCACTCCTCTCGAACCGATTACTCCGACTAAATCCTCCTGCTTGACTCTACCTGCTTCCATCAGGTGTAATAAGATAGCATGAGGCTCACCTTCGGGAATTGGGTACTGTTCCTTCTCGTAAACCAGGCGAGGTCATCTACGTCTTGTTGACCGCAGGGTATGAATTACAATATTAGGGTAGCTATTTAAGGTCATAGTCCCCGAAAAAGCCATGTCAGAGATTGAATATTTAACAGATAGTAAAGGAAATACAAAGGCTGTTGTTATTCCCATGGAATTATGGCAGAAAGTCCTTCCTCAACCTATTACAACTACAGATGATTTATCAGAAGCAGTAGAAAATTACTGTTTGGATAAAGCAATGGATGAAGCTATAGAGACTCCTCTACTCGATAGACAAGCTGCTTTAAACTTTCTAGAGGATTAAGTTGGAGGTTCAATATCGTCAGTTATTTTTAAAAGATTTGAAGAAATTGAAAAGCCAGCCAATTTACAAACTTATTTTTGAGTTGGTTTTTATAAAGTTACCTGAAGCATCATCTTTACAGGAGTTGTCTAACGTCAAAGCGATGAAAGGCTTCTCAAACAGCTACAACTCCTTGCTATCATGTCCTTCTCGTAAACCAATAGCAATCTTACTATGTTGTTCAATTTGCCCCATAACTTGTTTAGCGCGAGTAATAACTGAAGGGGGTAAACCTGCTAATCTTCCTGCTTCAATCCCATAGGAACGGTCTGCACCCCCAGGACGAACTTGATGGAGGAAAATAATTCGGTCGGGCATTTCTTTGACGGTAACTTGGAAGTTAGCAACATTAGGAAGGATAGAGGCGAGTTCATTTAGTTCATGGTAATGGGTAGCGAAAATAGTTCTTGAAGTGATTTCCGTTGCTAGATGTTCAGCCACCGCCCAAGCAATAGAAAGCCCGTCAAAGGTGGCTGTTCCCCTTCCAATTTCATCGAGTAGAACTAGGGATTTGGGGGTTGCATGATTGAGGATATTAGCGGTTTCGTTCATTTCTACCATAAAAGTAGATTGTCCAGTGGCGAGGTCATCTACTGCCCCAACTCTGGTGAAAACGCGATCGCAAACTGCTAGAGTTGCTGTAGTAGCAGGGACAAAACTCCCTAACTGCGCCATTAGTTGAATTAACCCCACCTGACGCAAATAACAACTTTTCCCACTTGCATTCGGTCCAGTGAGAATAACTAAATCAGGATTAGCTTCTTCTTCTTGTCCCATGACTGTTGAGTTCGGTACAAAGAAGCCTGTGGGTAGGGACTTTTCAACAACGGGGTGTCTTCCTTCCACAATTTCAATTCCCCTTGTTTCGGTCATCTTCGGACGACAGTAATTCTGATAAACTGCAATTTCCGCAAGTCCTGCTAAAACATCCACCGCAGCCACAGCTTTTGCAATCCCTCTAATTTCCTGGGCTTTTTCTCCTACTTCTTCCCGTAGTTGGGTAAAGAGTTCATATTCAATTTCGCTTAGTTCATCTTTAGCGTTGAGAATGCGCGTTTCCCGTTCTTTCAGTTCTTCGGTAATATATCTTTCTTCATTGGTAAGGGTTTGCTTACGAGTGTAGTTATCTGGGGCGAGGTTTGCTTTAGCACGGGGCATACTGAGATAATAACCAAAGGTTTTGTTGTAACCTACCTTCAGATGAGAAACCCCTGTTCTTTCTCGTTCAGTTATTTCCAAATTCGCTAACCATTGTTGGTCTGCTTCTAGTTCCAAACGTCTAGCATCAAGTTGGGCGTTAATCCCATCGCGAATTATTCCCCCTTCTTTCAGTAATAGTGGCGGAGACTCAACTAAATGGGCTGCGACATGGCGACCCAAGGCTTCTAAATCAGGGGGAACTTTCTGTAAGGCTTTTAGGTAGGGAGAAGACCCTTGAGAGGCGAACTGGGCAATGTCAGCGAGTTTTTCTAAGGAGTCTGCTAGGGCGAGTAAATCTTTGGCGTTGGCTGTACCAGAAGCAACTCGTCCTGAGAGTCTTTCTAAGTCGTAGATACTCCGTAGCAATTGGCGCAGGTCTTGACGGAGGGAGTTATTACCAATTAATTCTTGAATGGTATCTTGTCGGGCGGTGATACCTTTAATATCTAATAAGGGTTGCAATAACCACCGTCTTAAAGCCCTTCCGCCCATTGCAGTACAGGTTTGGTCTAATGCCCAGAGGAGAGAACCATGAAATGTACCATCTCTGACGGTTTGGATCAATTCTAGGTTACGGCGCGTTTGGGGGTCAAGGATGAGGTAATCCGCGAGGGTATAGGTGCGTAGGGGTTGGAGTGGGACTTGATTGGCTTTTTGGGTATCTTCAATATATTCCAGTAATCCCCCTGCGACACGAATACATAAGGGGAGATGTTCACAGCCCATACCTTCGAGGGAGTGAATGCGGAATTTAGCGAGGAGGCGAGGTTTGGCTTCGTTAAGGCTAAATGGGCTTTGGGGTCGGGGGGTATAACAAAAATTATCAGGTAAACCGACGGGTAAGAGTTCATGCTTCTCTCCAGGACGTAGAATAGCACCTAAATCGGGGGCATTAACGGGAATTAAGATTTCGGAAGGGTGGAGGCGCAGTAATTCCAGGTTCAAGTCCTCAATATCTTTCCCTTGGGTGGTGAAGAATTCCCCAGTAGTGATATCCGCATAGGCGAGTCCCCAATGGTTACGGGCGACTAATACCGCAGCAAGAAAGTTATTGCGACGTGGGGGTAACATGCCATCATCAATAAGTGTTCCTGGGGTCAGTAAACGGGTGATTTTACGCTCAACCATGCGTTTTTGGGCAGCAGCAATACTCGCATCTTCAACTTGATCACAAATCGCGATCGCGTATCCCTTTTCCACTAACATGGGACTATATCTATCCAAAGCATGATGAGGAACACCAGTCATCGGCACACGCCCAATTTCTTTTCCCCCTTCCTTACTGGTTAGAACCAATTCCAACTCCTGCGCCACCGTCACCGCATCCTGAAAGAAGCACTCAAAAAAGTCACCCACCCGATACAACAGCAACGCATTGGGATACTGTTCCTTCACATTGACATAATGCTGCATCATCGGAGTCAGCTTCTCAAAATCTAGCTGGCGGAAATCTGCATTTTGCACTTCTTTTCCCTTGGTGCGAAGAGTCTTGACTGAGGGTTGGTCTGAGGGTAAGCTCATTTACTAATTACTATTTTCTAAATCAAGTTCCTTATTGACTGTATCGCAAAGCCCTCTTAGTTGGCTGAAAAGCTCAATATATCTCATAATAAGCTTAGTAAGTTTTTCAAAAAAAGCCTGTCTTCGTAATATTACGATTACCATTCCAACTTTCCAGTAATTTAATATCAAAAGAAATTTAACTGCAAGGCTTGAGTACAGAAATCATGACCATTACTATCGAGATAGCTCTTTTATTCCTAATTACAATATCTGTTATCTTTTATATTGCCTCTATCTTTAGCATTATTTATTTCAAAAGTGGTCAGACTAAACCCAATGAAAAGTTAGATAAACCTGGTATTTCTTTATTAATACCTGTTTGTGGTATTGAACCAGGTGCTTATGAAAACTGGGCTTCTTTGTGTCAACAAAACTATGAAAACTATGAAGTCCTCTTTGCTATTTTAGATCCTCAAGACCCTGCTGTTCCCATTGTCAAAAAGGTAATTGCAGATTGTGCAACTTCTCAAGCCAGTTCCATTACACTCCATTTCTCTACTGATGTTCTCGGTATCTGTCATAAAATTAGTAATCTTATCCAACTATTAGAAGTCGCTAGATATGAAACTATCGTCTTTGCAGATAGTGATATCCGTGTTACCCCTGAATACCTAGAAACCGTTACTGCACCCCTAGCAGACCCTCAAGTGGGGCTTGTCACCTGCGGATTCCTAGACCACCATCCTCAGTCGGTTGGGGCTGCCCTTGCTTCCCTGGGACGGTGTATTGATTTTCTCCCTAGTATCAATATTGCCCGTTATTTAGATAAAGGATTAAAGTTTGCTATCGGTCCAACGATTGCGACCCGACGGTCGGTATTAGCTGATATTGGCGGACTAGAAACCCAACTCAATCGCATTGGTTCAGACTATCATTTAGGTAAACTGACCGCAGCAGCAGGTTATCGAGTCGAACTTTCTCCCTATATCTTAGAAAATGATTGTGGACAAGAAACTATCGGGGAAGTGTTTCGACGGGAGTTACGTTGGGCGAGAACAATTCGCTGGAATCGAGGTTTATCTTATTATGGTTTAGGTTTGTCCTATGGGACAATTTATTGTCTGTTCTTACTGTTTGTTTCTCAGTTTGCACCTTGGGCAATTATAGTAACTGCGGTTACTTTTACCATAAGATTTAGCCAGATTTTAGTGAGTATTAACCTTTTAGAAAGTCCTGATTTATTGTCCTGGTTATGGACTGTGCCTCTGCGTGAAAGCATGAGTTTTGTTATTTGGCTCGTGGGTTGTTTTGGTCATAAAATTCATTGGCGAGGGCAATATTTTAATATTGAAGCTGAAGGAATAATGACAAAAGTATAATTTAAACTGCTCGGCGGATCATATCTGCAACTTGTTTAGCACTATCTTCTACCGCTAAAGTTGCGGTTTTCTCTGCCATTTGTCGCAATATTTCGGGGTTATTTAGTAATTCTAAAACTTGTGCTTGTAGCCTGACTGGGGTTAAATCTTTTTGCTTATACATCAAAGCAGCATTCGCGTCAACAAAAGCTCTAGCATTTATAGATTGATGGTCTTCCGCTGCATAGGGGTAAGGAATTAAAATAGCAGGAGTGTGAGTAATAGCTAACTCGGTTAATGTCCCCGCACCAGCACGACTAATCGCCAGATTTGCTCGTTGTAATAGCCCTGCCATATTCTCATAAAAGGGCATTTCCAAATAGTGGGGATGAGTAAATGTGCCGATATCAGCATCTTGATTCCCCGTTAAATGGACGATATAAGCTCCTGCATCTAGCCAAGGGGTAGCACTTTGGCGCACCAATTCATTTAGAGCTACTGCCCCCTGAGAACCCCCTGCGACCACAATTAGAGGGACTTGCTTCGGAATATCTAAATCTAGGGGTTGAGGAGATAAAAAAGCAGAACGGACTGGGGTACTAACCCAGATTGCCTTTTTTTTACCGAAGTATTTTCCTGTTTCCTTAAATCCTATCGCCAAGGCTGTACACAAGGGGGCGAGAAGACGGGTTACTTTTCCAGGAATAGCATTAGCTTCATGTAAAATTACTGGAATACCTTGCCAACGAGCAGCAATAATAGTAGGTGCAGCAATATAACCCCCAGTCGTAAAGACGGCTTTGATTTTTCTTTCCTTGAGAAGCTGTTTCACCTGGAGGATAGCAGTGATTAAGCGTTTTAAAACAAGTAGGCTTTTAAAACTTACTCCGTCTTGGAATCCAGTGACAGAAATAGTGTGGAGAGGATAGCTTTTCGGTACTAGGGTTTGTTCTAAACGATCTGGTACGCCTAACCATTCTATCTCATATTCTGTGAGTTGTTCCGCGATCGCGATCGCGGGAAATAGATGTCCTCCTGTACCACTTGCTGCTATTAATAATCGCATTAATTTTTCCCTATTTTCCCTAGTAGATAAAAAAGAAAATCAAATATCATCCTTTAGTCCTGGTCGGGGTAGAGGTTTAACCTTTTTCTCAAGATAACGCAACCACACACCACCCATCACCGCAAGAACGAGAGATATCCATCCTGTTAGTTGTTGTAGCAACAAAAAGCCCCCAATCGCAAACATTGTGCCAAAAAGGAGAAAGGTGGCTGCAACCACCCGTAAGAGGTCATTCTTCAAATCTTGCGCAGGGGGAAGTCCTGTCAACTTTGCATACTTGCGCCAGCCCCAACCACTAGGGCGGACACGGCGATAAAAAGATTCTAAAGTTTCCTCCGATTCGGGGGGAGTGAGTAACATTACTGTCACCCAAATTACTGCTGTCACGACAGAAATAAAGAGTAACCGATAACCAAAGTCCGTGAGAAGTTCACTAAAGAATTCGGGGAAGAGACTGGTAAATAAACCAATAATAAATCCCGCCACCATTGCTGAAAGTTCTGCTGCTGCATTAATTCGCCACCAAAACCAGCGCAGAATTAAAACTAATCCTGGACCTGTTCCAATCGCAATCACTAAACGAAATACCGTAGCAATATCGGTGGCAAAAAAGGCTGATACTCCTCCTAAAACCGTTACTAAGATAGAAGCCAAGCGTCCAGCTAAGACTAATTCTGCTTGAGTTGCGTTCGGGCGAAAAAAGCGCAGATATAAATCGTTAGTTAGATAAGAAGCCCCCCAATTAATCGAAGTTGAAACCGTACTCATAAACGCAGCGATTAAAGACGCAACAACTAAGCCCAACAGTACTGGGGGCAAAAAGTCAAGCATTAAAAGAGGATAACCTAATTCTGGGTCTTCTAGCTCAGGATAAATCACAATTGCAGCTAAGGCAACAATAATCCAGGGCCAAGTTCGCACGACATAATGCAGAAAGTTAAAAAGCCAAGAAGCCCTCTCTGCTTCGGTTTCAGTTTTAGCAGCAGCGAGACGTTGGACAAATTCGCCACCGCCATCACTACGGCGAAAAGACCACCATTGAATAAATAGATAAGCAGAAAAAGTGGTCGCAGTAATTCCCGCTGCATCATTCCACCCTATCTGACCGTTGTTCCAATTGAGGGGAATAAAAGATAAGACATCTTGGTCTGTCGCAGCTTGGACAGCAGGAATTAACTCATGGATACCTCCTAGATGGTTAACTGCAACTATCGCCACAATTATCGCCCCCGATAAGCCGAGGAAAAATTGAAAGAAATCTGTGGTAACAACACCCCATAAGCCAGAGAAGCCAGAATAAATCAGCACAAAAACACTAACTCCAATTACACTCCAGATTTTCCCATTTTCCCCTGGATTAATGCCTAAACTTTGCCACAACTGCAAAGCATCAACTACTTTCACCATCGCTAACATCGCATAGCCAATAGCAATAGAATTAATCGGAACTGCAAACAAGAAAGCTTTTGTGGCGCGTAAAACTGCTGCGGTCTTTCCCCCATAGCGGATTTCGATAAGTTCCGCATCGGTGACAATTTCTGACCGTCGCCACAACCGCGAGAAGACATAAATCAAGATTAAGTGGGCGATGCCAAAACTCCACCATTCCCAGTTTCCAGCGATTCCTCGCGTTGCTACTACCCCAGTAATATAAAGGGGGGTATCAATAGAAAAGGTGGTTGCAGCCATACTCGTCCCAGCTAACCACCAGGGAAGGTTGCGCCCAGATACAAAGAAGTCAACTAAACTTTCAGAAGCTTTGCGGGATAAATATAGCCCTAACCCCAGGGTGAAGATAAGATAGAGTAAAACAATCAGCCAGTCAATGAGTTGCATAAATTGTAATTTATTCTTGAGCCGTCATGCAGTTTATCATTGTTCTCGCAAC
>JBBQDV010000151.1:0-7492 GCA_038320005.1 Cyanophyceae cyanobacterium
TATCTTTTAGGACATGGCTTTGTCGATGCAATCGTCCCCAGAACTCAGTTAAAAGGAACTCTAGCGCAACTAATTCGCTTACATCAACCTTATCTCCCAATGGTGGCTGTTACCGCAAGTGGAAATGGGAAGAAAGGGTAATTGAACCTCTAATTGACCCCCAACCCCTGCTTCTTGAACAAACTGCTGAACTGTTTCGGCATTTGTTACTATAGCTGACTTAGCAAGGGACTTACCGCCACTACTAGGGTTTCTCCTAACTGAAGCATTTGTCGCAATTGGCTAGTCTTCCAATTACCTGGAAAGTCAGGAATAAGCGTATTTTGTAACCAATCGTAATAACATTCTTGGGCTTTCGCGAGAGATAAACCTAAGTTAAGATTATTGCCAATTAGAATCAGTTTTTCCAGGCGTTGAATATCACTATCTAAACTATCGAATTGAGGATTATGTAGGATTTGCCAGAGGGATCTTAAAATTAACTGTTCGAGAGTCATTCTTGCTTCAGGAACATTCAATTGACAGCGGAGAAGACTCGCCTCTGTGGCAACGGTTTCTAATTCTGCTAAACAGTTATCCCCTTGTTGCAGATCATCCGCAGCAGATTCTAAATCCTTTATTGTTAAAGTACAACGGTGAGAAAGGGCAATATCCGCAGCAACTTGTAATTCTTTGGGGACGGGAATATTATCGCGATGAAATGCGCCTAAGATGCCGTAGTTATCGCGATAAACTTGGGTATAAAGTTGATCTAAGCGGTTTTTTGTTTCTTGGGTCAACTGTTCAATAATCCGATGTCGTTCCTCGGCAAAGAAATTCTGTAAGTTGTAAGCAGAACTACCAAAAAACTGCGTCATGGTGAGAATTGTTTGGGCTGCACTTGCTTTTTTAAAGCCTTCAAATAACTCCTCTTTAATGGTGTTATAATCCCGTCTGCCTTTGAAGGGCTGAATACAACAGTGGAAATCCCAACCGCCTAAATGGAGAACTGCAAAAATAAGGTTGGTACTTTCCCAGGTAATTTCAGAGACTAAGCGCAATTGCCCAACGGCGAGGGATAATGATCCCATTTGCTGTTTCGTGTAGTCGATTTGTTCTGCTTGGTAGCAATATAATCGTTCTTGTTCAGCGTAACTGTTAAATAAGGAACTGAGGGCGTAGTGGGCTGCAACCTGTTCAAAACTAACTTGAGAGGGTACAACTAGTTGACGGAAGATTTCTCCGCCATGTTCAAAGTGAACGTTACTAGGGGCGGATTCTAAACGTTCGATAAACTCCTTATCTAACTGAACTTCAGTAATTTCGCCAGCGAGTTCTACCGCGCGGGCTGCATAGCGGAGGATTTGCACTCCTTCGGGGCGTGAAATTTCTTCAAAGAACCAGCCACAACTGGTAAACATTAATAGGCTATGGCGTTGCATTTCTAGTAAACGCAAGGCATCAACTTGTTCTGTGAGACTGAGTTTATGGGTTTGGTGACGCTGGAGGAATTGATCAATATTAGCAGGAGCGCGATCGCGAATTACTTCGACATACTGATCTCTTACTAACCAGGGATCTTTAAAAAGCTTTTGCCCCATTTTGTCGTAGATATCCGTGAGTTGATCCCGTAACCAGTTGAGAGTTTCCCGTAAAGGTTTACGCCATTTCTGATTCCAAATACCACCACCACCGCAGCCACAGTCATCTTGCCAACGATCTACACCATGACTACAACTCCAGGCTGTAACGGGCTTTAAGGCGACTTCCCAGGTAGGGGGATTGATCTGGCGGTAGTAGGCGTAGTTAGTAACAGTCCAACCATGACGGGGAAATTCTTCGGCAAAGGCGTAGGCGATACATTTTTCTGTGCCTTTTTTGTGGTGTCCAAAGGTTTCCCCATCGGTCGCAACGTTGATTAGTTGGGCGGGGCGGTGGTCTCCTCTTACTGCTTGTCCTAGCCTTCCTGCGAGGTTATGGGAACTGCTGAGGACGTTATCAAAGCCCATATCAGCGGAGATCGGACCATCATAAAAGAAAACATCAATGTGACGACCATCATCGAGATAGCAACGATAGGGACGGGTGGGATCAATTTGTCCGCCTCCCACTTCTAACCATTGGGAATCTTCGTTATCTGCTGTGGCGAAAGGGCGACAGCGTTCTGCTTGGGAAGGGGCGAGGATAATAAATTCTATTCCTTCATCTGCTAATGCTTTTAGGGTGGGGTAATCAACAGCGGTTTCTGCTAACCACATTCCTTCGGGATCTCTTTGGAAACGGGAACGGAAGTCTTCTATACCCCAATGGATTTGGGTGCGTTTATCACGTTCGTTGGCTAAGGGGAGGATAATATGATTATAGACTTGCGCGATCGCGTTTCCATGTCCGTTGAATTTTTCACAACTAACGCGATCTGCTTCTAATATTCTTTGATAAACTTCGAGATCATAGTCTTCCAACCAAGACATCAGAGTTGGACCGATATTAAAACTTAAATACTCAAAATTGTTAACGATCCCGACAACTTCACCATCGTTATTATAAATTCTGGCAAAGGCATTAGGACGGTAGCATTCATGATAGATGCGTTCATTCCAATCATGAAAAGGTTCGGCACTCGCTTGCCGTTCAATCGTATTTAAATAAGGATTTTCCCTTGGAGGCTGATAAAAATGACCATGAATTGTAATATATACGCCAGTGGATGACTTTTTTCCCACAGATTCTTGTGCAACTGCATCGTTTACTTGATTAGTAGCGACAGTCATAATATTTGTTTCCTATTTTGCTTTGTAAAAATGACCTAAGAATGGATAGTTCCAGTGAGAGGTGAACTAGCACTAGCATAACTTTTCACAGGGATTCGTCCAGCGAGATATGCTAAACGTCCTGCTTCGGTTGCCATAGCCATTGCTTTTGCCATCATTGGGGCATTTTTTGAGAGCGCGATCGCGCTATTTACCAGAATCGCATCTGCCCCTAATTCCATTGCCTGGGCTGCTTCTGAGGGTGTGCCGATCCCTGCATCTACCACGACAGGAATGTTAGCTTCTTGTATTATAATCTCAATATTAGCTAAAGTTTTCAATCCTTGCCCTGAACCAATCGGAGATCCCAGAGGCATTACCGTAGCACAACCCACCTCTTCTAAACGCTTTGCCAACATCGGATCAGCGTTGATATAGGGCAAAACCGCAAAACCTTCAGAAACTAACTTTTCCGCAGCTTCTAGAGTCCCGATGGGGTCAGGGAGGAGATATTTAGCATCGGGGATCACTTCTAACTTAATGAAATTATTATCCTCTTGTCCCAAAAGTTTTGCCATCTCGCGCCCTAACCTCGCGACCCGAATCGCTTCCTCTGCGGTTTTGCAACCTGCGGTATTGGGTAACATCCAGATTTTCTCCCAATCAATCGCCTCAGCTAACCCCTCATGTCCTTCCGCTTTCGTTTGCACACGGCGAACTGCGACAGTGACAATTTGGCAACCACTCGCCTCTAAACTAGCTTGCATCTGTTCAATAGAAGCATATTTTCCCGTTCCCGTCAGCAGACGAGAGTGAAACTTGCGTCCAGCAATTACTAAATCATCCTGAGATTGAATCGAGTTGAGAGTAGTCGGGATTGGGGTACTAATGGTCATAGGTAAAAGATTTGGCTGTTGATAAGAACGGTCATAACGGAAAGCTTGCAAGATGGGATCAGCTTTTGCTTCTAAGATTAAATCTGCAAGTAAAGATGCGGTAACGGGGGCGAGTAAGATGCCATTACGATAGTGTCCTGTCCCTAGATATAAGTTATCACAAGAACTTGTCCCTAAAATAGGTAACTCATCTGGTGTTTCAGGACGATAGCCCCACCAAGTTTCTGTAATTGACCAATTTGCAAGGTTGGGGTAGAGGCGTAAAGCGGAGGTGAGTAACTGATTTATTCCCCCTGGAGTATTATCAGGAGTCCAGTTAACATTTTCCACCGTTGCGCCAATAATTAGGCGACCATCTTGACGAGGAACAAGATAAATATCATCGCCATATATCACCCTTTGCAGAGAATAGGGATCACTCATTTGCAAGGATAGCATTTGCCCCTTAATCGGATAAACTGGAAGCGGTAACAGTTGGTTTGACCAAGAACCCGTTGCCAGAACATATTTATCTGCTTCAATATTACCCACAGAAGTTCGCAGCCCTGTTACTTTTCCTTGTTGCTGTTGAATGCTATTTACCCTTACCCCTTCTCGCAATTCTACCCCTAAATTTTGGGCAGCTTGCACTAGGGCTTTAATAAGGGCGCGATTATCCACTTGTCCATCTTCAGGATACCACCATCCCCCCAGGACTTCTTCACTGAGTCCCTTTTGCTGTAAATGAATCGCATTTTGATCTAACCAAATAGCGTTATTGCTACTTTCTGTCGAGTCGGGTAGTTCATAGACGGGGGCTAAAATACCATTAGGTAAATAACCAGTTTCAATGTCAGTAATATCTTCAAGTTTACGCACCCATTCCGAATATAGTTGTAGTGAGCGTTGACAGAGGGCTAACATTTGCGGAGAAGTCAGCCGTTCTGCGTTAGGTGCTAACATTCCAGCAGCAGCGTGGGTAGCAGCTTGGCTAAAATTATCTGAAAGTACGGTAACTGTTGCGCCTCGCAGTTTCAATTCTACCGCGATCGCGATTCCGATAATCCCACCACCAATTATTACTAGGTCGCTTCCTGCCTTCATTTCGTTGCGTTATCTTTGTTTATTCCTCTCCTATGCTAGATCTTTTTAGTTGATAAATTCACCTAATCCCCCCATCACCCCCTCTCCCCGACACCCTTCCACGATAAAATATATAAAAAAATCTATACAATAATGCAAGTCTCTCCTAAACCCGTTGAATCCCCTCCAAATCGGTCTATCAAGGCTGCAACTTTAGACGTACAGGGTATGAAGTGTGCAGGGTGTGTTAGTGCGGTAGAACGCCAGCTAACCCAGAATCCTGGGGTCATTCGCGCCCAAGTTAATCTCATCACTGAAGTTGCAGTAGTTGAATATGAAGCAGAGACTATCGAACCAGATACCTTAGCGGAAAAATTAACCTCTCGGGGCTTTCCTTCCCAACTGCGTAGCGCAAATCAAAAGCGAGTGCTTCCCAAACAGCAAGATAACCTCAACTCGCAACTGTTGATTGCTGTTATTCTGGTCGCCCTATCTACTTTAGGACATTTAGAGCATTGGGTTGGGATTAAAATCCCTGCTATTAGTAATATCTGGTTTCATTGGGGACTCGCTACATTAACCCTAATTTTCCCAGGTCGGGCAATTATTGTCGATGGGTTCAAAGGTTTGCGCTACGGTACGCCCAATATGAATACCTTAGTCGGTTTAGGGGCGTTAACTGCTTATACTGCGAGTTTTATCGCTTTAGTATTTCCCCAATTAGGCTGGGAATGCTTCTTTGCTGAACCTGTAATGCTACTTGGGTTTATTCTGCTTGGGCGTACCCTGGAAGGAAGAGCCAGGAAACGTGCCTCCGCAGCCCTAGAAGCCTTACTCGCCTTACAACCTCCCGTTGCCCGCCTTGTGGCGAAAAACAACGCTCAGGAAGGCATAGAGATTCCCATTGAACAGTTGCGAGAAGGGGAATGGGTGAGGGTTTTACCTGGGGAGAAAATTCCTGTAGATGGGGAGATTGTCGCAGGGGAAACTACTGTTGATGAGTCGATGCTGACGGGAGAAGCGATTCCGATTAGTAAGCATCTGGGGGATAAGGTTACAGCAGGAACAATGAACCAAGGGGGGGCGATTTCTGTACAAGCAACGGATATTGGTGAGAATACTACTCTAGCCCAGATTATCAAGTTAGTTGAAGATGCCCAAACTCGTAAAGCCCCTGTTCAACAGTTAGCGGATACCGTTGCTGGCTATTTCGCCTATGGAGTAATGGCGACTGCTTCTTTAACTTTCCTTTTCTGGTATTTCATCGGGACAAAAATCTGGGAGGGTATTTTTCCAACAATGACAATGGGAAGTCATGAGATGGCGATGGTGACTACTACTTCACCATTGTTACTTAGTTTAAAACTCGCGATCGCGGTTTTGGTCGTTGCTTGTCCTTGCGCTTTAGGTTTAGCTACCCCAACAGCTATTCTAGTCGGTACTGGTGTGGGGGCGGAACAGGGTTTATTAATTAAGGGGGGAGATATCTTAGAACAAGTCCATCGTTTAGATACAATTGTTTTTGATAAGACGGGAACGCTGACGGTTGGTAAACCTGTGGTAACAGACTATATCGAAATTAACTGTAGTGAAAATAATCTTCTCCAACTCGCAGCAACGGTAGAAAGTGGTACAAATCATCCTTTAGCCTCCGCAATTATAAAAGCAGCGAAAGAAAGGGAGTTACCTTTACTCGAAGCTGAGGATTTTCAAACTGCATCTGGTTTAGGAGTAGAAGCGAAAGTTGAACAACAGCAGATTCTCTTGGGTAACAGGAGTTGGTTAGAAAAACATCGTGTTCAAATCAGTCCTGAGATAGAAGCAAAAGCAGATAATATCGCCCAAGTAGGAAAAACTCTCGTTTATCTCGCCATTGCAGGGGAAATTGCGGGTATAATCGCCTTACAGGATACCTTACGAGAAGAAGGGAAAGAAACTATTAAGCAATTACAGAAAATGGGGTTAGAAGTGGTAATGCTAACAGGAGATAGTGAAGAAGTTGGAAACGCGATCGCGCAACAACTCCATATTAGCCAAGTTTACACCAACGTTACCCCTGAAAATAAGGCAGCAAAAATCAAATCTCTGCAAGCAGAAGATAAAATCGTGGCGATGGTGGGGGATGGTATTAACGATGCAGTCGCTTTAGCCCAAGCTAATATTAGTATTTCCCTCCATAGTGGCACAGATGTTGCCATTGAAACCGCAGGAATTGTCCTGATGCGAGATAACCTTAAGGATGTGGTTAAGGCGATTGACCTCAGTTTGGCTACCTTCAATAAAATTCGCCAAAATCTCTTTTGGGCATTAGGTTACAATCTTTTTGCTATTCCCGTTGCAGCTGGAATTTTATTACCCAAATTTGGTATAGTCTTATCTCCCGCAGCAGCAGGGGCATTTATGGCATTTAGTTCCGTAATTGTTGTTACTAACTCCCTACTCCTGCGCCGTCGTTTTGCAAACTAGGATTCGTTTTCGACGTTCTCTATCGCTTCCTCTTTCTGGACATCTTCAAGTAAGTGCCATTCCTCATGTTCCCTTAAAGCAGATAAAAGCAAGTCAAACATTTGACGACAATGGTTATCGAGTTGAAGGGGTAACTCTTCATTCTTGACAACAAAGTGCATCCGCAACTCATTGGGATTATTAATTAACTTATCAATCAAAATTTCCACAGTCACCAGTCGCGCAAAACTAACTTGCCCTGGATACTCCCGTGCCATCGTATAATCGCCAGTAGCGTACATCATCTCAAAGTTGCATGACTCCAAAATGTCATTGAGGGACTTGGGTAGATGTTGGGAT
>JBBQDV010000152.1:0-7489 GCA_038320005.1 Cyanophyceae cyanobacterium
TTTTTCGTGCTACACTTATCAGATCAGCTAACCACTGACTAGATTGTGAGTTAAAGTCAGATGTTCATCGGGACCTCCAAACTCTAGGAACGGTATTGTATGTACCTTGACAATTCAGGTTATGGGGTTCTAAGCAAGAAACCAAGTCGCACTTTGGTTTGCGGTGCTTAGGTAAAAATCTGACCGTAAGAAGGAAGTCTTGTATCGAATACGATACTTGCGTAGTCCAGGGACTCTGGAGGGTACTGCCTGTGGAGGTATCGGAACGGGGCAACAATATTGGGAGGATAAAATCAGACTGAACCAATAACTGCCAGGGAAGACCAAAGAAACAGGAATGCCTTATCGCGAGGTAAGGAAGCCTACATCGTAATCAAAGATTACGATGTAGGAGGATGTCACTACTGAGAATTCCTTCGCACTCCCCCCTCGCGCATTATTTCTAAGCTCAACTGACCGAGGCGAGGAGGACTGGAAAAATCACTCTCGTCATAGATTTCCCCTACCAACTCCTCAAGGAGGTCTTCTAGAGTCACCAAGCCCACAGTCCCCCCATATTCATCCACCACGATCGCGAGATGAAGTCTTTGTTGTAACATTTCCTTAAGTAAACTAGAAACCCGTTTAGTTTCTGGGATATAAATTGGGGCATCCATGATATCAACCACCAAAGCAGAAGCCTTTTCCTCTTCTGGTAAAGACCGCAGATATTTTAAAGTTCGTTTTAGATGAACAATTCCAACGATTTGGTCTTTTGATTCTTCTTGGACAGGAATGCGAGAGAAACCTGTTTCCAAACAAAAATCTACTAATTCTTGCAAAGTCGCTTGATGGGAAATTGTCCGCATATCAATGCGAGGCTTAACAACATCCTTCGCCATTAACTCGTCTAGCATCAAAGCTTTATTAAGAAGTTGATGGCGATGCAAATCCAGTTTTCCCTTTCCTCCCAAAATTTCAATCATCATTTGCAATTCTGTTACTGATTCCCCCTGGTGAGGCGACTTACTTTGAAATAAACGTACTGCCTTTTGGGTAATCGTCTCCAAAATAAAGATAATCCCGAACCAAGATAAGAAACGAGATAGCAAGTAAATAGGGAAAACAGTTAGTCGGAAAGTTGGTAACGCATTATTAATCGCAATAGATTTAGGGGTAATTTCGCCAAATATCAAGACCAAAACCGTAATAATGGCTGTAGCAACGCCTAATCCTGCATTTCCTAACCAAATCGCAAATAAATTACCAGTTAAAATTGTTGCGAAGTTGTTGACGAGATTGTTCCCGACTAATAAAGTGGTAATAAAACGAGTCCGGTTTTCGAGGAAAAGGCGAAAAATCCCTTTTGGGTCTCCTTCGCGCTTAATTAAGGCTCGCAGTTTTAAGTTATCAAAGGCTGTCATTGCCGTTTCTGAGCCAGAAAAGAAACCTGACAAGACCAACATAATAACTAAAATTATCAGGTCAAGCCATACCTCCCCCAAGAGGGGACGAGGTTCGGTGATAGCAAACAATTTCCAATGAAGCAGTAAAAAATCCACTAAACTTAAATGAAGGAGCAACTCAGATTAATTACCAAGTTGCCCAAAATTATAGGCGAAAATGCCCTAAACCACATAGGCAACTCGCAATGCCCAAACAATCAACAGAAGAATACTTCCTAAAGTTATTACAGCCGAAACACCTACAACAACAGGTTTATCAGCATTTTCAAATTTCATAATGCCGCGATTTAGATCGGACATAGTTTTATAATTCCTTTTTTACGGTTAAAAATATACAATAAGCTCTTTTGTTTAGGTTAGCGAGGAAATCTCTGCGCGTCCATAGCTTAAAGCCTAATTCTCAGTTTAACTATTAATCAATTTTTTTTCTTAACCCTTTAGAAAGAAGTATTTTAAGCTAGGCTTGTGGTTGGGGAATGAGTTAAACTACATTTCCAGTCTGATTCTTGCCAGACATGACCATCTAACGCCATTTTTTCAATTAAACTAGCCAGACGCAGGGCTTTCAAAGCTTGTTCACCTCCCACGGATGGTTGATTTCCGCCCCGTACACAGTTGACAAAGTGTTCTAGTTCTGCATGGAGAGGTTCAATATTACTGGTGTGGACTTTTTCAATCAAGCCATCTTGACGATAAAGTATTTGCCCATAATCAGTTTTATAATTTGCTGTGGTTTGACGGTGAATGAGAATTTCATTATTGAGAAAATCTGCTTCGGTCAAAGAGTTTTTACAATGGGCGGAGATTCGGCGAATCTTCCGATGGGTAACTTTACTAGCGGTTAAGGTGGCGACAATACCATTGGCAAAACCGAGAGTCGCAGTGACATAATCGAGATAGCCCGAATCAGAACCTTGACTACCACTAGCGGTTAATTTTACCACTTGAGAATCTGCCAGTTCCAAGAGTAAATCAATATCGTGAATCATCAAATCTAGAACCACGGATACATCGTTAGCCCGCTTGGAATAAGGACTCATGCGGTGGGCTTCCAGGGCGAGAATTTCTTCAGTTTTCAAGACATGGCTAAACTCTTGAAAAGCAGGGTTAAACCGTTCAATATGACCCACTTGTAAGATACAGTTGTGTTCTGCTGCACCATTGACTAAAGATTCTGCTTCAGTGATACTTGCTGCAATTGGTTTTTCGATTAAGACATGAATTCCAGCTTGGAGACATTGCATCCCAACCTGATGATGTAAACGAGTGGGTACTGCAATACAGACTGCATCTACATGGGGTAATAGGTCAAGGTAATCTGCAAAAAAACGAACGCGATACTTACTGGCTGTATCTAGTCCCCGTTCCACATTAATATCGGCAATGCCAACAACTTCTACATCTTTGAGTAAACTTAGAACTCTAGTATGATGTTGCCCCATATTCCCCACCCCAACCACTCCAATGCGAATCGCCTGGGGAACTGGACGCTTTATTGGCTCTTTTTTATGTCCGTTTAACATATTATTTTATTGGGTTCTCCTCTGCACTCCACCACCATTGTTTTTAATAGCTGAAATTTTCACTTCAGCACCCTCAAACCATCCAGATACTACCACGAACTGCTGATTTCTAAATAATTTTAAAGCTTTTGCCATAAAATTCTAGACGATAATACACCTCTTAAATGTTTCTCTGTTCACTATTTACTGAGATAGGCTGTGGAGAAGTTGGATTTGTGGTTACAGTTTCTAGTGTATCCATTTGGGCAATAATTTCTAAGATTTCTCTTTCAAAGGTAACTAAGGCGCGGTTGGTTTTACCACCTACATATAAACTATTCAGGGTTTCTAATGCCCAAACTTGAGAGTGGGAAACGTAACTCATGAGAACTCCCAACATTAATAAACCAAATCCTGTATATACTAAGGGAATGCCTGGGTCTGCTTTGATTTGTAAACCTGTTGAACCAATTAAATCTATTAGCTTGAGGGTGATACCATTAATTTCTATTCCCATACCAGGACGGATGACACCAACAAATTCACCTTTGCCGTTATATACCATTAGTGTACCTTGTAAGTCTTTGGTGAGGAGGGCTACCCCTTCACTCAAATCAGGATTGGTGGGTATCCATGCGCCCCAAAGTTTACCTTGTTCTTCGGGGATTAATTGTGTCATGGGAATTTGGAAGATGGGGCTATTATTAAATTGCACTTGCACTCCGGCAATACCCCAGTTAGTTTGATAGAGGGTTACACCGTCATAACGTAGGGGTTTGTTGACGTGGATAGTTTCTTGTTTGAGTTCTTTTCCTTCTAGGTCAACAACGGATAAGTCGGAGTAGAATTGGTCAATTGTGCCATCGGCGGTGTAGTCAATCCAAAAACGGTTAACTTTTACTTCCCAGTCTTGGGGTACTTGTGAGGCGGAGAGAGGTCCTGCTTCAAAGATATTGTTGATTTTAAAAGTATTGCCACTAGCCACCATTTCTTGGGCGATAAAGCCTATGGTGATGCCCCAAATTGCGCCAGCAAGGATGATTAACATGGCAGCATGAACGATGATGGGTCCAATGCGTCCAATGATACCTTTACGGGCGTAGAGGGTGTTTCCTTCTTGGAATATTTTGTAGTTGCGGTTTTTGAGGAGGGGGATGAGGGTATCTATTGAACCGTCTAATTCGGTACTGAGGGCGAGTTTTTCAAATTGGCGCGGTTTGTCGTAGTGTTTCCAACGACGGGCGGATTTGAGGGCGGGAAATTGACGCGTGAAGGTACAGGCGGTGAGGCTAGTACCAAAGAGGACGAGAATGGATAGAAACCACCAGGTACTATAAACGTGGTTGAGTCCGATGGTGAGGAGAATTTTCCAGGTGAGGAAGCCAAAGAGGGCTGGGTCTTCGGGATAGTTTGTTTGATAGAAGGAGAGGGATTGTCCTTGTTCGATGATTGTACCACTGATACTAAAAAGCGCGATCGCGAGTAATAAGAAAATCGCTAAACGCAAGTCTGTAATGAGTCGTAGCCAGGGGCGAAATATTTTTTTGGGAGAAGATGCAGTCATGGAAATTCAAACTTTAATAAAGATTATCAGCAATAAATTCAGCGTCGTAGGTGAGAAGGAGTTTATTTAAAGCAATAAAGAATTGACTATCTGTACCATCAATTTTTCGTCTCAACCAAAATCCACTAGCTGTATTAGCTTCATACCAGTTGTAACCTTCCGATTCTAAAGTATCTGCTAATTCTCGAAACTGTTCCTGTAAATAAAGTTCAGGAAGGGTTCTATTTTCTAGATGTTTTAAATAAGTATCTATTTCAAACTGTGCTTGTTCGGGGTTGTGTTGTAAGAATTTATAGACAATATAGTAAATCCTCGCTTGTTCTTTAATTTGTTGGTTATAAATTGGCTGAGTTGCTGTCACCAAAGCAGGTTTATTAGTAATTGTTTCTACAGCAGTTTCATCCAGCCACTTGACAAAATCAGGATTATAATATCCAAAAGTATATTGACTCTCAAGATTCAATTCAGAAGGGGTATGAGAACCTTTAACGAAAATGTTGACTTGGGAAATTTCTTGTAGCTTTTGATAGTCTATTTCGGGTTGAATATGGCAATATAAACCTCGCAGTCCCATGTCAGGAAGGCGAGTTATTTGTAAGGAACAAGCTTCATCTGTTTCGTATAAAGTATTAAGATTATGCCAAGTATTTGCAATTAGATTGACGGCATTTGATTGAGATAAACCATGATTTATCAAATCTTGAGAAGATTCAGAATTAGCAGGTTTATAAGTTATAGTTGTAAACAAAATGCCACTTAATAAGGATAAGCTAGTGATTGCTACTTTTCTAGAGAAAGAAAACTTCTGTTCAACTTTTTTAGACATTTGATTCAACTTTATGGGTGTTTTTTTGCATAAATTAGAGCATTTTTCACTAGAAAATCCCCCCAGGAAGACGAGTCAGAAGAGAAAAGATTCCAAATCCTAATAATAACGCCCCACTAACAGGATTAATCCAACCCGACCAACGCCGTAGTTCTAATAACTTTTTGATTGAGGCGGTAAATGTTCCTGCTAAGACAAGGGGAAAGACATATCCTGCGGTATAAGCGAGAAGTAATGCTGCCCCTAATAATAAATCTTGAGTTGCGACTACCCAAGCCAGAAGCGTGGCTAAGACGGGGGTACTACAGGGAGAGGCTACTAAACCAAAGGTTAAGCCTAACAAATAAGAACGGATGCCTGGGGGAAAGTCTTCTTTAATCCAATCTGTTGTTCCCAGAGAGGGGAAAGGTAGAGGTAAAATTTCGAGGAGGTTTAAACCCATCGCGATCGCGATTAAACTAACAAGAATAGGTAAACCGATACCAATCTGTCCATATACACGCCCGACAGTGGCAGCAATAACCCCCAAGGCTGCTAAAGTAGTGGCTAAACCGAGAGAAAAGTAAATTGATTGAGTAAATGCCTGTCCTCGTCCTTTCGTGTCATAACCGCCAATATAACCAATCGTAATCGGCAACATGGACAACATACAAGGGGTAAGACTAGTCAGTAAACCAGCAATAAAAATAATCCCCACACTGACAAGACTAAGATGGGAAAGCTGATTTGCAACAAGGGTATCCGCAAACTGTTCAAGTTGGTATAGTTGAGTTGGGAAATTATCAAACATAGAGTTGGGAATATGGCAAAGGCTGACTCTGCTTAGATTTTAGCTTATTTCCTTGTGCTTCCCGAACAGAAAAAATGTTACAAACCATTGAGGGAAGATAGATCCAGGCAATTAAATTAGCGCGATCGTTTTAAACTAAAAGTTGGAGTAAAGTCCCACAGTCGCTGGAATTACCCCCACCAGTTAAATTATTTTTAATCTTATTTATTTATGTTTCCTATTAATCGTCCTCGTCGCCTCCGCCAAAATGACCAACTTCGTCGGATGGTTCGTGAAACTATCCTTACCCCTAACGATTTAATTTACCCCTTATTTGCTGTACCAGGGTCAGGCATTGCTAAAGAAGTTAAATCTATGCCTGGAGTTTATCAGCTATCTGTCGATAAAATAGTTGAAGAGGCGAAAGAAGTCTATGACTTAGGCATTCCTGCGGTAATTTTATTCGGGATTCCCGATACAAAAGATACTGAAGCAACAGGGGCATGGCATGACTGTGGTATTGTCCAAAAAGCTGCCACTGCAATTAAAAAAGCCGTTCCAGATTTAGTTATCATTGCCGATACCTGTTTATGCGAATATACAGATCATGGACATTGTGGTTACTTAGAAATTGGTGACTTAACTGGACGAGTCTTAAATGACCCCACCTTGGAACTTCTAAAAAAAACCGCCGTATCCCAGGCTAACGCAGGAGTAGATATTATTGCCCCATCAGGGATGATGGATGGCTTTGTTCAAGCAATTCGCTGCGGTTTAGATGAAGCAGGGTTTGAAAATCTTCCTATCCTTTCCTATGCAGCCAAGTATTCCTCCGCCTACTATGGACCATTTCGGGATGCTGCGGATTCTTCCCCCCAATTTGGCGACCGTCGGACATATCAAATGGACCCAGGTAACGCCATTGAAGCCCTCAAAGAAATTGAACTTGATATTGCAGAAGGGGCTGATATGCTGATGGTTAAACCTGCTTTATCTTATATGGATATCATCTGGCGAGTGAAAGAAGCCACGAACCTACCCGTTGCTGCTTATAACGTTTCGGGGGAATATTCGATGGTTAAAGCAGCAGCCCTCAATGGTTGGATTGATGAAGAAAAAGTAGTTATGGAAACCTTAACTAGCTTTAAACGGGCTGGGGCAGATTTAATTTTGACTTATCATGCTAAGGATGCTGTTCGCTGGTTGAAATAGTAAAAATTAAGTCCCCAGATAATCCAGTCAAGCAAAATTTATGAGATATCAAGTCTAGAGAGTTTAGCTAAGTTCAACCATCTCTTAAGGCATGACGAGCAAGTAACGCGCTACCATAAGCGGATTCAGTACGCTCAGAAGGCTGTACAGGCACTTTTAAGTGACGTTGAC
>JBBQDV010000153.1:0-7416 GCA_038320005.1 Cyanophyceae cyanobacterium
AAACTCGCGATCGCGCTTAAAAGAGCTTCTGACCAACTGTGTTTTTGGAGATCCGTAAATAAGATTATCCCTCTCGTTGAGGTTGCGGGTCTTTGTAAAGCAAAGGCGACAATTTGATTAACTCGAATTCCAGTTAACCAAGGACATTCTTTTTCACCCTGTTGAGACAGATAAAAAGTTTCTGCTTTTAGGGTTTGTTGAATTAAGGGATCTTGCTCGACCATGAGGGTTAAATTTGGATCGAGTTGACTTGTTCCCACTGCGCTGACTGGTTTTGCTTGCGGATTTTCCCCTTCTGTCCATGTTAATAATACCGCCACAGGTACATCTAAGATTTTGGCAAGATAGGCGAGCCATTGCTGTTCAAAATAAGTCTGATCAAGGGTTTCCCATAGCTTTGTCAGTCCAGTTTGCAGGGTTTTATGCACGATCGCGATCGCGTTTACTTCCTCCCTTTGTTCATTTATCTTTAACACCCAACTCAACTGAGGCGCAATAAAATTCGTCATCCGCACATCTGAAGCCTTCCAAGTATGGGCTACCTTATCCGTGAGTAATAACACACCCCCATTGCTTTCACTCCCGATTGGACAAGCTAAGAGAGATTGTACCCCCATCTTTAAAAGGACTTTCCGCGAAGCAGATAAACGCTCATCCCCTTGCAAATTATCGATCGCGATCGTTCCTGAACCCTGACGAACTTGATACCAATCCTTAATATGTAAAGGAAACACTTCAGTCGGCTCTTGCTTGCGTTTAGCAACAGAATAATAATAAAACAAACTATAAGGAATCGTACTTGTTGATTGAGAAACCCTTAAAAGCTCCCCTTTATTATCCTCTCCAGCTTTTAACAGCCAAAAATCGCTAACTTGTAGCTGCTGACACAACAACCTCGCGCACTCACTTAAAGCCATCTGGGGATGGTCATAGCGAGCAAAATTCTGAGTCACATCTGTCGCAAAACTCACATCCGCTTTAGCTTGTTCATACTTCGTCCCAATTTCTTCTCCCCCCATCACCAAAGCCAGACATTGAGCCACCGACTTAAGAAAATTGCGCTCTGCGGTATCCCAAAGCCGTACTTCCTGGTCTTCCACCGCCAAAAAGCCCACCAACTCTTCAAAAACAAGAATTGGCGCAGCTAAAAGAGAACGAGCCTTAAAACGAGACAACAATTCCTTCGTACTCTCAGCCTTTAAAGGACTTCTTTCCCCAGAAATAGCCACCGATTGACCATTAGCTAAAAGACGGTAAAAGTCGTAAACATCCTCACCTCGAAGCTCCGAACCTTGATGACGATAGGAGCGAGCCTTTTGTCGATTACCAACCCGATGCCAGAAATAACGCTTCTGGGCAGAATACCAATATAAATCAGTTTGGCTCGCAGCAACAAAATCGTGAGTAAGATTTATAACTTTTTCCAGTCGTTGAGTGAGGGTATTATTACTCTGAAATTCCGCAATTACTTGGAAAATAGCTTGATCTGGACGTTTAACTACTCGATGTTCCCTTTCCAGTTCAATTTGGGATAATGCTGTTGCTAAACCCCCGAATAATAACGCCAATCGGCATTTTTCCTCTTCTCGAGGTGAAACCCCCCAAAGATGAGATCCCAATAAAACCACCCCAAAACAACGGTCTTTGCATCGCAGCGGAAAGAATAAAGTTCCTTGAATCTCAAACTTTTGGGCAACTTTTTGCCATTCTCCCGCCCTAATTTCCTTCCGCAAATCGGGAATAGTTAAAGGGCGTTGTTGAATAACTAACTGCTCTAAAATATCCCCAGAATTAATCGCAAAGCTCTGCTTAAGGAGCTTTTCATCATGATCAGGGGTTTCTCCGCCTTTACCCACCAAATTGTGTTCTGAGCGGTCATATAGCCCGATCCAAGTGAGACGATAAGCGAATTCGCTGCTGAGGTAATCGAGGGTTGTCGTAATCAGTACCTCAATATCTTGCTCCTCTCGCAGCATCTGCATTACTCGCGCCAAAGTAACTATTTGCGTTTCGTAGGTCTTGCCTGTAGGTAACTGACCCATGATGAAAAGTGATATATTTGACGTACTCTCGTTGCTAGAAGCGCGAGATTATTCTCATCCTAGAATTAACTTTAAGGAAGGAAGCGTTTTAAAGTTACGACTGCCCACCGCAACTGATTTTAATTCTACACCCTTTATTCGTTATTCACAACTTTTATCTTAAATGTCCCCTGATTCATCCCGTCCCTAAAACCGAGGGTCTTCTCATGAGTTAAACATAAACTGCTGCTCTTTGCTAATATCTAAATTTCCTGTTTTTGAAACCCTAACCTCAATTTCAAGGTTAACTTAAGATAATAAATTGCTTATTTTTTACGAGTATGTATATTAAATTGGAGTAAATGCGATAGTGGATATTTACCGCGCTGGGATTCGCCCACTTTTATTTTCTGGACTTCCCATTGACCCAGAAACCTTGCATCAGCAAAGCCTGAATCTGTTGAGTAAGATTAACACAAATCCCCAACGCTTCCATTGGCTGCTCTCTCAATTAGAGCAAAATCTCAGCATTAAGGATGTCCGTTTAACACAAAAGTTATGGGATATCACATTTTCTAATCCTTTTGGTTTAGCAGCAGGTTTTGATAAAAATGGAGTTGCTGCGGGAATTTGGGAATATTTTGGTTTTGGTTTTGCTGAACTGGGGACAGTTACTTTTCACCCCCAACCAGGAAATCCTCGTCCTCGCTTATTTCGCCTCCCTAATGATGAAGCAGTCCTAAATCGGATGGGGTTCAATAATCAAGGCAGCCAAGCATTAAAGGAGCGTCTAGAGCAAGATCAAGCTCAAATTCCCTGGGGAATTAATCTGGGTAAATCTAAGATAACACCTTTGGAGGATGCAGCGAAGGATTATTTAGGAAGCTTTCAACGTCTTAAAAATTTAGGAGCTTATTTTGTCGTCAATGTGAGTTCACCCAATACCCCAGGATTAAGATCGTTACAAGATGTTGATTCTCTGCGCCTAATTTTATCGGCGTTACAAGCCCAAAATGAGGAGAATAAACCGATTTTAGTGAAAATTGCTCCTGATTTAGAATGGAATGCCATTAGCGATGTTTTAGAACTATCTCAAGAGTTTAAGTTGGGGGGAATTATTGCCACTAATACCACAATTCGACGCGATAATCTTAAAACCCAAATTATAAAAAAAACAGGTCAGTCTATTATAGAAGAAGCTGGGGGAATTAGCGGTAAACCTTTGCGCGATCGCGCGACTGAAGTGATTCGTTTTATCTACAAAGAAACTAACGGAAAACTCCCCATAATTGGCGTTGGAGGTATTTTCACCGCAGAAGATGCTTGGGAGAAAATCACCGCAGGCGCAAGTTTAGTCCAAGTTTATACAGGTTGGATTTACCAAGGTCCAAGCATGGTGAAAGAAGTCTTAACTGGACTATTAGAAAAACTAGACCAAGAAGGCTTACCTTCCATCTCCGCAGCTGTTGGAATCAAAAATAAACCGTAGGGAAGAATTGAGAATTTTATCTGTTTTGTTTGCTAGTTTTGATGATAGCAACTAGCAGTTGGATAAGTTCTTCGCTGTCTTGAAATATAGAATTATGGTCTTTTTAGTCTAGGTAGTTAGTTTAAGGTCTTCCTACTATTTTTTTTGCAGGGCGAATATTTTCATAGATAAAGCGAATCTCCCATTGTTGAGATTGACACTTAGCTAAAAATATGCTAGCTTTATTTATTAATTGAGTAAGTCAGCCTAGTCAAACTTCATCGGAAGAAGTGAGAGCGGGGGAACCAACTTTGGGGCGTATCTCGACAATAGAGAAGGGCATCTCTCAGCCCTAGCCCGTCAGCTAACCTCGTCGGCATTGAGAGAAGACTGGAGGGGCATTTTTACTAATTGCCCTCATCAGTGTTCTTGTTTGGTACTACTCAGCTACATGTACCTTCTTTATCATCGTTGGGGGTTAAAAATGAATATAGAAACGCTTGCCGTTACAGGACAGCTAGCTTGGAGACGAGTTAAACCGTTTGTTCTTTCTGACACTATTGTCTTACCTATAATTGGTTTTAGCGGGATTATCCTTCTCTGGTGGGTAATCGCACTTCTGCGCCATGATATGATGCCTACTCCTCCAGAGGCATTAATGAAAAATTTAGACTTTATCCTCCATCCATTCTATCGCCGTGGTATTGGAGATATCGGTATTGGTTGGTTGTTGCTGGCAAGTTTACGACGGGTGGGAATTGGCTTTTTCCTGGGGGCAGTTGTTGCTATTCCCCTTGGCTTTTTAATTGGCATGTCAAGGACAGCAAGATTAGCTTTGAATCCCATCATTCAAATTTTTAAACCTGTCTCACCTTTAGTATGGCTTCCTATTGCCTTAGCTATTTTCAATGCCTCTGAACCCTCAGCAATTTTTGTTATTTTCATTACTTCCCTGTGGTCAACAATTATCAATACAGCGGAAGGGGTTGCTAATGTTCCGAAAGATTATTTAGAAGTAGCACAAGTTCTAGAAATGCCACGCTGGAAGCAAATTCTGAAAATCATTCTTCCTGCTAGTTTGCCTTATATCTTTACGGGTTTACGCATCAGTTTAGGCGTTGCTTGGTTAGTAATTGTCGCTGTAGAAATGCTCACTGGAGGCGTTGGAATTGGCTTTTTTGTTTGGGATGAATGGAATCGTTTAAATGTTAGTGCGGTCTTTCTTGCTGTGTTTGTGATTGGTTTTACAGGGCTAATTCTTGATTACGTTTTGGCAAGGTTGCAAACTTGGATGACACATAGTCCTGCCCGTTTGTAATTCTCTTAACTGTATATATTCTTTTATAGAGACGCAATATATTGCATCTCTAATTTGCAAGATCTCTACACAAATCAGCAATAATTGAACATTTATGAAAAAATTTCCACGACGTAGATTTTTATATGGTATGGGGGCAACGGTAAGCGCGATCGCGTTTTCTTCCTGTCGCGCTCAAAATACCTCTCAAAACCTCACTCCTTCTGCCTTTGCAGAAGATCAAATCATTCAGCCTAGCAGCTTAGAGAAGCCCAATATCACCGTTGGTTTTGTCCCTGTTAACGACTGCGCACCCTTTGCCATCGCTTGGGAAAAAGGCTTTTTCCATAAGTACGGTTTAAACGTCACCCTTAGCCGAGAAGCCAGTTGGGGCAACTCTCGTGATGGGATTATCTTTGGCAGACTAGATGCTTCCCCTGTCGTCTCTGGGGCTGTTACCAACGCCCGTACTGAGGCAGAAGGCGCACGCCAATTTCCTCTCTGTGCTGCGATGACTATTCACCGTCACGGTAACGCCCTCACCATGAATCAAAAGATGTGGGAGTCGGGGCTGCGCCCTTGGCACGAATATAACGGCAATTTTGACGCAATGGCAAAGGATTTGCGTAATTACTTTGAGAAAGCCCCTGAAGATGAACGAGTCTTAGCCGTAGTCCAAAGTTCCTCTGTTTATGAATACTTCATTCGTTATTTAGCTGCTGCTGCGGGGATCAACCCAATTAAAGAGTTTCGTATTCTCATTACCCCACCTCCCCAGATGGTCAGCAACATGAGAATGGGGGCAATACAAGGCTATATGGTTGCTGAACCTTGGAATACTAGGGCAATCTCAGGCAATGAAGGGGTTGGTTTTACCTTTATTCAAGGGCGAGAAATTTGGCAAGGACATCCAGACCGAGTTTTAGCAGTTCAAGAATCATTTATTAATGAAAACCCTAAAACCTATCGTTCCTTAGTTAAGGCAATGATTGAAGCTTGCCAATATTGTAGCCAACCAGAAAACCGCGCAGAAGTTGCCCGTATTATCTCCCAAAGATCCTATACAGGGGCAAATGAAACCTTGACTCAGCCTGGAATTGTGGGCGACTACAACTATGGTGGCTTTGATAATAAACCTCGCAAAGTAAACAGTTTAGACACAACAATTTTCTTTGATTTACCTGATTCTTTACAACAAATCCCTGGGGATCATTCTACCTTTCTTTGGCAGTCCCAAAGCCTGTGGTTAATGACGCAAGCAACTCGCTGGGGACAACTTGCAGAGTTTCCCAAAGAAGCTGAAAAAATTGCTCGTCAGGCATGGCGAACAGATTTATACCGAGAAATTGCTACAGAAATGGGCATTGATTGTCCTAAGGAGGATTATAAAGTCGAATCAGCAACGGCATTTATTGATAAAAAAGTGTTTGACCCAAGTAACCCCATTAGCTATTTAAAAAGTTTTGAGATTCAGGCGAAGAGTCCGCAGTCATTTTTTTTCGGCTAAAGACTAGATTGGCAAGAATCGCACAACTTTCAATTTATAACTAATCAATTTATAAATTTAATCTAAGGAGTTTAAAAGATGAATTATTCTACTAGCACTTCAAGTCAAGAAAAGAGCATTAATTTTTCTGATCCTAATTTTCTAGAAGTTAAAAATTTGGTTAAATCATTCCGCAAATCTGATGGGAGTGAGTTTGTTGTTCTCAAAGATATTAATTTAACCATTGGGGAACAAGAATATATTTCGGTTATTGGTCATTCAGGTTGCGGGAAATCAACCCTATTGCGAATTGTGGCAGGGTTAGAAAAACCCACTTCTGGAGCTACTTATTTACAAGGAAAACTAATTCGTAAGCCAGGGGCAGAAAGGATAATGGTATTCCAAGGTTATTCTTTATTACCTTGGTTAACGGTACGAGAAAATGTGCGTCTTGCTGTCGATGAGGTGTTTAAAAAATCAAGCTTGACAGAAAAAAATCGCATTGTCAACGAACATCTTTCAATGGTAAATCTAACCCCTGCTGCGGATAAATATCCTAGTGAACTTTCGGGAGGGATGAAACAGAGAGTTGGGGTAGCGCGGGCGTTGGCGACTCGTCCAAAAATGTTGCTACTAGATGAACCTTTTGGGGCATTAGATGCTTTGACAAGACCAAAGTTACAGCAACAAGTCCTTGGTATTTGGGAAAGTCATCCGCAGGCGGTGATGATGATTACCCATGATGTGGATGAGGCAATTTTTATGTCAGATAGGGTGGTGATGATGACTAATGGTCCAGAAGCAACGATTGGTAAAATTTTGGAAATACCCCTACCCCGACCACGGGAGCAACATACTATTCGCGAGTCTCAAGAGTATTATGAACTACGGAACGAAGCCTTAGATTTTCTAGAAAATTTTCAGTAAATTGGGTATATACTGGCGATATATAATTTCCAAAAACTCCCATCCTGTAGATTCATTTCAGGATGGAAAGTTAACCTAACTTAAGCCATTACCATCCCACCATCAACGTTAAAAACTTGTCCAGTGATATAAGCTGCTGCGGAATCTGCTGCGAGGAAGCGTACCATTCCAGCGACTTCTTCTGGTTGACCGTAGCGACCGAGGGGGATGTATTTGA
>JBBQDV010000154.1:0-7409 GCA_038320005.1 Cyanophyceae cyanobacterium
GACAGTTAAAAGCAGACCTAAAACACTCCAAACTAAAGCAATTTTGACTCCTTCATAAGCAGAATATTCCTCAGTCTTGCTGTGATGAGAAAAAGTTTGGGTTTGGTTGGGGCGAATAAATAAACGGGTACGACAGAAAAACGTCGTTACTGTATCCACCGCCTTTTTCAGACTTTGATTTTTCGTCTCAACAGTGTCTTCCCAGGTATCCTCCGTATCTCCTCCCTCTTTGGGAACATGAACTAAAGCAAAAAGATCTTTCCCTGAGACAAATTCAGGTGTTGGTTGAACTTTGCTTTTGCGACTGACAAAATCAACTCCGTAACTCCATTGGGGTGAACCTTGTCCCGCCCGTCTTCCATATAAACGAACCCCTGCTATTCCCCCAATCAGTAATTCTCGCAGCAAAGCTTCAATCGGTTGGACAATTTGCGCTTGGGCAGGACAGACAAATCCTTCAGTAATGATATAAAGGAGATCCTGCTTTTGATGTAATTGAATTTCGATACCCCCAGTCGCTAGATATTCCCCCAAATCAGGATTAACTAGACGTTGAAAAAGGAAGGTTAAGGCTGCAATATTCCCTTTCTTGGCTAGGCTTAAAGGGGTTAAAAGCAAATTTGCATCTCTATCCAGGCTGAGAGTGATGTGTTCGAGCCAAGTTACTTTTTCCGAGTCCTGGACTTCGACTCCATAAATAGTCGCTGTGCTTATCCCCTGGGGGGTGAGAGCTTGCAATTGCTCAGTTAGAATTGCAACAGTGTTGGCTTGGGGCGGAATAGTCTCTGCTGATTGGGAACAAAAAAGATGCAGGTTAGCCTCTTTGTGGACAACGCGGACAGAAATATCTAACTTTGCTAAACTTTGGTTAAGTAACCGCGCGATCGCGCTAATATCACCCCATCTGCCCCAACTCTCAAGAATCTCCCGATCAGGAGTTAAATTAACTTTTAAGACCCACTCAGGCTCTGCTTCCCCAGTTACCTGCGCACAAACTAAAGCACTATCATAATCTAGTTGTAGCTCTCGTAATTGTTTCGCAATTGGTTCAGCAAGCAAACCCAACTCTGGTGGATAATTGCAATAACAAAAGACAAACAGCCTTTGTTTTAGCGGAGTATTCGCCGTTGTCGCTAACTTTTGCCGAAAAACCTTGACACGAAGACCCAAATGAGAAAAGCTGTTACTCAGATAACGAGCCACCGCATCAAGCTTACCCTGTTGAGCTAACTCTTGCAGAGATATTTTTGCTTCTTCGGGGGCGTTTTTTTGAATCTCTCTTCTTGTTACACCTTGTTTTGGAGTCGGTTCGGGGATAAGCTGATTAAGTACAATAGATTCGACCCAAGTAGGTTGCTTTTTTCCAACTGTTGAGCCATAGAGGATAATCTTATAAATAGGATGTTCTTTTGTTGTCGTTAATCCCTGTAGCAAATTTTCCTGAGACTTGAGTGCTTTCACTAAAGGTTCAACCACAGAACTAGCAGATGGGTTTAAATTGCTCTGATATAAGATATGCAGATTGTTCCCTAGCAAGCGAATCTTGAGCCGTACTCCTGGCTTAGCGATTACTTGAAATAACCATCGAGAAAAAGTGGTCTGATTGATTTGGGATTCACGCTGTACGTTTAACCTCGCGCACATAAATTTACTAAAACTAACTGTTATTTAAAATGAAAACTAAAACTAGCTCGACCGAACTCTTACCCCAAGTTATCCTGAGTTTAGCAACTTTACCACTTTTGGTATTTTTGAGCCTTGCCCAAACTTTAGCTCAAATCTTAACCGAAATGGGTCAAGGTAGCGAAGAAATTTTTCGGGGTGATCGTTTACCAATTCTTCACCTGCGAAAAGTTAAAGATCAAAATCATAATTAGTAACCTTTTTTAGTTCATCCTTAGCCTAAACGCAAATTTTACTGTCTAAAAGAACAAAAGTCTCAACTTTAAAATCAACTATCATCGAAAATAAACTGGAAAGAGATGAGTACAATTCTCCATGTATCTGAACAAGAGGCTAGAATTCCATCAGCCTCAGAAGTATTTTTACGTCATCGTTTACACCTCGTTGAAGAATTATGGGAATCTGTATTAATAGCTGAATGCGGAGAAGAACTAGTCAACCTTTTAGCGCAGTTGCGTTCGATGTGTTCTCCAGAAGGTCAAGTAACCGAAGACGATTCTGCTGCGGTTTCAGTTTCGACTGTAATCGAACAACTTGATCTCAATGCTGCGATTCGCGCTTCTCGGGCTTTTGCTCTCTACTTCCAGTTAATTAATATTGTCGAACAGCACTATGAACAACGAGATCAAGAGTTAGCTCGACAAGTAACCCATAAAGAGATTAACACTCCAGGACTTAATCATTCGCTATTTCCCCAAAATAAAGCGGTTGGTAACAATAATTCTTTGTCTGGTACTCAACAATTAGAACAAAATTGGCAACAGGATAGCCAGCAACTGCAAACTGCGGGAACTTTTGATTGGCTATTTCCCTATTTACGGCGAATGAATGTTCCCCCCAGAAAAATCCAAGAGTTACTTGATAATCTCGATGTGCGCTTAGTTTTCACCGCTCATCCCACGGAAATTGTCCGCCAGACGATTCGCAAAAAGCAAAGACGGATTTCCAAGATTTTGGAGCAACTCGACCGCGCAGAAGAAGCCTATCGTGGACTAGGATTAACTAGCTCTTGGGAAGCAGAAGCAGCAAATAAACGCCTGACAGAAGAAATTCGGCTTTGGTGGCGTACCGATGAGTTACACCAGTTCAAACCGACGGTACTCGATGAGGTGGATTATACCCTCCACTATTTCCAAGAGGTCTTGTTTGATGCGATCCCGAAACTATCAACTCGAATTAAGCAAGGGATTCGCGAGTCATTTCCCTGGTTAAATCCTCCCCGTCAAAATTTTTGTCGTTTTGGTTCTTGGGTTGGCTCAGATCGCGATGGAAACCCCTCTGTGACTCCGAAAGTGACTTGGGAAACTGCTTGCTATCAAAGGAATCTGGTTTTAAATAAATATATTAGTTCTCTCGATAGTTTATCGGGACTGTTGAGTTTATCTTTACACTGGAGTAGTGTTTTACCTGAGCTACTGGACTCTTTAGAGCAAGACCGCTCTTCGATGCCAGGGATTTATGAAAAACACGCGATTCGCTATCGCCAAGAACCCTATCGCCTCAAATTAGCTTATATTCAAAAGCGATTGGAAAATACGCGCGATCGCAATTTACATCTTTCTAGCCAAGATCACAATTGGAAACCAGAACAAAAGGTTAACCCCAATAGTATCTATCTCTCAGGGGAGCAGTTTCTTGCAGAGTTGCAAATAATTTATAAAAATCTTATTGAAACGGGATTGCAATGTCAAGATTTAGAGGATTTAATTTGCCAAGTAGAAATTTATGGCTTCACTTTGGCGGAGTTAGATGTGCGCCAAGATTCCTCCCTACATTCGGCAACTATTAGTGAAATTGCTGATTATCTGCAAATTTTGCCTAAATCCTATGAAGATCTTTCTGAAGAGGAGAAGACGCAATGGTTAGTAACAGAATTAAAAACCCGTCGCCCTTTAATTCCAGCAGAAAGTCCTCTCTCAGACAAAGCAGCAGAAACAGTAGAAACTTTTCGGATGTTGCGGAGAATTCAGCAGGAGTTTGGTCAACAAATCTGTCGCACTTATATTATTAGTATGAGTCAGCAGGTCAGCGATATTCTAGAGGTGCTGTTGCTGGCGAAAGAAGCAGGGCTTTATGATCCAGCTTTGGGGGTGAGTGCTTTGCAAGTTGTGCCTTTGTTTGAGACGGTGGATGACCTCAAACGCGCTCCAGCGGTGATGAAAGCCTTATTTGAGTTACCGTTATATTCTGCTTGTTTGCAGGGGGGATATGCAGGTGGGGAAGACTCTACTCATATTCCTCTACAAGAGGTGATGCTTGGCTATTCTGATAGTAATAAAGATTCAGGTTTTTTGAGTAGCAATTGGGAAATTCACAAAGCCCAGAAATCTTTGCAGAAACTGGCTGAGGGCTATGGGATTGCTTTACGGATCTTTCATGGACGGGGGGGATCTGTGGGACGGGGCGGTGGTCCTGCTTATGAGGCGATTTTAGCCCAACCCACGCGCACAATTAATGGACGTATTAAAATTACTGAACAAGGGGAAGTTCTTGCTTCTAAATATTCCTTGCCAGAGTTGGCTCTTTACCACCTGGAAACGGCAACAACTGCGGTAATTCAAGCAAGTCTGCTGGGGAGCGGTTTTGATGATATTCGCCCCTGGAATGAGATTATGGAGGAATTGGCTGCGCGATCGCGCGAACATTATCGTGGTTTAATTTATGAACAACCAGACTTCCTGGATTTCTTCATGTCTGTCACTCCCATTCAGGAGATTAGCCAACTGCAAATTAGCTCTCGTCCCGCCCGTCGTCAGGGAGGAAAGAAGGATCTCAGTAGCTTACGCGCCATTCCTTGGGTATTTAGTTGGACTCAGAGTCGTTTCCTCTTACCTGCATGGTATGGAGTAGGAACGGCTTTACAGAGCTTTCTAGACCCAGAACCAGATGAAAATATTAAGTTATTGCGTTATTTCTATTTCAAGTGGCCTTTTTTCAAAATGGCAATTTCTAAAGTGGAAATGACCCTGGCGAAGGTAGATTTACAAATTGCTCACCATTATGTTAGTGAGCTGTCTGCCCCAGAGGATATTCCTCGCTTTGAAGCTTTGTTTGCTCAAATTGCTCAGGAATACCATCTGACTACAAAATTGGTTCTGAATATAACTGGGCATCAAAAGTTATTGGATAATAATCCTGAGTTACAACGTTCAGTCCAGCTAAGGAATGCTACGATTGTGCCTTTAGGATTTTTACAGGTATCTTTACTAAAGCGTTTGCGCGAGTATAGTAGTCAAGATGCGGGGGTGATCCATTTTCGTTATAGCAAGGAAGAACTGCTACGGGGTGCGCTGCTAACTATCAACGGTATTGCTGCGGGAATGAGAAATACTGGCTAATTTGCCGTAACCCGAAAGTAAAGAGAAAACTAATTATTTACAATCAACTCTGGGGAAAGTGATTTCCAGAGTTAGTTTTTTTGAGCATTTTCCTGAATTAATTTTTCTAAAGTTATTGAACTTTTGTCTCTGTTTCCTGCTGAAGCAGAGGCTATTTGTGCAGGGGCGAAGCTTTTCGCAACAGTATTGAAAATAAATTTGGTTAAGGGTTGAATAAAATATTGCTTAATAATAGTATCTTGCAATAAGTTTTTGTCTATCTGGAACTTAGGGAACACTAAAGAGCCTAGATATTAGCTTTTTGGTGGGCTTCAGGGTGAAATTTCATGTTTGGTAAAAACAAATTAGTGTGAGGATTCAAAGAAAATAATGTCAAGTATTTTTGGAATATTACTTAAGGCAACTCCTGCTATTATCGGAGCATCTGTGCTAGTTGCAAGCAACCCCCTTCTTGCTCAAACTGAAGCAGGAAATAATCTTTCTCAGCAAAGCTATTCGGAAACTAACGAAGTTTTAGAGCAAATTAACCGCTATAACCTAGAGGGAAGTACAGATTCTCTCAATCAGGTTACGAATGTCAATCAATTTACCGATGTCCAACCTACAGATTGGGCTTACGAAGCTCTACGGGGTTTAGTTGAACGCTATGGCTGTATTGCGGGTTATCCTGATCGCACTTTTCGCGGTAATCGGGCTTTAACTCGTTACGAATTTGCTGCGGGTTTATTTTCTTGCTTAACTCAAATTGAGCGTCTAATTGCAGCAGGTGTTGGTACGACAGAAGAAGTAGGAAGAGAAGATCTCTTAGTGTTACAACGACTTATCGGTGAGTTTGAAGGAGAACTCGCTACTTTGGGAACTCGCGTTGATAATCTCGAAGCCCGTCTAGGTACAGTGGAAGGAAATCAGTTTTCCACAACTACTAAGCTTCGTGGGGAAGCCATTTTCGGAATTACTCAGGCTTTTGGTGACAATGTTGCTTTTAATCCTAGTATGAGCAATGTTCGTGATGCTTTTGCTGGTGGCGCGACCAACTCAGAGGGTGTGTATGGACAATTTGAAAGTGATAATCGCTTTGGTACGCAGGGTAATCTTAGTGATTCAAACACAACTTTAAGTAATCGAGTTCGTCTTAACTTTGATTCTAGCTTTACTGGTCGCGATCGCTTGAGAGTCCGTTTACAATCTGGTAATTTTGACAGTTTTGGTCGGGGTCTTACTGGTACAGATTCAACTCGTTTGGGCTTCGCAGCATTTACTGGTGATGGTGGTAACGATGTAGTTCTTGATGACCTAAATTATCGCTTCCCTGTTGGGGACAGAATCCGTCTTCATCTTGGGGCTAATGGTTTTAGTTTTGATAAGGTCGCTACTGTCAACAATCCTTTCTTTGAAAGTAGCGGAACTGGTGCTACCAACCGTTTTTCTCGCCGTAATCCTGCGGTTTACCGTGAATCTCCAACGGGGGCTGGAATTGGTGCAGAAATTGCAGTTACAGATTCTATTGGTCTTGACTTAGCTTATTTAGTTGACTCAAATCGGGCGAGTAATCCGACAGGGCTTACTAATGGATTGTTCCAGGGTAATTATAGCGCAGCAGCACAGCTTAATTTTTCACCAATCCAGAACTTAGATTTGGCTTTGACCTATGTGAGAAGCTGGTATGAAAGGGGTCAGGGAGTTAACTTATCTGGGGGAACTTCTAGCGCGATCGCGAATAATCCTTTTAGTGGGCTTAACTTTGAAACTAGCAACGCAAGTGATAATGTTGTGGCAAACCGTTACGGCGCACAAGCAAATTTAAAACTGGGAGATCGCTTTAACGTTGGTGGTTGGTATGGTCTTATTGATGCCCAAGCTGACGGAAGAAATGCAGATGCAACGATTACTAACTGGGCTGCTCATGCTGCTTTGTTAGACTTTGGTAAAGAAGGTAGCGTTTTAGGGGCTATCTTTGGTCAAGTGCCTAAAGTAACTGGTTCTTCGGGCTTAATTCCAAGTAATGCTACTCAAGGGTTTGAGGAGGAAGATTCTTCTTACTTATTAGAAGTTATCTATAAGTATCCTCTGACTCGTAATATCTTACTTACTCCTAGTTTCTATACAGTCTTTAATCCAAACAACACTTCCAGAAATGACAACGTTTATGTCGGTGTTCTACGGACTACTTTCACTTTCTAATTAGCATCCTCTAGCTTCCCCCTCTTTAAGTGGGACGGGGGGGGATTATCTCTCGACTTGTTGAACTTTGACACTCTCCGCCCTAAAGGAGCGGAGATTCTCGCTTCAACGGGAGAGTCTAGAAAATATGGAACTTAATCCAAATATTTTCCCCGATCCCTTTACCCTCAACGAGCATTGTTCCGATCTGCCCGACCGTACTTAAAA
>JBBQDV010000155.1:0-7365 GCA_038320005.1 Cyanophyceae cyanobacterium
TCACTCAAAAATAAAAGGAATCAAGGCACGGTACGCGATCGCGCAATATTGCCCTGTCTTCCTTATTCCTCTGAGGCGTGATCCGTTGTATCTATGGAAACATGGTGATTAGATTCCGCGATCGCGCGAGAACAAGACCAATTTGTGGGCAGGGCAGAAGGCCAGCCCATGCGAATCGCTTCAGGACAAACCCCCATCACCGTTAACTGACAGTCGATTAACTGAAATCCTTCTCTCTCCGTTTGCTTGACGCTATGCTTGCGAATCGAGTCATTTTTGAACTCTATCGTCTTATTACACTGCACACAGACGAGGTGATGGTGGTCGTGAGGATAGGGTTGGTTCAGTTCATAATGCTTGTGTCCTTCTGCCAACTCCAGTTCTCGGAGAATGCCCATCCGTGCCATTAATTTCACACTGCGGTAGATTGTGGAGAGACTAATCGCCTCTTCCCGTTCATCAAGGAGATTACAAAGTTCTTCCGCACTGAGATGGTTTCCCCTGGGGAGGTTTTGGAATACATGGAGAATCTTTTCCCGTTGCGGAGTTAAACGCCAGCCACGAGAATTGAGTTCTGCTTTTAAAGAATTGATCGTATAGGGAGGCATACTTAGGCTCTCACCAAAAATTCAGCTAACTATATCTATGATGATAGTTCTATTTCCCCTCTACTTGCAACAACTAAAGCTAATTGAGAATAAATATCAGCAACCTCATTGAGGAATTTAGCTGCAAAATCAGTTCCAATCTAGGCTTACGCTCAATTGCTCAGAGTTCAAGAAAGTCATAAATAACAACTCCGCTGACGGGATGATTGTCAATACCCACGTAACCTTTCTTAACCATTGTTTGTAAAGTGGATTCAATCTCAGCGAACTCAATCCCTGTTTCAATTACCGCCTGCGTGACAGATAGCTTTCCACCGCGTCTTTGGGCTGCTTGGGCAAGTTTGACCATTAATTCTTTTTCCGTCGGGGCTTGCGTCTTCTTAGTTAATTCAAGCTCTTTTTCTCGCACCAGAGTTGGGTTAACGGCATAATCCTGCAAAGGCATCCCACTAGCGGAGATTCCGAGTTTAGCCCTCAATTTCATGTTGTGTTCATCAACCATACCAGGAACTAGAAATAGATCAATAAATTGACCCACCCCGAGAAAGCCAAAGGTACACATCCACAATAGACCTGTTCCGATTTTACCGTTGTAAAGGCGGTGTAACCCGTGAATTTGAAAAATACAAGCAAGCCAGAATAAGTAACTGGTTTGAGTACGGTTTTCTTTCATACGCTGTGGGGAGAAAGCTCTCTATATATCCTTAATCTAACTAGTTTTTGGAACTTTGGCTCATCTGGAAATCTTTTGATAGGTCTAAGGGCTTTAGTGATAAAACTTCAATCGCTTTTGTAACTCTTAATTAAGACGACTTTGAACAGTCTCTTGTTTCGAGGTAAACTAAGAAGCAGCGGAATATATATAATTGTATTCATCACTTTAAGTATATATATACAGACATGGTAGATTCACTTAAAAAACCAGAGTTTAAAGAAATGCGACCTGGGGTCAAAGAACCCGCAAAGTCAAATTTGCTGACCCCTCGTTTCTACACGACGGATTTTGAAGAAATGGCGCAGATGGATCTCTCTGTCAATGAAGATGAGTTACTCGCTATTATTGAAGAATTCCGCATTGACTATAATCGTCATCACTTTGTCAGAGATGAGCAGTTTGACCAGTCTTGGGATTCCATTGATGGTGAAACTCGCCGTCTGTTTGTCGAATTTCTGGAACGTTCTTGTACTGCGGAATTTTCTGGTTTCCTCCTTTATAAAGAATTAGGAAGACGTTTAAAAAATACCAGTCCTTTACTGGCTGAAGGTTTTAACCTCATGTCTCGGGACGAGGCGCGTCATGCTGGCTTTTTAAATAAAGCTTTAGCTGATTTTGACCTTTCTTTGGATTTGGGATTTTTAACCAAGAGTAAGAACTACACCTTCTTTAAACCCAAGTTTATTTTTTACGCTACTTATCTTTCTGAAAAGATTGGTTACTGGCGTTATATCACCATTTACCGCCATCTGGAAGCCCATCCTGAAGACCGTGTTTACCCGATTTTTAACTTCTTTGAAAATTGGTGTCAAGACGAAAATCGTCATGGTGACTTTTTTGATGCAGTGATGAAAGCTCAACCACAAATCTTAACAGGTTTGAGAGCAAGATTATGGTGTCGCTTCTTCTTGTTATCAGTATTTGGGACAATGTATCTCAATGATATTCAACGAGCAGGATTCTACAAGACTCTAGGGTTAGATGCTCGTGAGTATGATAAAGAGGTGATTAAACAGACAAATAATACCGCAGGGCGCGTTTTCCCGTTGGTTTTAGATGTCGAAGACCCTCAATTTTACACTCGCTTAGAAACTTGTGTTGAGAATAATGATAAGCTAACCGCGATCGCGGAATCAAATCAGCTTGGTATTCTTAAACTATTACGCAAACTCCCTCATTACCTTTCTAACGCTTGGCAATTCCTCTGCCTCTACCTAATGAAACCTATTGATACGGCTTCTTTAACTGGAACTGTCAAATAGATTTTCCTAAAAAAAGAAAATAATAAATAGCGGTTCTGGATCTTCTAGAGTCGCTATTGTTATATTGAGGAGTTTTAAAAGGTCATTTCATGAAATATCATCAACTTGTTCCCCTACTCAGCCTAAGTCTGATTGCTTCATTGACTACGGTTATAAGTGTAAACGCTCAAACTTCACCAGCAGAAGAGTTAAACCTCGCGCCTGAAATCATTGAAGGTAGTCCCGTATTACAAAGATGGTTTGAAGAAGTTCCCAATGTTTTAGAAGATATTCGCACTGAACCGAGTTTTCCCACTCGCGTTAGACTGGGCTATTCTGAACTTGGGGGCGATGGTGGTATTACTGTCGGAGTTGAGGATGTCTTCCTTGGTGATACAGGCTTCACCGTAAGTGGCGAATACCAGAACCATGATGATAAACAGCTATGGGGCGCAAATCTTCGCTATTACCTCTTACCCCTGGGAAATTATGTAAATATTGCACCAGTGGTAGGTTATCGCAGCTATGAAGTTAATAATTATCAGACTGATGGCTTGGAGGTAGGGGCAAAAGTTAACTTGGCTTTCTCCCGTGGTGGCGCAGGAGATGTTTCTCTTTCCCAAACCTATATTTCCCCTACAGATGGAGATGAAGTAGGGTTAACGACTCTCTCAGTGGGTTATGCGGTTGCAGAAAATTGGCGCATTTCTACAGATATTCAAAATCAAAATTCGCGGGTCAGTAAGGATACTCGCTATAGCGTTTTAGTTGAATGGCTACCCAATTGGTAGTGAAGATAGAAATAAAAAGTGACTAAAGATATATTCTTTATTTGTCACCATAAATTTTATATTGCTGAATTTGCCAGGGTTGAACCTGAGTCTGCTTTTTTTGTGAAACTGTTTCTTCCCTTATATTCAAGGCTTCACCGCAGGTTAGATTTAAATCGCTAGATAGAGAAAAAGTTGTTGCTTTCCCATAGGCTTCGTAATAGCGGAGGATAAAGGTTTCTGTATTAGCTTCGGTTTCCTTAAAAGCTGTCAAAATCAAGTTTTTTCCTTGGAGATGCAGAAAACTACCAGAAGGGAGTAAGGATGAGGACTTGCTTTCACGAGAGGGAATTGTCACTTGTAAAGGCAAATTTAACTCATAACCATGATGAACGGTTTTTCCATCCTGCCAAGTTCCCTGATGGGGATAAATGCTATAGGTAAAGTGGTGGATACCCCTATCTGCGTCAGGGTCAGTCCATTTAGGACTACGGAGAAGGGTGAGGCGAATTTGGTTGGGTTTACTATCGTAGCCATACTTACAGTCGTTGAGAAGGCTAACACCATATTTTTGGTCATTATTAGTTAAATCTGCCCAACGGTGGGCATAGACTTCCCATTGGGCTTTTTCCGCATCGGTTTGGGGTTTGGTGGTGCGATTAATTGTCCCACAGGCGATTTCGTAACTAGCAAAGTCGGCTTCTAAATTAAGGGGAAAAGCAGTTTTTACTAAAACATGGTCTTCACGCCAGTTTACTGTAGTGGTAATTTTTAGGAGAGGGGAATGGTTATCAAGTATATAGTCTTGGGTGAAGGTGGAGTTATTTAGTTGGCGGACAACTCTAATGGTTTGGCGGAGGTCGCCATAGTCTCGCCATTGAATTGATTTTAGTTGGGTGGGGGGAAGGGGATGTTGTGCATAATTGGGGTCTATATTCCAAGCGTCCCAATATTGTCCTTTATCTTCAAAGCCCTGTAGCTGGTTTCCTGCACCTCGTAATATCTCTATTTGATTTGTTTTGTCAAAAATACTATCAAGGTCGCCTGTATGGGGATTGACGCTAACACGGAGGTAATTATTTTCGAGGGTGTAATGGTTGGGGAAAGTAGGTTTTTCCGTCAGGGTTTCCGTCAAGGTGTTGGTGGGGGATAACCAGAAAAGACGGTAGCCAATGGAGGGGATATCTTCAGCGAGGAAAAGGAGGTTATTATCTCTTGTGGTTTGAGTGGGGAGGAGATTATTATTACTGTCGTAGACTTTAGAAAGGGAGGTATTGAGGGAGATAATTTCACTACGTTTCCAGTTGAGGGGATTGAAAATAAAAATTGGTTTGGCTTCTGGATGTGGTGGTGGGGGTAGGGTAATGTTGAGCGCGATCGCGTTTAAAGATTCCGCTATAATTTTTTTAGCCGTAGTTCCAGCTTTTTCCCAATTTTCGTTTGCTTCCACAAAGACGGGGGGTATACATGTCCCTGGTAAAATATCATGGAACTGGTTAAAGAGAACTTGTTTCCAGGCTATTTCTAATTGTGTTTTTGGATAGTCACAGCCAGTAATGATTTTCGCCAGGGATGCAAATAATTCTGCTTGATATAACCATTCTTCACAGCGACGATTGTAGTATTTTTGGTCTGCGTGGGTGGTATAGCAACCGCGATGTAATTCTAGATAGAGTTCGTTATTCCAGATAGGAAGGGAGTCTTTTTGGGTAACAGAGGTATTAATCTTATCTGCTTTCGCTTCAGTTATTGCTTCTTGCTGAGATGGAGTTAACAAACTTAGATAGTCTCTCGCTGTAGTGAACTCACTTTTGGGAAAGAAAGGGGAATTTTGCCAACGTTTTTGCACTTCTAGCATATCTCTTGTTGGTCCACCGCCATGATCTCCTACCCCAGGAAGCCAAAAAATAGCTTGTTTTCCCGTTTGCTGTTCCCAATCCACTGCATAATTAGTCATTGTAATCGGGTTCGTATCCATTACCCCTGTTACATTTGGGGGAGACATTAGCCCCAAAACTTCACTTCCGTCAGGAGATTGCCATTTAAATACGCCATGAGGAAAAGATGTGCTATCATTCCAGTGTAATTTCTGAGTAACAAAATAATCTATCCCACTTTGCTTTAAGATTTGCGGAAGTTGCCAAGGAAAACCAAAGCTATCAGTTAACCAACAAATATTACTAACTTTGTTGAATTTATCTTGAAAATATTGCTGTCCGTAGAGGATTTGTCGGATTAAAGATTCTCCCGAAATAAGATTAACTTCTGGTTCAATCCACATCCCTCCTAATATTTCCCAGGATTCTGTCTTAACTGCTGCTTGGATAGCTGTAAAAATGTCAGGACGATTATTTTCAATCCATTCGTATAAAGCAGGGCTTGTGTGGCAAAAGGTGAGATTTGGGAACTCTTTTTGTAAGTTGAGAACGGAAATAAAGGTGCGTTGGGCTACTTCCCAAGTTTCTTTGCTTTCCCACAGCCAAGCCATATCTAAATGGGCGTGTCCAAGGATTTTAAAACAGCGTTGTTTAATATTTTTTGCTAAGGGTTGAAGTTGCTGACGAAGGTTGAGAAGATATTGCGTCAAGTTGGCTTGTTCTTGAATTAAAAAAGAATCAGGGAAAAAGTTGTTTTCTAATGTTATAATTTCTGTTACTAATAAGTCTAATTTATCTGGTTCAAATGCGGTTAAATATTTTGCTAATACGGTTAATTCATCCGCAATGAAGCCTGGCTCAAACTGCTGCTGCTGTTGGAGTTTAGGGGTTTCGTAGATGAATCGCGACTTCATTAAACCCCCAATATCATGACCAGGGCTAACTAAGCGAATAGCAATTGTAATTTCTTCCCCAGAAATAGCATTTTCTTTTAATAATATTCTGGCGGAAGAATCAAATAAATCACCAACTTGTATAAGCTTATTATTGACAAATACTTGAGCATTTTCTGCCCACCAAGTCAAGGAAACAAATAAAGTTAGTCCTGCTATAGAGTAACCCTTTATCGTTTTAGGAATAGTAAACTTAGTTGCAAACCATTTAACTTTTTGTCCTGCTTCCCAAACAAGATATCCTTTCTCATTCCTTATCGTATTTTGCCACAGTGGTAAATTAATCTCAGCAGAAAGATAGCTATCTTCCTTATCTAGAAAAATAGCTAAATCCGAATCAATAGATTTCCAGCTTGATTGAATATCAACTTGCGAAAACTGGCGTAACTTATCGAGAATATTAAAAATAATGGCTGAGTCTGAATTTCCCAATGCTATTTTCGCTCTTGACTACTATACACAAATTAGAAACCGTAACCAATCCCAAATTGTAGCTTGACAGGAGCATCAGTTCCACGTATCCGCATTGATTCCGCATCTATCATCAACTTCGCATCTCCAAAGAAGACAATATTATTGACAATTTTAGCTTCTATACCTGTCGTCAGTATAAGTCCATCGCGATCGCCTAAAGGAGTATCCTCGCCATTAGTTTTCACAAAAGCATATCCTGCTCCTGCATAAATATTAGTATTGTTACTAATCCCAACATCATAGGAAATAACAGGCATTATCGCCTTTGCTTCCCCACTAGAATAAGCAGTTCCTCGTATCGACACTGGTAAGGTAGGAAAATCGAAGCGTCCCTGAAGCTGACTAGGTTTTTCTTCTGCTTCTCCAGTAGACATCTTAAAAATATCCATAGGAGTTATTGAATTATTTGTCTCGAAAAATTCTAATAAACCCTCGGTTGTATTACTATCTAGGGTAGAACCAAAATAACTACCCTCCATTCCTTTAGTTTGAGCGTTCACTTCTGAGACGAAAGCGAAAGGAGTTAAAGCTAATAGGCAAAATGCAAGCTTGATTTTCATGTTGCAGCCAAATATCTAATGAGGTCATTATAGTTACTAAAGTGATAGTCAAATATGGGCAGACCCGCTCATATTTTTCACTTTAATCATTTGAAACGGAATATTAATCCGTCTAGGATGTGCTACCACACAACCACTATTCCGCTCTACAATTGATTTGAGACAAT
>JBBQDV010000156.1:0-7333 GCA_038320005.1 Cyanophyceae cyanobacterium
CTCGCTTTAACTGAAGCCCTCAGAAAGCAAGGTTTTTCTAGTAATGCGGTTGTCACCCTAGAAAAAAATAGTAAGAATTAAGCGTTATGATGACAGCCAAGAGTGGTCTATTATTAATGGTTTCCTGTGTTGCTGCGATCGCGGGAGTCGGTTCAGTATTTGAATTATCCTATGGTAATCCACGCTATGGCAATATGATAACTGTAGCAATTTTAGTGATTAGCATTCCCATTTGCATAGCATTATTTCGCGCAGCAGTCAAGGATACGAGAGCAAATTTAAAGTAGTGGTTACAAATAATCTTAGTGGGACTTGAATTATCTTTGAGTCCCATTAGCTTATTGATCTGAAAAATTAGCCAGTTTCGGTTTTTAAAAACTCTTTTGACTATTATATGTTGCCCACTGACTTATTAATTCATCGTCAATCTGGCGCAGAAATTATTCCCAAACATTTACCTTTAAACAGCAGTACCATCACCATTGCTAATGAACAAATTAACTGTTTTGAAAATAGTTTAGGACAAACCCAAGGAGAATTAGATAATAAGCTTTCTGACCTAGAAGGAGATAGTCCCGACTATCGGGTTAAAAGAGGACTCGCCCACATTCTTAAAAGTAGCTTCTCCACCCTTGAAATTGTTAGCCCCCTCGAACCACAATTATTGCGATCGCGCACTTTCACCCTCGCAGCCACAAGCCTCTCTATTCCCCAACAACAAGAGAAAACTTTAGACAATCTCGCGACTCAACTCTCTCAAGAATTAAACCAAGAAGTCCTCCCCCATGACATCCTCAAAGGACTCTATGCGGACTTACAAGAAAATCGTATTCTCACCGAATTTGACACCCCAACAGCAGAAAGCTTAATCCATCGCTACAACCTTTCTCAAGTTCAGGGTATTTTTTATCGCGCTAGTCAGATTACCATTAACGCCCATCGCAACGACCCAGGGGAATATAAACTCCTCTTCCGTTATCTCAAACTCTTCCAACTAATGTCTTATATCGAAGGAGACGCAGACCACGGCTTTACTATTTCCCTTGATGGACCTGCGAGTTTATTTAAAGCCAGTACCCGTTACGGACTCGCCCTTGCTAAAATGATACCTGCCCTTCTCCATGTCAGTAAATGGCATCTTAACGCTAGTCTGGAGAAACGCGACCCTTACACTAAAGTTCGCAAAAAAGGAACATTTCGTTTAGATAACAAGTGTAACCTAGTTAGCCACTATGCCCAAGGGAATCCCTATGACAGTATGCTAGAAGCAGCCTTTGCTAACCGTTGGGAAAAGCAGAAAACTGACTGGCGATTGGAACGAGAAGTTGAATTAATCCCTCTTCCTGGTACTGTAATGATTCCTGACTTTCGCCTCGTTCACCCTGATGGACGTTCCTACTTACTAGAAATCGTTGGTTATTGGCGACCTGACTATCTGAAAAAGAAGTTTTATAAAGTACGTCATAGCGATGTGGATAATCTTATTCTCGCTGTTTCAGAACGTTTGAACTTAGGGAAAGCAGGGGTTAAAACAACAGATATTCCCGCGAAAGTTATTTGGTTTAAAGGTAAATTATCCCCCAAAGCTGTCTTAGATGTAATTGAAAACGAACCAACAAAATGAACAAACCTTTAATATTAGGAATTACTGGATCTTCGGGTTTAATTTATGCCGTTCGTGCGCTTAAATTCTTGTTAGCAGCAGACTATGAAATTGAATTGATTGCCTCAAAAGCAACCTATATAGTTTGGCAAGCAGAACAAGAAATTAAAATGCCTGTTGACCCTGATGAACAAGAGTTATTTTGGCGTAAGCAAGCAGGGGTAGAAAAGGGAGGAAGGTTAACTTGTCATCGTTGGGGAAATGTGGGCGCAAATATTGCTAGTGGTTCGTTTCGTACTTTGGGGATGGTGATTATGCCCTGTAGTATGAGTACAGTGGCAAAAATTGCAGCAGGACTTAGTTCTGACTTATTGGAAAGGGCTGCGGATGTGCAATTAAAAGAAGGTCGCCCCATTGTGATCGTTCCCAGAGAGACTCCTTTTAGCCTTATTCATCTGCGAAACTTAACCACTTTAGCGGAAGCTGGCGCAAAAATTGTGCCTGCGATTCCTGCTTGGTATAGTAACCCCCAAACTATCGAAGATTTAGTTGATTTTGTGGTTGCGAGGGTATTAGACCAACTAGATATAGATTGTATTCCCCTTAATCGTTGGGAGGGAAAATAAATTAAATTTGAGATAACAATGAAAGTTAGAATCCAAGATAATATTTTAATTGTCAATGCCGAAGATCTCCCTGCTTATAAACAAGGCGGTTCAGTAGTTCGTAATAGTTATTTTTGGGCGTTAAAATCTATTGCTTGTTATGCAGGTCGGGGGACAGATTGGGAATTTGATGCCCCTGTTTGGGTTGCTTTATCACGGATGCTAAGTGCTTTTACTTTATCGGGTTATTTGCGCGATCGCGAAACCAATTTTGAGTTTCCCGTTGATACTCCCATTCCTGAAACCCTAAGAAATGTCTCCACTTATCTTTAATCTTGTGGTCGCAGATGAATAAGCGGATTCTGTGCCACCCAACCAGAAGCAGAATTGTAGCGCACCTCAAAATGTAAATGAGGAGGAGTAATATCTGGTTCTCCCGTAATCCCAACAGTTCCTAATCTTGCACCAGTTTGAACATTTTGTCCTTGCTGTACATTTATTGCCTCTAAATGACCGTAACGAGTTTGTAAGCCCCCTGCATGATTAATAATCACCAAATTGCCATAATCCCCCTGTGTTCCCGCGAAGAGAACTACACCAGCATCAGCAGCAAGCACATTTGTGCCAATAGATGCAAGTAAATCAATGCCACTATGAAAAAAGCGTTGTCCAGTTTCTCTAGGGGAACGCCAACCGTAAGCCAAGGAAACTTCACTTCTTTGGGGAAGAGGATAGCCAGAAAGCCCCGTATAGCTATTAGTAGTTCTACCTTGATTTCCTGTCCAATTCACCCCAGGAATAAAGACTTTGGTCGGTAAATCTTGGCAACCATTGATTTCAAATAAGACATCCGCACGCACGCCGTAAGTTTCAGCTAAGTTTTGCCAAGTTGTTCCCCTCGGAACTTGTACTTGCGTTCCATTCATCGGTGGAATACTCAACTCCATCCCTGGGTTTACAGGAGTTCTTTCTAAAGAATGGTTAAAACGAATTAGAGTCGCGGGTATCAGTCTATACTGATTGGCAATAGTTTCTATCGTTTCTCCTGAAGTAACGCGATGACGCTGTAACCTCTCTAAAGCTGGCGTTGGACAATCAGATTGCGCGGAAAGCACAGGTTTGAAGTTGAGGGAGGGATTAGCGAAAGTCGGACTAGGAATAAAAAGGAGGGATAAAAAAGCAAGTAGAAAACGTAAATTCAACATAGTCAGGGGGAACTCATGAGAGAGAATAAAAACGATTGTTTAACCCATTGGTGGCTGAATTTTTTAGAGCCGTTAAACTTGTCATTTGTGTGGCAGTTAAGAGCTTTACCTGCATTATTTGGCGCAGGAGTAATAATGATCGTTTATTTCCTCAATAGCCCTGCATTCTCAAGGGTTGCGGGGCTTTTTTGGGCAGCAATCATGGCTTTTTCTCCCTTCGGAGTTTATTTGGGGCAAGAAGCGCACCACCATATATTAGCCACGCTATTTATCACTATAGCACTATTTGCCCTCATAAAGGTCCAAAAAGATCTATTAGTAAGAAAGGAATCTTTCGGGGTTCGGTTACTGTGGGGAATAGTGAATAGTTTGGGTTTATATATACATCGAGAAAAAGTAATCGCAGTATTATTTATCGAAATTCTTAGTAGTCTTTTCGTAGTTTATAACTTAGCTTTTCTAAAACCTTTCTTTCCAGAACAAGTTGCTCAAATTATTGAAGAATCTCAGAAGCCAACGACCGTCGTATTCGCCGATGAAAACGAGAATGATATTGCTTTAGGATAACGATATATCTGTGAAAAATTACAGTTGAGTTAGTATTGTTGGAGAACAAACTGATGCGATTAATTACAACCTATCCGCCACTAGCCTTAGCGTTGTACCCCATTTTATTCAGGAGTTCGACTAACTTTTCTCGGTGATCTCCCTGCATATCTAACTGCTGATCCTTTGCTGTTCCGCCAGTACCACATTGACTTTTTAGCGTCTTAAGAACATCTTTCAAAGTCTCTGGAGAATGTTGAAAACCTGTCACCTCCGTCACGGTTTTCCCTTTGCGTCCCTTACGAGAGACTTGAACTCGCAAATCTTGCTTTTCGGGGGGAAGATCAACAACTCCCCTTTGAGTTGCTAGAGAATCCCCATTCCCAAATTCTTGATAAGCAATGCGATTTTTCTTAGCTGCCATAATTTCGTACCCGTCTCTCTTGTTCCTCAACTCTATACTTGAATCCTCACGAAGCTGTTTTATTTAATACTCACAAACCCTGACTTATTAACTAATTCTTGTCCCTGTTGCGATAATAGTAAACGGGCGTAAGCGAGTCCTGCTTGCTCATCTTCTTGCCCATTTTCCTTGATAATCACGAATAAACGCCGAGTAATCGGATAATCTCCATTCTGAAATACTTCGCTATTCAAGGTATTACGCTGATTAGGACACTGTTCGGAAGTAATATAAGGTTCTTGGTAGGGAGTAAAAAATTTATTCGCTTGACGACCTAAAGGAATGGATTTAATCGTACATTGGGGAACAACTTCAGGGGCTGAGGCGTAATATATGCCCCCAGGATTTTCGGCTAAGAGGCGGAGGGCTTCGGTTGTTGTCCCAATTAACTCCACATTTGCGCCAAAGGTTTCACCTTCAAGGACATTACTGATAAAAAACTCGACTGTTCCCCCTGCGTCTTCTCCACGGGAATAAGGGGTAATGGGAAGATTTATACCACCCACTTGACTCCAGTTGCTGATTTTTCCTGTATAAATATCTTTAAGTTGCGCCACTGTTAAACCAGAAATCTCTAACTCAGGATTAACCGCAACCGCAATACCATCAATTGCTATAGGAATTTGTTTGAGAGTAAAGCCTCTATTCTGGGCTTCTTCGTATTCTTCAGTTTGTAAGGAACGAGATGAGTGGGAAAAAGCAAGTTGGTCATTAAGTAGCATTTTAATCCCAGTTCCTGAACCTGGGGCTTCGGATACCGAATCAGTGTAGCGAAGTTGAAACCTTGGGTAAACGGTTTGAATGACTGGATCAACTTCACCGCGAATTGGTGCTAAGGTTGTACTTCCACCATAGTTAAATAAGCCACTGGGGACAGCTTCAACTTCACTAAAAGTCTCTGCATCTGTGTTAGTAATTTCGTCCACCACTTCAATTGCGTCAATAGGGTTTACTTTACCCATTATTTCCGAAAAGAAGTTAGAACTTCCCTTAGTCAAAAACCAAAATCCTCCTGCTAAGACTCCTCCGGTAATAAAGAAAGCTAAAACTAGAGTAACTGTTTCGTTCTTGTTTTGAGCCATAGTTAAGACAACTTAGTGGATAGTTAATTATTATCCATTATTGAGCGCGATCGCGAAGTTAAATTGTGGTTAACTCCAGTCCTTATAATAAGGAGTTAGATATAGTTAGTTCATAATTTTTTGTCTAAATCTGTGACCACAACACCAATTTCAACAACTCCAAGCCAACAACCCGATGCTCTAGGGCGTTTTGGACGCTTTGGGGGTAAATATGTCCCCGAAACTTTAATGCCTGCCCTCAGTGAGCTAGAAACTGCTTACCAACAGTATCGCAACGACCCCGATTTTCTCCAAGAATTACAAGGGCTTCTTCGAGATTATGTAGGAAGACCTAATCCTCTCTATTTTGCAGAACGTCTTAGCGAACATTATGCTAAACCCGATGGTTCGGGGGCGCAAATCTATCTGAAGCGAGAAGACTTAAATCATACTGGCGCACACAAGATTAATAATGCCCTAGCTCAAGTCTTGCTGGCGAAGCGCATGGGCAAAAAACGAATTATTGCCGAAACAGGCGCAGGACAGCATGGAGTCGCTACAGCAACAGTGTGCGCAAGGTTTGGGTTAGAGTGCATCATCTATATGGGTGTTCAGGATATGGAACGCCAGTCCTTGAATGTATTTCGGATGCGTTTAATGGGTGCAACAGTTGAACCAGTAACCGCTGGAACAGGGACTCTTAAAGATGCAACCTCCGAAGCAATTCGAGATTGGGTAACAAATGTCGAAAACACCCATTATATTTTGGGTTCTGTCGCTGGACCTCATCCCTACCCAATGATAGTACGGGATTTTCATGCCATTATTGGGATTGAAACTCGCGCCCAATGTGTAGAAAAATGGCAAGGTTTACCAGATATTCTTCTCGCTTGTGTCGGGGGAGGTTCTAATGCAATGGGACTATTCCACGAATTTGTTCAAGATACTTCTATTCGCTTAATTGGGGTCGAAGCAGCAGGGGAAGGAGAAGATACAGACAAACATGCTGCAACTTTAACTAAAGGTCTTCCTGGAGTCCTGCATGGGGCAATGAGTTATCTTTTGCAAGATACGGAAGGACAAGTTACGGAAGCCCATTCAATTAGTGCAGGGTTAGATTATCCTGGAGTTGGACCTGAACATAGTTATTTCAAGGATACTAAACGAGCGGAATATTATAGTATTACTGATGCAGAAGCTATTACCGCTTTTCAATTAGTTTCACGTCTAGAAGGTATTATTCCAGCGTTAGAAACTGCCCATGCCTTTGCTTATTTAACTAAACTTTGTCCCACTTTAGAGGGAAGTCCTCGCATTGTCATTAATTGTTCAGGACGAGGTGATAAGGATGTGCAAACCGTTGTGAAATATCTGGAAAATCATTAATGCTCGATAAAGGTGGGTACTTCCCACCCAACATATTTTTAAGGAGTAATCTGGTTGGATTACCACAAATAATGAAAATTCTTCCAAATTCCAAGCTTGTTTTCTTGGTTTTAACCCTAGTGTTCGGAACAAGCAGTTGCGATTTTATCAGTTTGGATACTCAACCGATGCAAGAGGTCTTCGAGGATACATTTACTCCTATTAATCAACAGACAGAAAGTAGCACTAATATTGATATTAGTGAGATAGAAAAAGATGTGTTCGAGAAAATTAACGCCTATCGTCAAACACAAAATTTACCACCGCTACAGTTAAACACTGATATTAATCAAGAAGCGAAAATTCATAGTCAAGATATGGCAGATGGGAAAATACCCTTCTCTCATCAAGGCTTTGACGATAGGGCGAAATCAATTTCCACCGTTATTACTTCTCGTAGTGTTGCTGAAAACCTTGCCTACAAT
>JBBQDV010000157.1:0-7293 GCA_038320005.1 Cyanophyceae cyanobacterium
CTAAAGTTTACTTTATCATCCCATAAAGATACTTCCACTTGTTGTAAACTTTTCAGTCCTTCTCCTGTGGCTTTGAGATAGGCTTCTTTCGCTGTCCAGAAACGGAAAAAGGCGAGTGGTTGCTTCGGGGGAGGAAGATGGTAAATATATGCAGATTCACGGGAACTAAAAAAACGTTGGGAAAGTTGCTCAATTTCGAGAGGGCGAATATATTCGACATCGATACCAACGGGGGAGAGGGAAATGGCGTAAACTGCTAATTTATGGGAGTGAGAAAGGTTGAAGTGAATGCTACTTTTAGTTAGATAGGGTTTTCCCTGGGTAGTGTAGCTAAAGTGAAGTTCTTGTGGGGATATAGTGGTATAAAGGCTGAGGATACTTCTGAGGATACCACGAGCAGCAATAAAAGCAGTGCGATCGCGCTGAAAATAAAATCTTTGCGCCCGTTCCTGTTCATCCACTGCTAAGGTTTTTAAAAACCCTGTAAGCTGAAACTGAGGTAAGTCGAGATTCGCTTTCCAGACGTGAACCTCGCCAGTAGTTAAAGGGGTAAGAGTATCAATCTCTTGCCAAGGAATATCCCGAAGCATAACTTAAGTATGAAGGGCTTGCAACTCAACTTCTGCTTGACAGCTTTGCCCAGGTTCTAATAAGGTGATCTGTTCCCCTGTGTTTAAAGCATTACGGCGAGCAGTCCAGGGTTCGAGACAGTAATATTCTTTGCCCTTAACTGTCCAAAAAACTAGATTTGCATACAGTTCAGAAAAAGTTAAGTTCAGCTTTAATTTCTGTTGACTATTTGTCGCCGAGGCGAAATGACGAGAGAGGGGAAAAAGGGCGACATCGATTTCATCTTCCTCAAAATCAAAACTTCCTGTATAGGGATGGATTTTTTGGCTAATTTGGTCTAAATATTGGGAAGCAGGGATATCTAATTCCAGGTTACTTTTGTCCCCAATCCAAAAATAAGGATGGAGTCCAACGGAAAAGGGGATAATCTCCTGAGAGTCGTTGCTAAATTCTTGCTTAATGGTGAGGGTATTCCCTTTTAAGATATAGGTAAATTGCAGTTGAAATTCAAAAGGATAAACTGCGCGAGTTTGATCATTACTTTCTAACTTTAGGGTAATTTCCGCCCCTGTTTCCGTTGCTGTATTCACTACTTCCCAAGGTAAATCCCTCGCAAAGCCATGACGCTTAATTTTATATTCTTGTCCTCGGTAATAAAACGCATCGTCTGGTAAATCACCGCAAATGGGGAAGAGGATGGGAATACCGCCACGAATACTCATGGTTGGGTCAGCAAAACGTTCCTCATCTAGATAGAGGAGAGATTGACCTTGAATGCGCCATTTGGTAATTATTCCCCCTCGTTCGGGGACAACTTCTAGACGGGCGTGGCTTTGGTTATCTTCGAGAATATAAGTTTGATAGTTATCTTGTTTTACCGCGATCGCGAACACTATTTTTTCCCCTACTAACGTTTCCATTATGGCAGCTTTCCAGAGGAATAGAATCACAAGACTGAATCCAAATCCGAATAGATAGTAATACAGTTGCGTCCTTTCTGTTTCCCTTGATATAAAGCAAGATCCGCCTCCTTAATTAAATCAGCAGGACTATTATCTTGTGTCGGAATGATCGTCGCGACTCCACAACTGAGAGTCAGACGCGGACTGATGGGAGAAGTCGCATGAAGGATACCCAATTCCTTGATCTTTTCCGAGAGTATTTCTGCTATTTCTAGCGCGGATGAAGTTGTTGTATTCGGTAAAACCAGGGCGAATTCTTCACCCCCATAACGGGCTGCAAAATCACCACTTCCTTGGGTGACTGCTTGCATCTGTTGGGAAATTTTCTGTAAGCATTCATCTCCTGCTTGATGTCCGTAGGTGTCGTTGTAACGTTTAAAAAAGTCCGCGTCACACAAAATTAAAGAAAGGGGGGCTTGTTGTAACTGTAAGCGTCGCCATTCTTGGGCGAGACTAAGATCAAAATAACGACGATTTGCTAGACCTGTTAAGCCATCATGGGTAGCAAGATGTTGCAATTGTTGGTTCGCTTCTTCTAATTGATGATAGAGTTCTGCTTGATGAATCGCGATCGCGACTTGAGTTGCTAGTTGCTTAACAAGTTGAATCTCACCACGTTCCCATTCTCGCGTACTGCGACAGTGATGAGCAATTAACAGTCCCCATAAATAATCGCCATTAGTAATCGGGACAACCAGATTCGCCTTAACTTGATAGCCAGCTAACATTTCCCGATGACATTCCGCTAAATACGCCTGTTCTATATCCGCGATCGCGCTGACGCGACCTTTTTGATATAACAATGCAGCTTTAACTTGAAAACAACAATCCTCAATTATCTCCCCCTCTAAAGACATCCAGTCAGCCCCAACCGCCTCAACCACCACAGTCCCATTCCAGTCAGGGGTAAACTTATATAAAATCACCCGATCCGTATCGAGAAATTTCCGCGTCTGAGTCACCGTCGTCTGCAAAATCTGCTTTAAATCTAAAGAAGACTGAATATCTTGGGCAATTTGATTAATAATTTGTTCACGACGAGGTTGTTGTAACAATTGGTCTAGAAAAGTAGCTTGCGGATCAGCATTTTTCCCAGCATCCAAACTAGAACTTGACCCTGAAGATCTCACCAAACAAGAGTTTCTCGAAGACAAAAGATCAACCAGACCTTGGTTTATTTGCAGATATGCTGTCGCTGCGTCAACCTGTAGAGGTTCACTAAAAAAGTAGCCTTGGACTTGATCACAATCAAACTGCTGTAATAATTCCAATTGCGCCAGAGTTTCCACCCCTTCCGCTAAAACTGTCAAGTTCAAACCATGTCCCAACGCAATCACTGCTTTCGCGATCGCGACATCCGTTGAATCATTAACCATATCCCTGACAAAAACCCGATCAATCTTCAAAGTATTGATTGGAAAGTGCTTAATCGCGCTGAGGGAAGAATAGCCCGTACCAAAATCATCTAAAGCCACCTTAATCCCCATTGTTTGCAACTCCTTCAAAATTGCTGTGGTGGCAGGAATATCTCTTGCTGCGGTAGTTTCCGTAATTTCAATCTCTAGGGCTGACCCTGGGGTTTGCGTCGCCTCTAAAATCTTCTCCACTGTTTTGCTAAAATCAGTCTGTTGAAACTGACGAGTAGAGATATTTACCGCAATGCGAATATCCCCCAACCCCAACTTGCGCCACTGAATATGTTGCTTACAAGCCTCTTTGAGAGTCCATTCCCCAATCTCACAGATCAAACTCGTTTCTTCTGCTAAGGGGATAAAATGACCAGGAGAGACTAAACCTCGTTCTGGATGATGCCAACGGATTAAAGCTTCCACTGCGATCACACGACCAGTGCGAATATCTACTTGCGGTTGATAATCGAGGCGAAACTGGTTTTTTTCTAGGGACTTCCGTAAATCTGCCTCTAAAGATAGAGGATTAAGACTACTTTCTAAGTCAGAAGTATAAAACTGAAAAGTATTTCCCCCCTGACGTTTTGCGTTATACATCGCCGTTTCCGCATTTAGCAACAAAATCTCAGGAGTTTCCCCATCATAAGGGGCAATAGCAACCCCTAAACTAGCAGAAATATAAACCGTTTCTCCTTTTACCTCTAAAGGTTGACGAAAAGCTTCCGCCAGGGTCATACAGTCTTTTTTAATAGTTAAACCATTTTGACTGAGATGGCGAATTAAACAGATAAATTTAGCCCCATTCCAATGGGCGATGGTACTGTTAGCACTACTGAAAACTTCTTGTAAGCGTTGGGCGGTTAACTTGAGGAGTAAATCTCCCGCTTTATAGCCAAGGGCTTTATTAACTTGTTCAAAGCGATCAATATCAAAGAAAATTACCGCCATTAATTCCTCTGTTGATTTTGCTTCCAAAAGAGCAATATTTAACTGCTTACTAAATAGGTGACGATTAGGGAGTTGAGTTAACCTATCATAAAAAGGATTCTCTTTTGTTTCCTCTAATTGTTGCTGACGGATGGCGCTATGAATTTTTTCCGCGATCGCGTGAGCTAATTTAAAATCATTATCACACCAAGCTAAATAAGTCTGCGTCCATTCAGACCAAGGCTCAAAAGAATCCCGAGGCTGAGTTGGCTGTTCTTCTTCAGGAGGACGACCCGCCCAAATCTGTAAATTCTCAACTATCGGGCGAAAAATACTTAAGTAACCAATCTCCGCCGTACTTGAGGTTAGAGCAATAATCAGAATTGAAGCGATTTCAGTACCTTCAAACTCTTGTTGAATAAACTCTAAACTTGGGGGAAGGGCATTGAGATCCAAGTGATATAGGGGGAAATATTCGCTCGGAAAATCAGGAACTAAAGTTGCGGAAAAATCTTGAGACTCAAAGTAATCTTCTAATGATGAACTATGGGATTGTTTACCAACATGATAAGACTCTGGTGGGTTATCTTCCTGGGAATTTAAATATAATTTCGCCCCACATCCTTGGAAAGAAACCATCACTTCTTCTAATACCCGATACCAGATATTTTTCTGAGTTGGACTATTGAGTAAATCCCTAATCTTAGTTAAAATATTTTCGCGCTTGATTAACTCTTGATGATGTTGAGATAAATCCTCTGTCGTAATTGCTAAAGTTAATCGCTCTACTAGCAATTCAACCATTGTTAGCTGTGCTTCGCTCCAGTGACGGTAACTAGTATGATGAATAATCAACAGTCCCCAAAGCTGATCTCGTACTAAAATTGGTAAAGTTAAAGAAGATTTAACCCCCAACCTTTTGAGATAGCGAATGTGACAAGAATCTGCACTATAGCAGTCTGAAATAATCTTTTTTCCAGGTTCTTGCAGGGAATAATGGGTTGTTGTCGTATCAACAATCATCCGCATACGCTTTTTTTCGAAACGTTCCCGCACAGCAATAGGTACATCTTGGGATGGAAAATATAAATTGAAAAAAGAAGGTAGTTGGGTACGATCCACCGCTTCTCCAACAACTTGACCACTACCATTCGCCTCAAAGCGATAGAGATTAACCCGATCAACTTTTAGGAAATATTGAATTTCCTGAAGGAACTTTTTTTGCGCTTCAGGAATGGGTTGTTGATGATTCCAAGACTTATTTATTACCATTGATAATCACCACGACTAGAAAGATTGAGTGCAAGTTGGCAAGCTTTTCACTATACTTGATTGTACATTTATCAGAAATTCTTCTGCTTTTTTTGTTGACTTTTGTTGATTTTTGTTGACTTTTGATAACTTAATCTCTCCATGCTAAGATCTAATCCTTTTTTAAATCTCCACTATGAACCTGCTTTAGAAAATCTAGGGGACGATTATTATGATGTAGTTGGGGCTGCGGAGTTCCCTGACCATATTTTACGGTGGCGTAATGATGATTTGCTGCCCAGATTAGGCTTAAATCCAGAAGAGGTAGCTGGCGAGGATTTTCTTAACTCTTTTGGTCATTTTGAATCCTTGCGCCCATTTCTCGCCCTCCGCTATCACGGCTATCAGTTTGGGGAATATAACCCTAACTTAGGAGATGGTCGCGGTTTTGTCTATGGACAGGTAAGAGGTACAGATAATAAATTATACGACTTTGGTACAAAAGGATCAGGAAATACTCCCTATTCCCGTAGTGCGGATGGTCGCTTAACTTTAAAAGGAGGAGTGAGGGAAGTTCTCGCTGGGGAAGCTTTACAAGCTTTAGGCGTTAGGACTTCTCGCTGTTTAAGTTTAGTCGAAACTGGGGAATCTCTCTGGCGTGGCGATGAACCCTCCCCCACCCGTTCTGCGGTCATGGTACGCTTTAGTGAATCTCATATTCGTTTTGGTACTTTTGAACGCCTACACTACCTACGACGACCTGATTTAATTGAGAAGCTTCTTGATCATGTGATTGCTTATTACTATCCTGGGGTTACAGATTATGCCCAATTTTATGCACAACTAGTAGAACGAGTCGCCACCCTAACCGCCCAATGGATGTCCGCAGGATTTTGTCATGGGGTCTTAAATACGGATAATATGTCTATTACTGGGGAGAGTTTTGATTACGGTCCTTATGCCTTCATCCCTTCCTATAATCCTCGCTTCACAGCTGCTTATTTTGACTATGGAGGACTCTATTCCTACGGAAACCAACCTTTCATCTGTCGCTTAAATTTAGAACGCTTACAAGCCCCTCTCGCTTTAGTAATGTCTCCAGAAGATTTAGAGGTTGGTTTAGCAGAGTTTGAATCTCATTATCATCACCATTATCGTCAGTTGATGATGCAAAAGCTGGGTTTTGAGCATTTAGCCATTGCTGATGGGGAAGAGTTATTACAAACTACTATAGCCATGTTAAAAGATACCCAAGTGGGATATCACAGCTTTTTTGCCGAGTTAGCAGCAGGGTTAAACCAAGGTTGGCGCGAAGATGCGGATATGATTCTTGAGAATTCCGACTTTCCCATCTCTGTCGCTTGGCGTAACTTATATCATCAACACTTACAGCAGCAATCTGTTGAGGAAATTGAGAAGATGAGAGTTCGCACCCTTGTTAATAACCCAAAAACGGCTTTACTCCGTCCAGTAATTGAAGCAGTTTGGCTGCATATCACAGAAGATGATAATTGGCAACCTTTTAATGAGTTAGTAAAAACATTACAAACTCACGGTTAGATTTTAACTATGAAGGTTTACTTCTTCCTGTAGCCAAGTATCAACGGGTTGACCATCTTTGCGCTGTAACTCAACTTCAATAATCATCGCAGCTTCTGAACCAGGAGGGGCGATTTTCTCATGGAAAATAATCTCATATTCATCAGGGTTGTGGTTGCGTTCCCGTAACCATTGTTGCACTTTTGGAATTGCAAAAAAAGACTGTCCAGTTGTAAATAAGCTGGTGATTTGCATTTGCAGGTTATCAAAACTCTGGGGTATAAAACCTCGTCCTTTTAGGACGGCTTTTGTTAAGATGTATTTGTGGGAGGGTAATCAACCACAATAAAAACCCTATTGCTGCTTAATATGCAGACGCTGCACCTTGACAACTGAATCTATGGGGTTCTACTTCGTAGTTCTAGTATCACCTTGAAGTAGGTAAAAGATTCAAAGGTACTAGACGAACAGCCTTAAAGACAAATAAACTTTGTAGCAATGCAACTACGGTAGGGCATACCGAAAGTTAACGCTTGGGGAGAGAACCACCTCTGGCTTAGATACCGCAAGGAGTCTAAGCTAAGTGGACTCGCTGAACCAAGAATCCTCGCGCCTTTAGGTCGAGGAGTGTCAAA
>JBBQDV010000158.1:0-7135 GCA_038320005.1 Cyanophyceae cyanobacterium
CTCTTCCCGCATCTTTACCCCTCAAAGCTACTACTATTCCCCTACCTAATGGTCAAGTTGGGGTTTTTCTCGAAAATCTTGGAGATGTTTATAAATTAATTCGATCGCGCGATCGCGTTACCAGTGACCTCGCTCATGAATTGAGAACCCCCCTCACCTCAATCGCTTTAGTCGCAGAAACATTGCGCGATCGTCTTTCCCCTCCCGAAAGCCGTTGGAGTGAGCAAATGCTGCGAGAAACAAAACGTTTAATGCATTTAGTCCAAGACTGGTTAGATATTAGCCAACTTGAAGGAAACCCCATCGAACAGCTAAATCTAGAAACCATTGAACTCCACAGCTTAATTTTATCTGCTTGGGAAACCCTTGAACCTTTAGCACAGCAAAAAGACCTCATCTTAACTTACTCAGGAGCAAATGAAATATTCCTCACAGCAGATCCAACTCGGCTAACACAGGTTTTCCTGAATTTATTTGATAATGGCATTAAACACAGCCAACCCCAGACAGAAATCGCGGTGAAAGTGCAATCTTCCCCAGAGTTAGCAAATCCTGACAAAGATAACTATATTCAAATTGATATCATTGACTCTGGCGCAGGGTTTAGTGAAGTAGACTTACCACATATTTTTGAGCGTCTTTATCGAGGCGACCCCTCGCGGGTAAGAGCCATTGCTGAATCGGATTCCCCTGCAAATTATCGGCGCGGAAGTGGTCTTGGTCTCGCGATCGTTGATCAAATTATCCTAGCCCATAGTGGGTCTATCACTGCGAGAAATTATCCTGAAAAAGGTGGAGCTTGGCTAAGAATTTCTCTGCCCAAACTATCGTCACTTCACGAAAAAGCTGTTATCAATAAGGAAGAATCTCATTAAATTACCTATGTAAGAGACTAACCTGTGACTTTGTCCTCTGCTCAAAATTCCCAATCGACTCAATTTACCCGTTCTCTGCGAAGCTTGGAACAGGATGTTCTCCGTATGGGAGCGTTAGTAGAACATTCTTTTCGTATTTCCCACCAAGCCTTGATCCATCGTGACCTCGAATCAGCGCAAAGCCTCAAAGCACTAGATAAGCAAATCGATCAATATTACCGCAAAATCGAAGCTGACTGTGCCACTTTCATGAACTTAAAATCCCCCGTTGCCGAACATCTTCGCCTTTTAAGTGCCTTTATGCAACTAGTAAGGGATTTAGAAAGAATTGGAGACTATGCAGAAGACTTAGCGGAATTGTCAATCAAACTCTTTAACTATCCACCTCATCCCTGTATGGAAGAGGTTTCTGCTATGTCTCAACACGCTCAAATGATGTTGGCGACAAGTTTAGTCGCCTTAATCGAACTTGATGCTACCGCTGGAGAAACTGTGAAGAAATTAGATGATACTGTTGATCTGGCATACGATAATCTTTATGAAACCTTAGCCTTTCAACGCAACATAGAAGGGGTTGTCGAACCGATTATCCTCATGGCTTTAGCGATTCGGCATTTAGAAAGAATGGCAGATCATGCTACAAACATTGCGCAACGAGTTTCTTATATTGTTACTGGACATCGTGGCTGATAGAAAATTCTTATCATGCTTATTCTGAAATAATATCGATCTAGCGGATAGAGTTTATTTATGTTTTCAGAATGTAATATTTATTACGTAGTGTTTAAAGCAAAAATCCCCCTCAAGGAGGATAGAAAATCAAACAAATTTCTCTTAGATGGAAGGCAGGAAATTTTCTATTTTTAGGAACATTCCAGAAAAAACTCATTCATAATTACAGTAGCGAGTAGAGTTAAAGGAGTTTACCTAACAACTAATAGGATTTTAAGATGTATTATTGGTCACAAAGTAAAAAAAATGTGATAACCTGATTGTAGTCGTCTCTAATTGCAGACTTTTTTAGGGACACTCTAAGAAGTGACACAACTGGGGAGTAAACCCCCTCTGTTTCAAGTTAAATATCAGTTAATCTTAGTAAATTTTAGGTGTGAGGAATCGAAACAATATGTCCAAATTATTCTGGCAAATTCTCAAAGTAACTCCAGCAGTCGTTTTATCTTCTGCTTTTATTGCTAACGCTACTGGTTCTGCTTTTGCTCAAACCGTTTCTGGAGAAGAAGCACAAACAACCAACGTTAATGAACTTCTCCAACAGGTTGAACAATACAACCAACAAGGCAACTCCCAAGACCAAGTCACTAGCGTTACTCAATTCAGAGATGTCCAACCTACAGATTGGGCTTACGAAGCATTACGTGGTTTAGTCGAACGCTACGGCTGTATCGAAGGTTATCCTGACGGAACTTATCGCGGAAATCGCGCCCTCACTCGTTACGAGTTCGCTGCGGGTTTATTTTCTTGCTTAACTCAAATTGAGCGTTTGATTGCAGCAGGTGCTGGTCCTAGCGGCGGAGTTACTCAAGAAGACCTCTTGACATTACAAAGACTTCTCGGTGAGTTTGAAGCAGAACTCGCAACTCTCGGAACTCGCGTTAACAACCTCGAAGCACGCCTAGGTACTGTTGAAGAAAATCAATTCTCCACCACTACTAAACTTAACGGAGAAGCAATCTTCGGTGTTGCTCAGGCGTTTGGTGAGGATGTTCCAGATACTTTTAACCCAAGTGACTTTGCTGGTTTGCTTGATGCTGCTGGTAATCCCTTATTCGATCAGGCAGATTTGAATGCTCTTAATGCTCAAACTGGTCGCGACGTAAGTGACTCTGTTACAACTCTCAGCAACCGTGTTCGTCTCAACTTTGACACTAGCTTCACTGGACGCGACCTCCTACGTACACGCCTTCAATCTGGTAATGTTCCTAACTTAGGAGCTCCTGGTGTTACAAACACTGATGGCGCACGTTTAAGCTTCGATGAGAATACTGGTAACGATATTGAACTCGATGAACTGTTTTACCGCTTCCCTGTGGGTAACAGAATCAATGCTTGGGTTGGGGCGAATGGCTTTAAAATGGATGACATATTTGATGTCAAAAATCCTCAATTTGCAAGTAGTGGAACTGGTGCAACCAGTCGTTTTGCTCGTTACAACCCCGCAGTTTATCGCCTCGGAAGTACTGAAGGTGCTGGTGCTGGTTTAAACGTTGGTTTAACTAACAGTATTGGTCTTGACTTAGCGTACTTAGTTAGTAGCGATAATGCTGCTAATCCTACTGGACTCAACAATGGACTCTTCCAAGGAGACTATAATGCAGCAGCACAGCTTAACTTCTCTCCCACGAACAATATCGATTTAGCTTTTACCTATGTCAGAAGCTGGTACGAGCGTGGTGGAAACGTTAACTTATCGGGTAGTACATCTAGCTTCCTTTCAGAAAATCCTTTTGCTTTCCTCAACTTTGATCTTGACGACAAAGATGATAACGTTACGGCTAATCGCTTCGGTGCTCAAGCAAACGTTCAACTCGGAGAACGCTTTAGTGTCGGTGGTTGGTATGGTTTAGTTGATGCTCAGGCTAATGAGCAAAATGCAGATGCAACAATTACCAACTGGGCTGCTCATGCTTCTTTACAAGATTTGGGACGAGAAGGTAGTGTTTTAGGTGCTGTCTTTGGTCAACTACCTAAAATAACAGATTCTCGAGGTTTATTCTCTGATGTCGGAGGCGCTGCTGTCCAAGACTTTGAAGAAAACGATACTTCTTACTTACTAGAAGTTCTCTACAAGTATCCTCTTAGCCAGAACATTCTGCTTACACCCAGTTTCTACACCATCTTCAACCCCAACAATAACAATAACAACGACAACGTTTATGTTGGTGTTCTACGGACTACATTCAAATTCTAAAATTGCTTTAGTCAATTGAATTTAATTAACAGCGGTGGGGGAGACCTCACCGTTTTTTATTGCTTAATTAAGCCCTAAGCTTTCCCCATTGGAGCAGCAGAAAGGGCTTTGCTCGATATAATACCTAAATTTAACCTAACGTTTACCTTAATCTCAACACTTGGAGTTATTCTTATCAATAGTCCCTACCAAAATGGGCTTTGTTCAAAAGTGCTTGTGCTTTTTCCCCGCACAATAGGTTTAAAACGGTATAAAACTGTTTACCCCAACTGCATTTTCTGAAATCGTCACCAAATCCTATAAAAAAATCAAAACAATGTTGTTTCAATTATTTTCTAAGCCACGGTTATTATTAACTCCTTTCATTGCTCTAACCCTTGCTATAGCAGCTTGCGAACCTAATACTGATGTAGTAACCTCTACCACTGGTGTAGAATCTGAAGCTGATAGTGATATTAGTGCAAATTTAAGTGGCGCAGGGGCAAGTTTTCCTGCACCTCTCTATCAACGTTGGTTTGATGAGTACAATAGAAATGTTAACCCCAACGTAAAAGTCAGCTATCAGTCTGTTGGTAGTGGTGCAGGTTTGGAACAATATATTGCTGGAACTGTGGATTTTGGCGCAAGTGATGCCCCGATTGAAGGTGATCGCTTAGAGTCCTTCCGCGCAGCCTATAACGCTGAACCGATCCAAGTTCCCATGGCAGCAGGGGCTGTACCTTTTGCTTATAATCTTCCTGAAATCGAAGGTCAAGAATTAAGACTACCTCGTGAAGCTTACTGCGGTATTGTGGAAGGAACGATAACTCGTTGGAATGATCCTATTCTTACTGCTGCTAATCCTGATTTAGAATTGCCAGACCGTGAGCTAGTTTTTGCTCATCGTTCTGATGGTAGTGGTACAACTTTCATTTTCGTTAACCATATTAATGCTGCTTGTCCAGATTGGCCCGCTGGCGTTGGGACTTCAGTAGATTGGCCAAGAGGAGTTGGTGCGCAAGGAAATGAAGGAGTTTCTGCCCAAATTCAACAAAATGAAGGTACTATTGGTTACACCGAGTATGCCTATGCCAAACTTAACAATATTCCCACTGCTCTTTTAGAAAATGCTTCAGGGGAGTTTGTTGGTCCTAGTGCAGAAAGTGCTGCTGCTGTATTTTCGGGTGTAGAAGTTCCTGAAGATTTCGGTTTGCTTGTTCCTGACTCTGATAACCCAGAAGCTTTTCCTATTGCTGGCTTAACTTGGATACTAGTTTATCCTGAGTACGAAGATGCTGCTGAATATCAAGCTTTAAGAAATGTCATTGAGTGGTCTCTTACCGAGGGCAGACCTATTGCTGAAGAATTAGGTTATATTCCTATGCCTGATGATATTGTGGCGCGGGTTCTAGAGACACTTGACGAAAGAGTAAGTGTAAAATAGTTTGGTTTGTTGCAAATAGTAGAATGTAGAAAAGGTAAATTATGAGTTCGGTGACTGGAGAGGCTTCTAAATTTAATCGGCAGCCTTTAGAGAAAGGGATGACCGTAGCGCGGATAATTGATCAGGGTCTTGTCTGGTTGACATTAGCTTTCGCGCTTGGCTTGATAGGAGTTTTGCTTTGGATTATTTTTCAAATTGGAATTGATGCTCTGCCTGCTATCCAAGCTTATGGAATCGAATTTCTATTTAACACAACTTGGGATCCCGTTCAGAACATCTATGGAATACTCCCACAAATTTATGGCACTCTGGTTACTGCTCTAATTGCCCTTCTTATCGCTATCCCCATTGGAGTAGGGGTCGCAATATTTTTGAGCGAAGACTTTCTTCCTGATTTTATCAATACTCCCATCGCTATTGCAGTAGAACTAATTGCAGCTATACCTAGTGTTGTGATTGGACTTTGGGGTATATTTGTCTTCATTCCTTTTATTCGACCTTTCTACGACTTTCTCTTTGAGAATTTTAGCTGGATTCCTTTATTTAGTACTCCTCCTCGGGGAAACTCTATTCTCACTCTTGGACTGGTCTTAGCTTTGATGATTGTACCCACAATTATTGCTATTTCTCGAGGCACTCTAGTTTCTGTCCCTCGACAACTTCGAGAGGGTTCTATGGCTCTTGGGGCAACTCGTTGGGAAACAATTTTTGGTGTCCTCATTCCCGCTGGTTTTTCTGGTATTGTTGGCTCGATTATGTTGGCACTAGGTCGAGCAATGGGAGAAACGATGGCTGCTGCGATGTTAGTCGGAAATTCTAACCAGATTAGTGCTTCGGTTCTCGCTCCTGGATCAACTATTGCTTCTCTAATTGCTGCTCAATTCGGTGAAGCAAGTCGAGAACAAGTAGCATCTTTGTTATATGCTGGTTTAATCTTGATGGTTTTAACTTTGATTGTTAATGTCTTTGCGGAAATGGTCATCGAAAAATTCCAAAATGTCGAATAGTGAAGATTTAGAGATTTTAATAGGAGAAGGAATAGACTTAAAATGACAAGCACTCAAGAGCAGATGGACTTAACTGGCTCTCAAAAATCTCCGTTTAAAAAGTATTTTGGGACAGTAATGACTGTTCTAGTTGCTATATTTACGGTTATTGTTTTAATTGGTTTATTTGTAATTGTTTTTGACGTTGCATCGGAAGGCTTAAAACGCTTAAGCTTTGATTCCTTTACAGAATTACCACCTCCACCTGGTCTAACTGAAGGAGGCTTTGGAAATGCGATTCTGGGAACGTTAATAACTCTTGGCATTGGTGCTGCGATTAGTGTTCCCTTTGGAGTGATGGGAGCTATCTATTTATCAGAATTTGGTCGAGGCACTCGCCTTGCCTATGCTGTAAAATTTTGTGCTAATGTTTTGAGCGGAGTTCCGGCAATTTTAGCTGGTTTGTTTGCTTATAGTTTGGTGGTAATTACAACAGGTAGTTTTTCTGCTTTTGCTGGAGGATTAGCTCTTTCTGTTGTAATGTTACCGATTGTAATTCGGACAGTAGAAGAAGGTTTGTTATTAGTACCTCGGGAAATGCGAGAAGCTTCGATTGGGGTTGGCGCAACCCAGTTCCAAACTGTTACCCAGATTGTTCTACCCGCAGCACTTCCTGCAATAGCAACGGGGGTAACACTAGCTCTAGCCCGTGCTGGAGGGGAAGCTGCTCCTTTGCTATTTACAGCTTTGAATAACAACTTTTGGAATACTGACCCCTCCCAACCAATAGCGACTTTACCTGTTCTTATCTATTTCTTCGCAATTATTCCTTATGAACCACAACGGCAAATTGCTTGGACAGCAGCATTGGTTTTGCTGGCAATTATTTTAACTGCTCTTATTCTCGCTCGGGTATTGACAC
>JBBQDV010000159.1:0-7082 GCA_038320005.1 Cyanophyceae cyanobacterium
TTAAGCTTTTATGCCTATTCTAAAATTCCAGATTGAGAGAAAGTTACGTTGATGGTCAATGTAGATACGCAAGCTTTGACTTTGGTAGACACAATGATAGTTTGGAGAAATTAAAATTAGTTAGATAGCACCCGTAAAGATCAAAAAGCTAAGTATTTTAACGCAAATTAGGCTCTCAAACTTATTTTTACTCTTTCTTAAGTCCTGATTTCATGATAAAGGAATTTTCGGTTTTAATTGCTAAAGGTACTGGCAAAGATAACTAAATTTACAAATCCATGAATAACTTCAAAAAAGTTGTGTCAAAGCAAATTTGATTTTGATATCCTTAAAATAAGCAAAAATACTTTATTTTTCTAAAAAAATTAACTTCAGATCTCTAAACTGCCTTTGCTCAATATCTTTTTTTCTTAACGTGATAGATTAGATCCTTAAGCTATTCACTAGAATTAGCAATTCTAATGCGTGAGCAAGCTAGAGCAACACTAGAGCCAAAAGGCAGATTGAAATATGGATGTGGGTGAGCTGCTACAAAAATATGCGAATGGAGAACGTCAATTTCACAAACTTGATTTGCGAGGAGTATCTCTAGAAGGAGTAAATCTTAGTGGAGCTAACCTTCGTGAAAGTAACTTAAGTGGCGCGAATCTCAATAATGCTATTTTAGTGAGAACTAATTTAAGAGAGTCTAATCTATCAGAAACTTCTTTTCAGGGTGCAAACCTAGAAGAAGCAAACCTGATTCAAACGAACTTGTTTCAGGCTAATCTTAGTGGCGCAATGCTGAAAAATGCGAATTTACGGGCGGGTAACTTAAGTCGCGCTAATCTTTGTCGAGCTAATCTCTGTCATGCGATTCTCAATGAGGCAGATTTACGCTTTAGTGAATGTAATTATGCCAAATTCCAGAGAGCTTCCTTGACTCGGACTAAGATGAGAGGTGTAATCATGACTAAAGTCTGTCTAGAAGGGGCAAATCTTACTAATGCGGTAGGAATAGAAGCGCAACTACAAGATGCAGTTTTGACTGATGCGATTTTACATAGTATAGATTTAACCCAAGCGGATGGAACGGGAGTCAACTTACAACGTGCGCAAGTTAGTGGCTCTAATTTATCAAATATTGTTTTGAGAGGGGCTAACTTAAGAGAAGCCAGCATCAGCTGGACAATGATGAGGGGAGCAGATTTATCAGATGCTAAACTTTACAAGGCGAATCTCTCTTGGTCAAATTTGACTGGCGCAAATCTTACTAATACGGTTCTCATTGATGCCAATATTAATAAAACCAATTTCCATAGTGCTATTCTCGATGGTACAATTATGCCCGACACGGGTAGATTAAGTTAAGGATGAATGATTTTTGCGCCTTTGGCTCACAAGCTAGTTGGCAATCTGTCCCCTTTCCTGAGTAACGATTGAATCTTTAAATAAAAGCACTAGTATCTAGGTTAATCACCTAAAACATAGTAGGCTAAGATTAAAACCTTTCAGCGAATTTTGGCAGTGAGTAAAGACAGAGAACCCGCTATCAACTTATATTTATACTACTTATTCAAGTGGTCAACCGTTGCCCCGATGTTTCGCCTGTATTTTCGGGGGCGTGTCTATGGGCGTGAGAATGTGCCGAAAAGTGGAGGAGTGGTAGTTGTCACCAATCATGGTAGCTACTTCGATCCTCCTCTATTAGCTTGTTCTCTGCGCCGTCCTGTAGCCTTTATGGCAAAAGAGGAACTTTTTGAAGTACCCATCTTAAAGCAGGGCATTCGCCTCTATGGGGCATATCCTGTCAAACGGGGCAGTGGCGATCGCGCTGCAATTCGTGCTGCAATGGAAGTATTACAAGAAAATTGGGCAGCAGGACTATTTTTACAAGGAACTCGTACCCCTGATGGTCGCATTACTGACCCCAAAATTGGCGCAGCTTTAATTGCAGCCAAGGCAAAAGTTCCTATACTTCCCGTAAGTTTATGGGGAACTGAAAAGATTTTAACAAAAGGTGTTCCTTTCCCAAAACCTGTTCCGATTACGGTGAGGATTGGCGAACTGATTCCCCCTCCCTCCCAAACAAAAAAGGAAATATTGCAAGCAGTAACCCAAAACTGTACTGAGATTATTAATCAAATGCACGATTTGGGGCGATGAAAGTCTTAGAATAAAACCGTTGCCTGAATTATAAACAGAAACTATGTCCGATTTGAAAACCCAATTAGCAGAAGATATCGCCCCTGTAACTTGGGAGTCCTTATTACCCCACGCCAAGCGAGATGCTTTAATTGTGGTTGAAGAAACTATCGAGTTATTAGACGTGGGTGAAGCCCTAGCCCAAGACGATACCAATTCAGTCCAAAACTGGATTAATACTTCCGCGATTCACAAACCGACAAAGGAGCAACTTGCAACTTGGAATAATGATCCGACGCGAGAGTTTACAGTCTTAATCCTACAACCCTTTGTCCTGATTAAAGAATCAGCCTGAAATTCAAGCAGATAGGGGGATAGCAATCATGGCGACATTAACTTGGTCTTCTTCGAGTTGACTTACCTGTACCGTTATTCCAGGACCAAAAAATTTTTCTATCTTCTCGCGTTTTTCTTCCCAAGTCTCGAAAGGAATATGGGGAGAATTAAATTCTAGGACTAAAGTATAAGCTCCATCTGTCTTTCTCTCGCGAATCCCTTCTAAAACAGGTCTTTCCTCATCCATAGGACTTAAACCCAAACGCTGTAAAGATTCGTCCAAATGGGCTTCTTGTCCATAGCGGTAACGAGTTACATCTTTACGAAGTTGATTTTGAGTATCTGTCGCTTGTTCTTCTCGCAACTTCAAGACTTCGGGGGATGTTGACTCTGTATAAGGAACAGGTTTGAGTTCAGACGCGGTAAGGGCTAACCCACCTAAAAGGACTGGAACTCCGTAAAATAGACCAGCTAAGTTGAGCGTAGCATTGCCTTTAGCATAGGCGACAAAACCGATTAAGGTTAAGATACTACCCGCCCACAAACCGAATTTTCCTAGTGAGATTTTGCGTAACATTGCGATTTATTGCCGTAAAAATTTAATTCTGCCTTTACTCTCATTATCCCATAATTTACAAGGCGATTTTGCTCAGCAATCTGCAAAACTAGTCTTTCTCCCACATTTAACAGATGCTAAAAGAGAAAATATATCTCAGAATTAACTATAGATGAGTTACAATAGGACACAAAGTTTAACATTTATATAAGAATAATTAGAAATGAATAAGCAAGAGCTGCAAACTCAGGTGAATAAGCTGGCAAGTCGGCGGGAGTTTTTGCTGAGACTCCTGGAAAGATCGGATCTCGGAACTTTAACTATTGATGTTAATCAAGCCCTTGAAGAATTGGATGAGCTGATCGAGGAATATAATCAAAATTTTCCTGATCAGGCTATTGCTTATTGACCTCTACCATTAGGCTTATTTGTGGCTTACTGCTCGCAGACCCAAACTATTGATTAACTCAACTAGTTCTTCATTTGAGGTGTCTTTACTGCAAAAAGCATCAATCCTGGCAGTTTGACTCATAACCTCAGTTTGAGGGTCTTCCCAAGAGGAGTAGGCAATGATTTGGGTGTGAGGATCAATGATTTTGATCTCATTGGAGGCACTTAAGCCATCAAGTACAGGCATTTGTAAATCAAGAATTATCACATCAGGATGATGGGCTGCAACCATTTCAATGGCTTCTCGACCGTTGCTGGCAAGACCGACTAACTGAAAATTCTGTTGGTTAGACAAAGCTAACTGAAGACTAAATCGAGTTAATTCATGGTCATCAACAACTAGAATTTTCAGATCTGGCTGTCGTAAAGATGGCATAGTTTAAGTATCAATTTTAGTGTTCTCGGTGAGACTGATTGAGTAATTACCAGATATCATAAAGCCAAATGGCTACCTATTCCTCTATCATTCGAGTGAACCCCTCCAAAAAAAGTTTTTGTTCGCAATATACAACGATTTGCCCTATAGCTTGATTTTTACTAGACCCTAGTTTATTCAGAGCAAATTGCGCAAGAACAGGAAAAATTCCCAGATATAATTCTTTGACTCACATTTGCAAAAAAATTTCCCGACCGTCACTATAAGAAAAGTACCAGAGACTGATAAACTTAAGAATTGATTCGATCTTGGCTATATTTGTTAACTATCCTATCCATCATGAGCTTTGCAGAACTCTCAATTGCTGATATTGCCGAGGAATATCACCTCTCGGCACAAGAAGTTTTTAGTTTATGCGACCAAATGAGCATTAGCTATAAAGATGAACAGACTTGTTTAGCATTGGAAGATGCCAAAGCAGTCATTTCTCACATCTTGGCTCAACAAGAGAATCATAATTGAGTGAGCAAAGCCCTAAAAAGATAGGTCAAATGACGAATATAATTGCTGTGTTGGAACTAACTAATAACAAAATATTTTGAGGAGAACTATGCTAAAGCGATTCTTCTGGGTAGCAATAGCAACGGTATTTTTAAGCTTTGAGCTGTTTGTTAACCAGGCTTACGCCCTTGAACTAGACGAGGGAATACGGACAGTTACAGCAAACGAAGCTGGAGATGTGATTACGTTTAGTGAGAAAGAAGCGGAAAAAGGTAAGCGTTTATTTAACGATACTTGCGCTCAGTGCCATGCTGGAGGAAGGACTAAAACTAACCCCAATGTTAGCTTGTCCCTAGACACTCTTAATGGTGCGGAGCCTCCCCGTGATAATGTGGTTGCTCTTATTGACTACATGAAGCACCCCACTAGTTATGACGGTGAAGTTGACCTGGCTGAGTTACATCCAAGTACAGCGCGTTCTGACCTTTTCCCTGAAATGCGGAACTTGACAGAAAAAGACCTCAAAGATATTGCAGGTTATATGCTCATTAAACCCAAAATCTTTCCAGAGTGGGGTAGCGGTAAAGCTTACTTCTAAAAGCCCCTGATTAAAGATAGAAATGAAGATGAAGAAGTGTGAGAAACATTAGTTATCTATTGTTCACACTTCTTTTTTTTCTTTATAATCAAATATTTAACTAAAACTTTGACAAGCTGTAGTAGGATAAATATTGGAGACTAGATCGGTGCTTAATAAGCAAAAGAGCTAGTTCTGTCTAACCAAAGGTTTCCAAAAAACCTGTATGGTGAAATTCAAAGGAAATTTAAATTAAAAATGCAGAAGAAATTAGGTTTAATTCTTTCAGTAGTATTGTTAGCAATGGCTACTTTTGTTTTCTCAGCAACTCCAGCTGCTGCGGAAACTTACACCGTGAAAATGGGAGCAGATAGCGGCGCACTCCAGTTTGTCCCTTCAAACCTCACCATTCAACCTGGTGATACCGTGAAGTGGGAAATGAACAAACTCGCTCCCCATAATGTTGTGTTTGATGCCAGTGGTGTGCCAAACAAATCTTCTGCCTTAGCAAAAGACCTATCCCACGACAAACTCTTGTTCTCGCCTGGAGAAGGATACGCAAGCACTTTCCCTAAAGATAGTCCTTCTGGGGAATATAGCTACTACTGTCAGCCTCACCGTGGCGCAGGAATGGTCGGCAAAATTATCGTTGAATAGGCTAAGGTACACAACCTTGCTGGGTAGAACAATAGTTCACCCTCACCTCCCTAGTTTATCTGGGGAGGTTTTTTGTGCGGAAATATTTTCGATGCTAGGGTAAAATTTTAAATCTTATTATTTGGAGTGTATCTAACGATGAATCAAAAAAATATTGCTGAAATTATTGCTCGAATGCAGCAACCAGACTTTTATCCTCATCTGGTGACAGAACCGATTCAGTTAATGCAGACTCATGTTTCCTATGTTCTACTGACAGGAGACTATGCTTATAAACTGAAAAAGCCAGTTAACTTTGGTTTTCTTAATTACTCGACTCTCGAAAAGAGAAAGCATTTTTGCGAAGAAGAAATTCGCCTCAATCAAGAAATGGCAGCAGAAATTTATGTCGAAGTGTTGCCGATTAAGCAAGCTAACAATGAAATTAACCTTGGTGGTGAGGGAGAAGCGGTAGAATATACCCTCAAGATGCGCCAGTTTCCCCAGGAAGCCCTATTAAGCGAGCAGTATAAGCAAGGACTCCTTTCTATTGAGCAGATAGAGGAATTGGGTCATGTGGTGGCTGATTTTCATGGTAATACAACTACGAATGATTATATTCAGAGCTTTGGGGAAATTGCACAAATTCAACCTGCTTTTACGGAAAACTATCAGCAAACTGAAAAATATGTTGGTACGGCTCAAACTCAAGCGCAGTTAGAGGAAACTCAAGCTTTTACGAATCGCTTTTTTGCGGAAAGGGCAGAACTTTTCGCGCTTCGCCAGAAAGAGGGGAAGATTCGCGAATGTCACGGAGACTTGCACCTGGGAAATGTCTGTTTATGGAATGGTAAAGTCTTACTGTTTGACCGCATTGAATTTAATGAGCCATTTCGCTTTGTCGATGTGATTTATGACCTGGCTTTTGTGGTCATGGATTTGGATGCAAGGGGAAGTCGCGACTTTGGTAATACTTTCTTGAATACCTATATTGAGCAAACAGGGGATTGGGAAGGTTTACAGCTATTACCTTTATATCTCAGCCGTCAGGCTTATGTACGGGCAAAGGTGACTTCTTTCCTTTTAGATGACCCTGGTATTCCTGAGAAGGATAAGGAAGAGGCAAGGATTAATGCAGCTAATTACTATCGCTTGGCTTGGGAATATACGCAAACGACTCAAGGTCAATTAATTTTGATGTCGGGTTTATCGGGGTCGGGTAAAACTACGGTCGCGAAAGAAATGGCGCGAGAAGTTGGTGCGGTTCATCTTCGTTCTGATGCGGTGAGAAAGCATTTAGCTGGTATTCCTGTAACAGAAAAGGGCGATGATAGTCTCTATACAAAGGAAATGAACCAGAAGACTTATAGCCGTTTATTAGAGTTAGGCTCAATGCTGGCAGGTCAAGGGTTTAAGGTCATTCTTGATGCGAAATATGATCGTCAGGAGTTCCGAGGACAGGTGCTGGCTAAAGCCCAAGTGGAAGGTATTCCTCTTCAGATTATGCATTGTACTGCCCCGATGGA
>JBBQDV010000160.1:0-7010 GCA_038320005.1 Cyanophyceae cyanobacterium
AAGCGAGTAATTACTCCTTCCTTGGGTTCACTTTCAGTGGTCGCAGGAGTTCCAACGACAGTTGCTTTATACATAGAATTTGGATGATCTTCTGGTAAATTGTCAACCTGTTCTACAAATTCTCGTAGTTTAGGAAGATAATATTTATCCCAATCTTCAGGTTGTCTATCTATCTTATTTATCGCCTCGTCTAATAGTTCTTTTAATGCTCCTTTCATATCTTGACGATTAGCTAAAGTTTCTAGGGCTTGATTCCAAATTGGATTTAAAGCAGCAGTATAATAAGTATCGCGAAGGGAATCATAATACTGAAATTCTAAGGGTGCGTTTTCCTCAATTTGGGTCAGTAAATCGAAAGCGAGACAAGGATAAAAAATATCTTCTAATTCTTCCATTAATCGCGCATCTGGTGGAATAATATCTGTAAATAAGGTGGGGTTATCATTATGAAGAAAAGAACTATTTTGATTCATCTGGCGCAAATAAGCATTTCGCATACCATCTAAGCCATTAATCAATCGTAGTGGGAAAGCAGCATATTCAGTTACGATTAAAATTTCGTCTTCTGCTTGAGTCGGTTTAAGTTCATTATCTGGAATCCCTAAGTCTTGGGTCAATAAGCTTTTAAACTGTTGAACATCTGCATTATCAATATCTTTAAAGCCAACTAATTTGCTTGCTTTTGCGGAAGATTGACGGAAGTAGGGGTCGCTTAAATTGAGGCGTAAAAGTGGTTCAGCTTCTTGCATTATTTGTCCTAAGCGAATAGAACGCTCAGATGTGCTATAGTTTTGCATAAATCGCTTAATAACGGACTTGACAAGATTACTACTCCGTGTGCCGAATAAACGATCAATAGCAAGTTTTATTTCTTCTTTCAGTTGTTCTTCTATGATGCGTTCTTGAAGCAAGTAGCTTGCTAATGACTGACCGCTATTTTTTTGTTCAGTAACTTCTTGGCTAATTAAGGTGAGTTGAGCGCGAATTCCTTCTTGAGGTAGTACAGTTTCACAATATTGCTCAATGTCTTCATCACTAAAGATGGCTTCACCACTCATTTCATCAAAATTCAACTGTTTGAGAATACTTTCGTCTTTTTCATATTCACTTTTAAGATTACTAACAATGCGACTAAAGCCAGCCATTTGGGTAGAACGCTCTTGAATATGCTGTTGTAAAGCTTTTATGATTTGTAAGACTTCCTGATGAACTCCCAGATCAAAATTGTGTTTAATGAGATCGTATATTTGGCGAACTCCCTCTTTTGCTTGCTTTTGAATTTCTTGGTTTTTCTTTCCTTTTCCCAATCCTAGAAAATCTTGTTTTTGTTCAGCATCATCAATAATTTGCTCCGTATCTCGCCATCTTCTATTTACGTTCTCTTGATTCTTAAATCCATTAAGGCTTCTAATGTTTTCTTCAACGTTATATTGATAATTATTGACTTCTGTTAAAAGTGCGTCAATAAAAGTCTGAAGGTTTTTTACGGAAAAATTATTATTACTGGGAGTCAGCAAGCTAATCAAAAATGTATCTATATCTTCAATCAATTTCTTAGTAATGTCAGGACGAGCTTGTTGTACACGAGTCAACCAAATTCCTCGTGTACTCTCGCTTTCTCCTGGTTGAACTTTCCTAAACTGTAGGCTAAGTTCTCTAGCTAATTGTTGACGAAGGGCTAAACGATCATCTTTCTTTTTACATTCAGAGATACTTCGATCTAATTTATTTCTCCATATATTAATTGTACTAATAAAGTTTTTACTATTTTCTTGGACTGCTTCTGTAAGTTTTGTTGTTATTCCATTACGATTACTTAGTTCATTATGCCAGTTATTCTGTAATAAAAACTGCTCTAATAGTAATTGTGGATCTGGACTTTGACCTTGACCATTAAGCCAGAAATTGACTAACTTAAAACCAATATTATTTAAAGCAATTTGGACAATACGATCACGCGGAAAATAAATTGCTGCTAATCCAAAGGTTAAATAACGTTGTGGATTCGGACGAGGATGAGTATCCCAATTTATTAAATATTGCAAGAAATTATCTCGCATCCCTTTAACAACAGGTGCTAGTTCTCCTGAAAAATCAAGAGCGATTTTATAAGCAATAACATTACAAAGCTTACGCTGCTCAAGAATAGCGTATTCTCCTGATGTTGAATTAGAAACTAGATAAGTGTATTCAAATGGTGGACGATCTTCTTTGATAATCACTAAATCTTGCATATCATAGCAAGCTTCATATCTAGTTCCAGGAGTTGTATAATGGTTTAATTCCTTAAGTGCTGCATAGGTATTTGCATTCATATTTGGTGCATTTCCATACAACTGAGGACTAATCACAAAATAGCCAGTAATTTGCGCACCTTGATCACCATAATCTCGTCTTAAACTATAAGCAATATCGAGAAACATTCCGCTTCCTGTTCCACCACAGAGAGAACCAACCACAAAAATATTTAGACCGGAATCTAATCTCAGTCCTTGTTTTAATAGATCTGCTTCATGTCCTCTAGTTCGCTGTTCAGCGGTGTCAATTGTTGCTTTAATCTGGCGATAGTTATTGAAGAAAGCGAGTCTTCCTACTGGTCTAATTCCTTTCGCACCTTCTTCCACTGCTTTAATATTTTTATATAGTTGTGGTGGAAACCAACGGATAATATGATCGTAAGGACCAGGACGATCTGAGGTGGTTCTACGGTTTACACTATTGACAAAATTAGTAACTTCTGATGAGGTCATTGTTGCGCCAACTTTTTCAGAATCTCGAAAACTTAGATCAACACCCCGATAAGTATTTCCAGTTTTTAATCCTGCTGCTTGAGATGCTGCTTTATCCGTATCAATATGGACAAAACTAACAATTGGTAAGTTAGCTAAATCGCCGTAGCGGTCAACAATTAACCGCCGAATTCGCATCAAAACATCTCTTCCTGTTCCACCTAAACCAATACAAATTGTTCGGTTAATTCCTTGAAATTGGCGGTTGTTTTTATTAAATGAATTCATCTTTTTTAAAATTAATTACTTTTTAATATTTATAAATATCTCAAACTCTCGATTTGCTTTTGAAGGATCAGGACAATTAATTCTAAATGAATAAGAGGGTAGTAAGGTTTTCGTCCTCACTTCTTGTCCATTGTAATAGACCTCTTCTAATCCTGTGGGTAGTAAGAAAAGTTTATTCCCTGAACGTTCAATATAAGCCCTAACTTCTGAACCTGGACAAGGAATTGTATCAATACAGTGAGGATCGACATCACCAATAGCAATTTTTTGTTTATGTTTCAGATAACATATTTGTTCCTCTTCTGTTGTATGATCTGAACTAATGACTAGTTTCCACTTCTTCCGCCAACTCACGAATTTTTGTAACGCGATCGCGCTTCCCATTACCCCCATCCCCAAAATTAAGCCAGGTAGCCAAAGCTGCTGAATCAAATAGGGAGTAACTAAACAAGTTTCCTTTCCTCCTGGCGCAGGAGTGCAGAACTCTTGAACTGTTGCTTTAATATCAACAACAGTAAGTTGATATTCTCGATTATCAGCGGTTATGATGGAACGCGATCGCGCTGATAAAGGTAACGCTTCAATCCAACTCCATCGCTGTTGACTTTCAACAGAATCAGCCACCCGAAAAGGACTATCCGCAGGGGTTTCTATCCAAGTTTCAGAATTAATTCCTGCTGTTGTTAACAAAGGCGCATCTGTTAACCAAACTACTGACTGAGGAAGAACCGTTTGATTTTCAAGAAGGCGACACTGATTAATTATAGCTAACTCTTCATAAACAAAACCTTCTGCTCTTTGAATGTCAGTATTTCGTAGACCTTCCTCCATCTCCAAGGGAACTGCGGATAACACTTGATCAATATCTTGCTTTCCCCGAAATTTAATTACTGACTGGGGGGAATCTACCTCTGTAGCAAAAGGGATTACGTAAACGCGATCGCCTCTTTGTAAACTATCTGCAACAATTTGTCGTAAACGTATTCTTCCTTCATCATTTAATCCAACACTTTCAGTTAGATCAATCGCAATAACAACATCTCTCCCTCGAAATAGAGAAACTAATTCTAATCCAAATATTTGCCAAGAATTAAGGGGCTGACCTGGAGTGATATTCAAACAATTGAGGCTCAAAATAGCTTTGCTCAAAGGGCTTAAATGATTTAGATTGTAGCACGAAATCTACTTAAGTAAAGGCTTAGGGTTATGTGGGAAAGCTAATATTCTCGTTCATTATCTCAAAAGCGCGATCGCGTTAAACAAGAAAAGTAAGTTTAGCTCAAGCAATCAGTAATTGATCATCTACTAAGGGTTGATACTCATCCTTAGTAAAAGGTTTATATCCTTCAAATCCTGAATAAGTCATCTGACACAATAAACGAGAGTTGATTTGTACAGGAGGTAAATTAACTTTTGCTACCGTTACCTTTACCAATTTTGGGTTACGCATCAAAATATCAAACACATTTCCTACCAAATAACGAGGACAATAACCAACGATGTGGTGATCTTCCGTATTCAAGACCAGAGCCTTGTCGTCATGGGGATTATGAAATTCGTGAGCTAATCGCAAATTCTCGGCTACTTCTAGTTGTTGTAGACGTTGAACAGAACATTCTGGTAAATACCGTAGACCATGCGCCAGAAAGTTAAGGCGATACTGTCCGTTAGAATCGGCTTCTGGACAGGGAAAAATCTTTAAGTTATCAGTCTGGCGAATCCCACCAGTTCGTCCGAGAAACTCCATGAAATCAAAATTTTGGTCTGATAAATCAAAGCGATTGAGATAACTTTGATAATCAGGGCGTGATTTTGACATTACTCGATTAGCAAAAATCGCAAATAATTCTGTTGAGCGGTAAACCTGATTCCATTCAGGGAAAGAAATTAGAGGTTCAAATCCACATTTATGTTGAGCTTGCTTTGCGCCTTGAACATAAGTAAAAGTATAGACTTTCCCATCAAAAGTTAGCCGACCCACAGGAAACCAGCACCGACTTTGATAATCTTGCCAAGCTAAAAATAGAGTTTTCATATTAGTATCCTTCATGAATTAAAGAGAAAGTAGCCATTTTTGATTACAGAGCAGAACTTTTTTGGCGAAATCACCTGCTGGTTTAGAAAGACGCTCTGGTGGGAAGGCTTGTATGATCAAGTCTATCTGTTCCTCTGAAATTTGCTCAAGACGATTCAGCCACTCTTGACTTGCTTGGGGATATTCACTAACAATATACTCGAAAAGTTCTAAGGTCTTCATTGGCTTTGTCTGGTTTTCCTCTAGATAAAAAGCTGATGAACACTTCTTTACATAGGATTCTACAGACCGACTCTGGCGTTTAGAATCAGAAAGTTCTCGACCGAGACAAGAAGCATGGTCATAGCTTGGCGCAAGATAGATGCCTTCTAGGGAATTTTGAGGACGAACAAATCCCCAGTTTTCATGATGGCGATCACCATTACCAATCCAAGCATCCAGTAATAAATAACCAACAAATAAATCTCTAGCATCAATAAAATCTTGAGGTATACAGTAACGAGCCGAAGCACGATAACGAAGTTAAACAGCGATAACCTAGCACAGAACTTAAGCAAGATAGTTGAATGGAACATCCCAATATTATTTACAATGTCCTTTATCTTTTATCTGTTTACCAAGTTACTGTTATTGCGTTCCATTCGAGTTTTACAATTTTGAATACTTTTTATTTCTTCTCCAAGGGATATTTTTGCTTTATATAGATTCAAGCAGACTTGAAGATTGATCCAAAAATCTGGAGAATTCCCAAAGAAAGCAGCTAAACGCAAAGAAGTGTCTTCAGTGATGCCACGACGAGCATTTACTATTTCGTTTACACGCTGATAAGGTACATGAATAGCTTCAGCAAGCTCACTCTGAGTTAACCCCATTGGCTCTAGAAACTCTTTCAATAAAATTTCTCCTGGGTGTGTAGGAGGGCGATTAGTAGGAACACGAACCATGATAGTTTTCCTTTTTTATTTTACTAATGATAATCGACAATTTCTATATCTTTGCTTCCTGCAATTGTCCAGATAAAGCAAATTCTGTATTGATTATTAATTCTTATACTATGTTGACCAACTCTATCTTTTTCAAGATGTTCTAATTTGTTACTTGGAGGTGATCTAAGATCTTCGAGTGTAGTGGCAACATTGAGTATATCTAGTTTTCTACAAGCTATTTCGTGCAAGTAATGGGGGCAAATTTTCCCAGCCTTTTTTGTATTGTCTCCATTGAATATGTCCTCCGTTCCCTTATTTTTAAAATTGATGATCATCTGACGAGAACAATTGATAAATTATTAGCAGAGTTACTGTAAACTGCCTGCTTTATAAGCTTGGTGATATATAGTTATTGCTCTTGCTAACACAATAGCACGGATATCATGCTACTGCAAATTTTCCACCTCTAGAAGCAGTCGGTCGTGAGACAATTAATAAAGACTGACTATGTTGCAACATGAAAGACAGAAATTTAGAAACTATTATTGCTGAATATCAAGAATATCTCAAACAACACTACGGTCATAGACTTGTTCAAGTAGTCCTTTATGGTTCACAGGCTAGAGGAGAAGCTAAACCTGATTCTGATATTGACCTTTTAATTGTTCTCCAAGACCCTGTAGATTCTTGGCAAGAAATAGACCAAACGGGGGATTTCACTTCTGCTTTGTGCTTGAAATATGAAGTTGTTATTTCCCGTGCTTTTGTCCCTTTACCTCGTTTTCAACAAGAAACCTCTCCCTTCTTCCGCAATGTTCGCCGTGAGGGAGTTGTAGTATGACTATATTCTTTAGCTTCTGCTTCTAATTGTTGAATCTTGTTTTCCCATAGATGTGCTGAGAACGGAATAAGCTGATATTCTCGCTCACTATCTCAAAAACGCGATCGCGTTAAACGAAAAAAGTAAGCTAACTTGAAGCAACCAGTAATTCATAATCTACTAATGGTTGATAGTTTAAAGTACAAAATTAT
>JBBQDV010000161.1:0-6987 GCA_038320005.1 Cyanophyceae cyanobacterium
ACTGAAGAGGTAAAAATAAATATTAATGAAGATACTTCAGTAATGTACATCGGTAAAGCGAAAAAATATTAACTGAAAGCAACTAAAGTCTAAAAAATAGGCGATTAGCCTAGATTAATATCTACTTCTATTTAATTATGAGTGAGAGTGCATTTACCTTTTCGAGAAAAAGCTGGTTTTATAGCTTCTGGAAATTTTCCCGTCCTCATACGATTATTGGTACAAGTCTAAGTGTTTTAGCTTTATATTTAATTGCTTTAGCAACAACATCTGTCACAATTTCTCTTGAGAGTTTATTACAACTATGTGGAGTCTGGCTTGCTTGTTTATGTGGCAATATTTATATTGTTGGGCTTAATCAATTAGAAGATGTGGTCATTGATGAGATTAATAAGCCTCATCTTCCTCTCGCTGCGAAGGAGTTTTCTCTTCAGCAAGGGTGGTGGATTGTCGGTTTGGCTGGAGTTTCTGGGTTACTTCTAGCAGGATTTTCAGGAATATGGGCTTTTGCGACGGTAGGGATTAGTTTAGTTATTGGGACTGCTTATTCTTTACCGCCAATTCGCTTAAAACGCTTTCCTTTTTTGGCAGCTTTTTGTATTTTTACAGTACGAGGGGTAATTGTAAATCTGGGCTTATTTTTGCATTTTAGCCAGAAGTTAACGGGGGAAGCTTTTATTAATCCTCCTGTGTGGGTATTGACTTTTTTTATTGTGGTATTTACGATCGCGATCGCGATTTTCAAAGATGTCCCTGATTTAGAAGGGGATAAGCAATACAATATTAGTACCTTCACCCTCCTCATCGGGAAGTCTGCGGTATTTCAACTAGCGCGAGGTATCATTACCTTCTGCTATTTGGGCATGATTATTGCAGGACTATTCTGGCTACCAGAGGTTAATCCCCTTTTACTGGGGGTTACACACTTTATTCTACTAATTGTCTTGTGGGCGCGATCGCAGCGAGTCGATTTACAGCAGAAGTCAGAAATCACCCATTTTTATCAGTTCATTTGGAAGTTATTTTTCTTAGAATACTTGCTATTTCCTCTGGTATATTTTTTGTCATAATGCCAAATCAGGAAGTTAAAGGTTAGAAAAGAAGGAACTCTCCATCTGCTTGTATATAAATTGCACCTTGGGGATTATCAAGGGGAAAAACTGCTTCTTCCAAAACAAGAACTAAGGTTTCGTCATTAGTCTTTTGGGGTATAACTCTTACAAAGCCGTTATCTTGACGTATCGTAGTCAAGCTTACTGGAACAGGTAAATCTTCTAATCTTGTTTTTGATCCACCAGATAGAATCCTGCTGTTCGTATGTCCAATTACTTCATAGATAACATCTGCGTTAGTCCTATTAATCAGGACTATATCAACTTTACCTTCTATCGCTATCAACTGCGCGATCGCGTCACTGCGAATTTCTGGTGGTGGGATAACTCGTTGAGTAGTCCCCAGTAAGGCTAGTTGCTGTTCCGTTATAGGATTAGGAGTTTCTGCTGCTATAGGTGCGCTAATTAATAAGCTACCAAAAATTGCACTCAAAGCGATTGGGGTTTTTAAAAACCGTTGTAATATTTGCATGGATAATTGGATTGAAATTTTAAATGATATTTAATCTACTTTACTAGAAAAAAGTAGAATGAGTGGTTAGGTACTCAAAAATCAAAAATCAACCATTTAAGCGTTTCCTATGTCGTCTTACCCCAACGAAAATGAAATATCAAAACAAAAGAGAGATACTTTTGCTGACGAGACTAACTGGGTTGATTCCGCAACAGCAGAAGTGACTCCTCCTCCACATCCTTCCTCCAAAGTAGCCCAAACTGAGTCCCAAAGGAATCTACCAATCGCGATGGTGGAAACCGCTTTCCTCGCTAGTACAGGGAGTTTAATCTGGCTAATTAACTACTACTTCCCTATGGGACCTTTACTGAAAATGTTCTTTCCTGTTCCCATTGCTTTAATCTTTCTGCGCAGAGGTAGTCGGGCTGCTTGGATGACGACATTAGTTTCAGGCTTACTTCTGGGGGTGTTACTCGGACCACCTCGCAGTATCTTCTTTTTGATTCCCTATGGCTTAATGGGGTTACAGTTAGGGCTATTATGGCGGAGGGGTGCGAGTTGGTATTGGTCGATTTTTATCGGAACTTTAATTGGGACGTTTGGCTTTTTCTTCCGTTTTTGGTTAATGTCGATTCTCTTAGGGGAAGACCTTTGGCTATATGTATTGACTCAGATTACAGAGTTAGCAGATTGGCTTTTCTTACATTTGGGTATTTTGGCGCAACCAGATATCTGGTTTATTCAAGTTTTAGCTTTAATTAGCATTGTGGTTAATAATTTAGTTTATTTGTTTGTGGTGCATATTGTTTCTTTAATAATGCTAGATCGTTTGGGTTCACCGATTCCACGTCCACCCCATTGGGTACAAGTTTTATTTGATTACGAGTAATAGTCATGATTCGAGTTTATACTCAGGAAGCTTGGGGACAGGATTGGTTAGCAAAGTATCGCGGACAAAAACCGTTGTTTGCTTGTGTGTTGGGGTTCACAGACACGGCTTTAATCCCTGGAATTTCCGCTGCTGGTGCGACTCCTGAAGATCGGCTTTATACCGCGATCGCGGATGGAGAATTTCTGGTTAATGGGGTACAATCTCAACGGGCTTATCCTTTACCTCCTCTGACAGTTGGCGTATCCCCTGTATTTATTTCTCGCGCCATTATCGAAGCTTTAGCCTTACCAGTTTATCTATTCAATGCAGGTTTACCCCAACCTCCAGCAGTAAAATACCTCGATTTGGGTGGAATAGCTGCACAATGTTTAACAGGAGGACAAGCAATTCCTCTAAAAACAGTCAAATTCTTATTTCAGCAAGGCTTAGATTGGGGTAAAAAGTTAGCCAGTCTAACGGAAGGTTATCTCTTAATCAGTGAATGTGTGGTTGGGGGAACAACTACCGCTTTAGCTTTACTCACTGGCTTAGGAATCTCTGCTATGGGTAAGGTGAATAGTAGCCACCCTGACTGCAATCATACCCAAAAACAACAGCTTGTTCAAGAGGGAATACAAGCAGCGAGAATTATCCCAGGAGAGACAGATCCCTTTGCGGTTGTCGCGGGGGTAGGAGATCCGATGCAGATTGTGGTCGCAGGAATGGTAATAGCTGCTAGTTGCTCGACAGGGGTACTTCTGGCAGGGGGGACACAGATGATCGCGGTTTACGCCCTAATCCAGGCTTTAGCTGCACGCTATGGGCTACTCTGGCAACCAAAAGAGGTGGTAGTGGGAACGACTCCTTGGGTTGCAGATGATCCTAGTGGTGATACGGTGGGTTTAGCCAAAGCGGTGGGAGATATGACTCTGATGGGGTCACAACTAAGTTTTGCTCAATCTAGTTATACTGCTCTACGGGCTTATGAGCAAGGTTTTGTCAAAGAAGGAGTTGGGGCTGGTGGAAGCGCGATCGCGATTTCTCTTTATCGTAACTGGTCTTCAAGAGAAATACTAGCTGCGGTGGAAGCTTTAGTTGAAAAATATTACCCCAAAATTCAACAATGAGGATGTAACAGTAAATGGATAGATTTGATGTAGTTGTAATTGGGGCTGGTCCTGCGGGTGGTCATTGCGCCCGATTATTAGCAAAAGCAGGTCATAAGGTTTTGTTGGTGGAGAGATTTAAAGATTTTAGTCGCAATAGTTTTTCTAGTGGGGGAACTCCCTCAGAAACATTAGAACGATTTAATCTACCAGAAAGCGTGGTAGGAAGTTTTTGGAATCGGCTTGTTATTGTTACTTCAAACAAAGAAGGTGTCTGGGAAGCTGACACAAATCAAGGAAGTGTTTTAGATTTTGCTAAACTTCGGCAATTTTTAGCAGATGAAGTCAAAAATAATGGTGGCGAAATCTGGATGGGCTGTCGCTATATGAGTCACTTAAAAAATTGGTGCAGGATTATTAAATAAGAAACATAAATTAGTTAAAGATATCAAGCCTTTAAAGCATTACATCGACCTTTTAGTTAAAGAATATCTCAAGCCAGATACTTATAACATTCTCGATATTCATGGTGAAACACTCCGATATAGCCCTGGTCTACAAGATGTCTATGCGGAAGGAAAAGTAATCGCCATTGGTGATACCGTTTCCACTGTTAATTTTCTGGGGGGTGAAGGTATTCGTCACGCTATGTTGAGTTCAGAAGTAGCAAGTAAATATGTTCATGAACTTTTGAAAGGAGAAAGACAAGACTTTAGTGGTTATCAACAAGAAATGCACTCTATCTTTTTAGCAAAATGGAAAATATCTGAGAAACTAGGTATCAAAAAATATATTGAGGATGCGGACACCTTGGTCGATAGAGTAGTTTCCTATCTTGAACCAATGAAGCTAGAAGATATTGTTGATGTTTTATTTTACTACCGATTTGAAAAGATATCAAAAGGCTTTTGGAGTTATGCTTTAAGAAAATTAAGAGCAATATTCAGCTTCTTGTCACCGCAAAAGAAAAGATGATAAACTATTTACCAGTAACATCTCAAGCATACTCCAAAAGAGAATAGCGCGATACCTGTTCGGGTCGGCGTAGCCATCGCGCTTTCTTAGATATCCAACTTGATTGAGCATATTGTTTATAATTGGAAAATAAAATCAATAAATGTTCAGTCGTCGTTCTTTTCTCATTAGTACCGCAGCAGTCCTTTCCTCTGAAGCTTTAGGGGGATGTAGTGGTAATAGCAATAAGCTTAGTGTGCGGTTATTAAGAGATTCTATCCCTCCCTTATTACTACGGGAATTTCGTCAACAGTTACAGCGAGGGGTTGGGATTGACTTGAATCCAGAAGCGCAATTGCAAGATTTATGGGATTTACTAGAAAACTGGCGTGATTCTTCACAATCCTCTGAAAGGAGTTTACTTTTTTGGAGAAATCAGCCAAGGGTTGCAGATTTAGTCACATTAGGAGACTATTGGCTAAAAGCAGCGATTCAAGAAAATTTGATTTCTCCATTGGATGAGGTAGAACAGCTTTCGGGATGGAATAATTTACCCCCTCGTTGGCAAAATTTAGCAAGACTTAATCAGCAAGGAGAGGTTGATTCTGATGGTAAAATATGGGGTGCGCCCTATCGTTGGGGGACGCTGTTAATCGCCTATCGTCAGGATTTATTTACGGATTTAGGTTGGCTTCCGACAGATTGGGATGATCTTTGGCGCGAAGAAATGCGCGATCGCGTTTCCATTATAGATCACCCTAGAGCAGTAATTGGTTTAGTCTTAAAAAAATTAGGCTCTTCTTTCAATACTGTTGATTTAGCTACGGTAGAGAATTTAGAATCTGAATTAAAGAGATTAAATGAGCAAATACTCTCTTATAATTCCCAAGCTTATCTACAACCCCTGATTCTCGGAGATACCTCTATCGCTGTGGGGTGGTCAAACGAGATTCTTCCGATAGTAGAACGTAATCCCAATATTGCCGTAGTTGTCCCTCAATCGGGAACTGCCCTATGGAGTGACCTTTGGGTAAAACCCACCAGCCAAGAGAATAATTCAACTATAGCAGCAGATTGGATTAACTTTTGTTGGCAACCTCGCCCTGCAAATCTTATTTCCCTCTTTACTCCTGGGGCATCACCAGTTACCCTAAATATAGAGCAGAATGATTTACCCGCAGATCTGCAAAATGATCCTCTAGCCCGTTTAGACCCAGATATTTTAGCAGCAAGTGATTTTATTATTCCCCTTACCGCACAAGTAGAAGCGGAATATATCGAGTTGTGGAAACAGATGCGCGTCAAAGAAAAGTTAGATAATGTTGCCTAACTAACCACTTTAACACTACGGGCTGCGGTTAAAGCTTTTTCCCTCGCTTCTGCAATCGTTTTTCCCCTCGCCAAAGCAACCCCCATACGTCGAAAAGGGCGCGAATCCTGTTTTCCAAATAAGCGGATTTCCACATCAGGGACTTCTAAAGCTTCTGCAACTCCAGTAAAATAAATTGAGTTGGAATAGTCTTCCGCTAAAATAACCGCACTAGCAGAAGGGGAAATAACTTCAATTTTCGGAATCGTAATTCCCAAGATAGCCCGTAAATGTAGCTCGAATTCGTTTAAGTTTTGGGAAATCAGCGTTACCATACCAGTATCATGGGGACGAGGGGAAAGTTCCGAAAAAATGACCTCATCTTCCGTGACGAAAAATTCTACCCCAAAAACACCTGCACCCCCAAGTCTATCGGTAATCTTCTGCGCTATCTCTGTGGCTTGTCTAAGCTTGTCTGCGCTCAAATCTACACTTTGCCAAGATTCTTGATAATCACCCCTTTCCTGGCGATGTCCGATGGGAGGACAAAATAGAGTCGCTTCATCCCACTGGCGTACGGTTAAAAGAGTTATTTCAACGTCAAAATCAATAAACTCTTCGATAATAACTTTTTGGCTTGTTCCCCTCGCCCCAGCAATCGCATATTCCCAGGCTTCTGCTACTTCTGTTGCGGAGTTAACGATAGATTGTCCCTTTCCTGATGAGGACATTACAGGTTTAACTACATTCGGGAAACCGATAGTTTCTGATGCGGTTACTAAGGTTTCTAGGGAATCCGCATAGGTATATTTTGGGGTTCTAATTCCTAATTCTGTCGCTGCGAGTTCACGAACGCGATCGCGATTCATCGTATAATTAGTAGCAGCAGCGGTAGGTATAACCGTAAAACCATCTGCTTCTAACTCAAGCAGTTTCTCTGTTTTAATCGCCTCAATTTCTGGAACAATAAAATCAGGTTGATGTTTTCGCACCACCCTTTCTAACGCCTCACCATCAAGCATGGAAATCACCTCAAAGGCATCTGCAACCTGCATGGCGGGGGCATTAGCGTAACGATCTACCGCGACAACAAAATTTCCCAAACGTTGGGCAGCAATGACAAATTCTTTACCGAGTTCCCCTGATCCCAGGAGCATTATTTTTTTGGGAAGTTTCAGGGA
>JBBQDV010000162.1:0-6946 GCA_038320005.1 Cyanophyceae cyanobacterium
TATTGATTGGGCTTGTAGGTAGGTAGTGAGTAAATGACCATCTCCTCCTGTTAGGATAACTGGACTTGCAGGAAAATCTTGCCACCAAGAGGTGATAAAATCTTTTATCCCTGCTAAGACTGTGTAGAGAATACCACTTTGAATGGCGGAGGTGGTGTTATGCGCCCAACGAGGAGGTAGTTCAGGGGGGATTGCTGCTAGGGGAAGGACTGCGGTATTTTGAGAGAGGGCTTGGAACTGTAGGCGTAACCCAGGTAAAATTGCGCCACCGATTACTTCTTGCTGATGTCCTGCGCCTGTAAAGGTTAATGCCGTGCCAGCGTCGATAACTAAGCTAGGATAACCATAGGTTTTTATTGCGCCGAATAATGCTAAAGCGCGATCGCGTCCAAAAGTTGGATACATCCCCCGTAAAGGAATATCATCTAAGGTAAGCTCATAAATATACGGATAAGTTTCCCATCGCTGCATTTGTTCAGGGACAACAGAAGTAACATATATAGGAATATTTTTAGTTTTAATAGTTTGGCAAATTGGGTCAGGTAAAGCAACAGGAGAGATAGTAATATGATCACTATCCCAGGTTTGCTTTAAAGTTTCTCCCTCAAATAAAGCCCAATGTAAGCGAGAATTACCAATCACCAACCCTAGCCAAGCTTCCATTACTCTTTGCTGTATCAATTCATTCAGCTTGATTAGTTTTAGTTTTAGTTTTCTTACTAAAAAGAAACCACCACAACTCTAAACCAATTAAACCTAAACCACCCACAGTAACCGCAACTTTTACACCTAAAGGCTGTTCGATAGCCGTGAAATCTGCTGTAGGTTCAGAGGGGGACATATCATGACTCGGTTGGGCGATAACGGAGGACGTTAATAGAAATAGTCCTAAAGTTACACCCGTTAGCTTACTTATAAGTTTCATATAATATCTCCAGAAATTCAATCTGATACTAATGTATAAACCTTAGCTTCCCAGGGGAAAATCGGTTCTCGTCCTACCCATTTAGGAAGTACCGTGCGACCTTGAGTTACCTCATACCACTTCATCCCTTCTGGAGTTTTCGCCCAATTTGCGACCACATATTCCGCTTCCGCACTAATTGGATCAGGTGTACCATAGTCAGAAAAGTTCGCCACCACTACTACAGTATCTTTTCCTTTTCCTCTTCGCCATACTACAACACGCTTACCTGCATGAAAATCAGCATGAACAAAATTAACATCATTAGTCCCTAAAGCTGGGGAAGCTTTGCGGAAGGCGACTAAACGGGCGACATACTCAAACACTCGCTTACGCCAGTCATCCTCTAAACGGCTATAGTTAACTGGATCAACTTGTTTGTGATCTAATTGATTGTTGCTGTCACCAAGAACCGCATCTAAATCGTCTTGATCACCAAATTCTTCCCCTGCTAAGATCATCGGGATTCCGACAGCAGTTAGGAGACAAACAAAGGCTAATTTGATCCGAGGTTCAGCGTCATAAATCTCATTAGCGACTAAATAATCATAGAAACGTTCATTATCTTCCTCGCCAATGTTAGGAGATGTAAGATAGTTAATTGCTTGAGAAGTGTCTAGAAAACCCAAAAAACGACAGTCAATTAGTTTGCGGATACTCCATTCAAAACTAGCATCTTTACCCGCTTTTTCTCCCAAAATAACTTTGCGGACTATGCGCTTAAAATGCCCATTTCCTAAAGCATCTACCCTATTTTGATGAATCAATCTGACGGGTACAGTTGACTCTTCACCAACAACCAAAAAGCGATCGCGTTCTCCCCCCTGTTTTTCCCAAAGTAAACGGGAGAAATTTCTGATATTTTGTACAAAGTCGTAGTTATCAATATTAGCAATGCTAGAAATACGCAAGCCATCAACTTGATAATAATTAAGCCAATGTTCTACTGCTATCTTTAAGTATTCTCGCGCAGGAACAAACCAATCATTTCCCCCCGTAACTGGATTATAGCCTTCAACCCAATAGTTATATTTAAATAGATCTCCTCCCGAAGCATCCCGTTTAGCTTCTTCAGGATCTCCAGTATCTAAAGCAACAAAAAAGTCAAGATAGTTGATTTGCTGATAGGGATTTTGGTCAGCAAAGCCTAATATAAGGTCAAGGAAAAAGCGCACTCCTTGTTGATGACAAGTTTGAATTAAAGTGGCTAAATCTACCCCAGCAGTAGGGGATGAATTGGAATGGGGAAAACCTAATTTGAAATCCGCAGCAAAATAGTTAGTAGTTTGATAACCTCCAACAAATTCATTTTTACTGTCTGTAATTGGCGATAATTCTAAGCAGTTAATGCCTAATTCTTCTAGATGGGCGCGATTTTTAAAAGCATCAACATTGGCGAAATTTGGCGAAGGTTTATCCGCAACAAATAAACTAAGAATATCTTGGAAACTACTATCTTTGTGAATGATTTCCCCTGTAGTATCTAGATAAGTCCAAGCGAGGGGTAACTTATAGATAACTAAATGATTATTTCCACTTACGGCTTCAGCATGGGTGGGTTGTTGACGAGGAATGATTTGTCCGTTGGGGTCACAGGGAAATAACTGACCATCTTGATATAAAATTACACTGGCTGGATCTCCGCTAGAATTTTCTGCTTCTTGAGGAGTTATGGGCGCAAGGAAACGGCGGTCTATGGTTGTAGCGGTAGGATCACTACAGTAGATACTCTGGGGTTCTAAGTCTAGGGAATTTGCCACTTTAAACCAGTAGTGGTAAGCTTTACCATCATCAAGATGACATTTTTCTGCTTCTACTTCCCACAACTCAGGGAAATTAGTAGTTGCTTTTAGGGGAATCTCTTGAAAGCTTTTGAGAGGCTGGTCTGAAGAATCAATCTGACCAATATATAAAGTCGGGATAGGTTCAACATTTCTTGGTCGCCAAAGGACAAAGTGAGTTCGTTTACGATTCAACAGGTCAGCAAGCATAGCATCTTTATTTTTATAAGCAAAACTTTGTCTTTCAACCTTACCCTGAAGGGAATTTTTCGTAAATCCTATTTGGGCAGTTTGGATGAAATTTTGTAACGCAGGAAACAGTTAAATAATAGCAATTTTTTTTGGTGTGGGACGCGAAATGGAAAATTCAGCAAACTTAAATGTGGAAGTCATAAACTGGGAAAATGCGACAGATTTAGCTAAAAAACGGATTTGCTCGGCAATTTTTCAACAAAAGCAGCCTCTCTATCTTGCTTATCCTCAGAAGGTCTCAGAAATTGCGGAAACTGTGAAATTGGCACAGGAAAAGAATTGGGCTATTTTGCCTTTTGGGAATGGTAGTAAGCTAAATTGGGGGGGATTGGTTGAGAAAAGCGCGATCGCGATTAGTAGCCAACATCTCAATTCTCTCATAGATCACCCTGTGGGAGATCTCACCGTCACCGTCGAAGCAGGAATGAAACTCGCAGACCTACAAAGCCTTCTCGCCCAAGAAAAGCAATTTTTACCCATTGACCCCTCCTATCCCGAAACAGCCACTATAGGAGGGATTATAGCTACCGCAGATACAGGAAGCTGGCGACAGCGTTACGGGAGTATCAGAGATTTAATTTTAGGGATTACCTTTGTCCGCGCAGATGGGGAAATAGCCAAAGCTGGCGGTCGGGTGGTCAAAAATGTCGCAGGTTATGACCTCATGAAACTCTTTACTGGTTCTTATGGCACTTTAGGCATTATTTCCCAAGTAACGTTACGGGTTTATCCGCAACAAGCATCTTCCCAAAGTTTGATTTTAACAGGAGACACAGAAAAGATTAGTCAAGTATATCAAACCCTCCTCGCTTCAACTCTCACTCCTACCGCTATAGATCTTTTTTCCCCTCGAGTTGGGCAAAAACTAGGTATTGGGACAGAATTAGGAATAGCAGTTCGTTTCCAAAGTGTTACAGCTAGTGTTAAGGAACAAGTGCAAATATTAAGCGCGATGGCGGAAAAAGTTGGTTTAGAAATTATTAAATATCAGGATAAGAAAGAATCAGAATTTTGGCAACAGTTATCTAGTCTTTTTCATTCCTCCTCACCTTCAGATTTAATTAGTAAATTCGGAACTTTACCAACAAGTAGCGTCAAGTTATTAGCCGAGTCAGAAGCTTTAGCAATTATTCACGGGAAAAGCGGTCTAGGTAAACTGAAAACTTCAGAAATTGAAATAGTTAAACAAACACGGAATTATTGTCAACTTAATAAAGGTTTTCTCACCTTATTAGAATCACCCCCAGAAGTAAAGGAGAATTTTGAACCTTGGGGCTATACAGGAAATGCGATAGATATCATGAAGAAAATCAAGCAACAATTCGACCCGAATAATTTACTGAGTCCAGGGCGTTTTGTTGGTGGAATTTGAGGACTTATTTTGATCCCCCTCAATCCCCCTTAAAAAAGGGGAAGCCATAAAGACTTTTTCTTGTTCCTCCCTTGTTAAGGGGGGCTAGGGGGGATCATTCATGCTGTAAATCCTGTTTAGTCATCTTCGTTACACTTAGGTTAATAGCCTCACCCCCCAAGAGACATTAACTTTAAAATGCAAACTTCACCAAAGCCTTCCCCTCAAGACCAGTCACAATCAGGATTTGACCCCCAAAATCCCCCCGCAGCAAATCTAATCGATACTTGTGTCCATTGTGGCTTTTGTCTTTCTACCTGTCCGAGTTATCGCGTCATTGGGAAAGAAATGGATTCTCCGAGAGGGAGGATTTATTTAATGGATGCGATTAACCAAGGGGAAGCAGAAATAGGTGAAGGGACAGTAGAACATTTTGATTCCTGTTTAGGCTGTTTAGCTTGTGTAACCGCTTGTCCTTCTGGGGTGAAGTATGGAGACTTAATTAGTGCGACTCGTCCCCAAGTTGAACGCAACTATGAGCGTAGTTTACCCGATAGAGTGGTTCGCGCCCTGATTTTTAATCTCTTTCCCTATCCTATCCGCTTACGGTTACTGCTTCCCTTTCTTTGGCTATATCAAAATCTGGGATTGCGTACAGTGGTCAGAAAAACGGGATTACTGAAAAAGCTGTTTCCCCGTTTAGCAGCAATGGAATCTATTTTACCCGAAGTTACCATTGCTTCTTTTCAAGATAATCTTCCTGATTTAATTGCGCCTCAAGGAGAAAAACGCTATCGGGTGGGGGTTATTTCTGGTTGTGTCCAACGGTTATTCTTTTCCCCTGTAAATGAGGCGACAGTGAGAGTTTTAACAGCAAATGGTTGTGAAGTGGTAATTCCCAAATCTCAAGGCTGTTGCGCTGCGCTACCCCAACACCAGGGGCAAACAGAACAAGCCCAAACCCTCGCCCGTCAGATGATTGATAGCTTTGCGGATACGGATGTAGATTACATAATTATTAATGCTGCGGGCTGTGGTCACACTTTGAAAGAGTATGGTCATATCCTTAAAGATGACCCTGAGTATGCCCAGAAAGCGGAAGATTTTGCAAAGAAAGTGCGAGATGTGCAAGAATTTCTCGCTGAGGTGGGTTTAACTACACCTTTATATCCTATTGCAGAGGAGGAAATCGCGATCGTCTATCAAGATGCGTGTCACCTCTTACATGGACAACAAATTAGCCTCCAACCTCGTCAACTGCTACGACAAATTCCTGGGGTAAAGTTGAAAGAACCTCTCGATGCTGCTTTGTGTTGTGGAAGTGCAGGTATTTATAATATGCTACAGCCACAAGTAGCGGAGGAGTTGGGAGAACAGAAGGTGCGTAATTTGCTCAATACGAAAGCGCAGTTGATTGTCTCTGCTAATCCAGGTTGTGCGTTACAGATTAAGAAGCATCTACAGCAACAGGGACAGGATTTGCCTTTATTACATCCGATGGAGTTATTAGATTATTCTATCCAGGGGCTTAAGTTGAAGTGATGGCGAGGGAACGCAATACCAAGAATCTACCTACTAAGATTTGTCCTGTTTGCGGTCTTTCTTTTACTTGGCGGAAGAAGTGGGAGAGGAATTGGGATAGCGTGAAGTATTGTAGTGAAAGGTGTCGGCGGAATAAGGAAAAATAAAAGAAAGAAGGGCTAAGAAGTCTTTCCGCGATGGCAGACAACACGAAAACCCGTATGGTCGTCGCAATAGTAGAATTTATAGCCTTTGCGAACCCCTGAGCGACAGCTTCTGGGATTATCGAGCCAAGAACCACCACGTACGCCATGATAAATATTAATGTTACTAATCCAAGCACTCCCATCCGTGGGCGCAACGTTATAGTCACTGTACCAAGTATCCATACACCATTCCCAAACGTTGCCGTGCATATCATAGAGTCCAAAGGCATTAGGTGGGAAGCTACCGACAGGGGTAGTTTGTTTTCGAGACTCTCCTTTGGGAGCGTTGCCATAGACGAAGAATTTACCGTTATAGTTAACCAGTTCTGTCATTATTGTTTCCCCAAAGTGAAAAGGGGTGGTTGTACCAGCGCGACAGGCATATTCACATTGGGCTTCTGAAGGGAGGTGGTAGTCTTTTCCTAGCTTCTGATAGAATTTGTCTGCATCATGCCAAGAAATATTCTCTACAGGGCGGTTATCACTTTTAAAATATGAGGGGTTGTTACCCATGACTGCTTGCCATTGGGCTTGAGTGATGGGGTATTTGCCGATGGCAAATGAGGATAATGTTACTTGGTGTTTAGGTCGTTCACTACTTCTACTTCCTTCTTCGTCCTCTGGCGAACCCATGATGAATGTTCCCCCTGGTATTACTACCATGTCTAGGGTTACGCCTCCTCCTAAGTCACCGGTGTAATATTTTGATTCTCCTGGTTTTCGATTGATAATTTTGCCGTAGCTATCGACAGTAATTACTTCAAATCTATCTGTTTTTAAATTCTCGTAAGGATTCGGTAGTGCCAAACCCCCACCCTGGTTGGAAGACGGGACGGTTGGCTTTTTCTGTGTCGTAAACGTTTGGGCTTGT
>JBBQDV010000163.1:0-6939 GCA_038320005.1 Cyanophyceae cyanobacterium
GATACCGTCAATGTCTACAGGAGGTGCTGCGACAAAGGCGATAATGAAACAAGTGGTAGCGGTGAGGAGGGTAGGAATCATCAGTACGCCGAACCAGCCAATATAAAGGCGGTTGTCTGTACTTGTGACCCACTGACAGAACCTCTCCCACAAACCCGCGTTTTCGCGTTGTTGTAGTGTTGTTGTCATGGTTGGATAATTGCTTTAAGTTTTATAATGTTTGCCAGGAATTTTTGCCTGACACTCATATATTAGCAAATGTGTAACAGTTTGTAAAGGTTTTTGTAAAAATATTTATCTTCGTTGGGAACTTTGGTTAGTATCGACAATCTGTAAGCGTTGCGTCACAATGGTCATGCCATCACTGCGAACCAGGACAGCAGAGAGCCAGCGATTTTCAGGGCGTAGGGAAGCACGACCAGTTTTAAATAGTCCTCCTGCTTGGAGAAGATCAAAGTCAAGTTCGCTAGAAGGGGAAGAAAAGAATTGATTGCTTACTTGTTGCTCTGATACTGCTCCGAGGAGGAGATCATTGCCTAATGGTTCTTGTACAATTGCGTCAAAACCAAATGCTTGTCCAATTCTGACTGTATCTGGTAGATTCACTTTGACGTTGGGAGGATTTATCCCAGATTTGAGGGTAGTGCTTTCAGAAAGGATATCTTGACTAACAATTTGATTATTCTGAAAGCGTTGGCGCGATCGCGTTTTGGTTTCGATCTGCATTGGTCTTCCTGCGGTTTGCTGCATCCCCGTAATTGTGGTCAAGGTTTCCGCAATGTAGTCATTTCCTTCGGATTCCCAGGATAAAAGTTCTGTCTCATAATTCAGTCGCGAAGAACTTCCCCAAAAGTTAGCTAATCCTGTTTCTAGTTGGGAGCGGTTCATGCCGTCGTTACTCATGTAATCGGGGCTGTAGTAGCGGATTACAGCGTTAATATCTTGGCGACTAGCTGCGCTTTCAATTTCTTCTAAGGTATCCTTTAAGGCGGTGGGGGCGGTGTCTGGAGTTGCAGATTGAGCAGAATTGACTCCAATTATGAGAAAAGCAACAGACCAACCAAGAAAATGAGCGCGAATCTGAGAAAGTTTTAACATAGGATAATTTTTAATAAATAGCTGCTATCCATTTTACTTGTTGACTCACAGAACCACCGAATAGATTCTTAAACTAGCTACCATATCTAAAGATAGGAATGGACAAGGATATATGCCCACTGATTCTGATATCCCAACTTCACGGGATGAAAAAATTCAGCAATTACGCCAAAGCCTACGGGTGGGTCAACGGGAAATGGCGGACTGGCGAGGGGGAACAATGGCGGTATCTGCTGTTCCTGGGGCTGGTAAATCTCATGGTATGGCGACTGCTGCTGCGATCGCGATTTCTAAATACTCTCTCCATCCTCGTCAACAGCTATTAGTCGTTACTTTTACCCGTTCTGCTGCTGCTAGTATTAAAAGTAAAATTAGGCAACATCTGCGCGATCTTTCTTTACCACCAGGGAGTTTTGTTGTCCAAACTCTACACGGATTAGCCCTGAATATTGCGACTCGTCACCCCAATCTTTCGGGCTTAAACTTAGATACTTCTTCTTTGATTAATCCCAATCAAAGCCATCGTCTGTTAAGAACCTGTGTGGAACAGTGGCGAGTTAAATATCCGCAGCAATATCAGGTGTTACTGGAAGGAAAGAGTTTTGATGGGGAAGAAACGGAAAAGCTACGTCGTCAATCTGTGTTAAGAACGGAAGTCTTACCAAGTTTAGCCCATACGGTTGTGCGGGAAGCGAAGAGTTCTGGTTTATTACCTGCGGATTTAGAGGCGATGACCCAACAAGGAATTGATCACTATAATATTCTCGCGATCGCGACAGGGTTATATGCACAGTATCAAAACTTAATGAAGGCGAAGGATTTCATTGACTACGATGATATGATTCTCTCCGCTTTACGGGTATTAGAAAACGAAGCTATTCGTAAATCTTGGCAAAAACAATTCTTTGCTGTCTTTGAAGATGAGGCGCAAGATTCTAGCCCTTTACAGGAAAAGTTACTAAAAATATTAGCTCGTAATCCTGAAGATACTGTTTCTAATTTAGTGCGCGTTGGTGATCCAAATCAAGCGATTAACTCAACCTTTACCCCTGCTGATCCTGTTTACTTTAACTGGTTTTGCGGAGAATGCAAGACCGATGGTAATTTAGCAGAAATGAATCAAGCAGGGCGCAGTAATATCAAGATTATCAATGCTGCTAACTTCATGTTGCAATGGGTAAACCAGCAATGGGAAAATAAGCATAAATTTCATCTCAAAGATCTCCCTTTCCGATTACAGGATATTCAACTTGTTCCTGAAAATGATCCCCAAGCTGATGCAAATCCTGCTGCTGTGGGACAAGGTGTAGAGATTCATACCCCCACAGATATCTATCAAACCGTTGAACTGATGGGAAAACGCCTTATTAAATTATTTCAGAATAACCGAGAAGCTAATGCAGCTATCTTAGTACGGGAAAATCGCCAAGGTCATTTTGTCGCAGAAGAACTCGCCTATTTGCAAAAAAATCATGAGATTAAAGTCTATGAAGTAGGAGAAGTTGAACGCCATTCTCATATTCCCCAGGAAATCTATAAGTTATTACTCTTTCTCCACCGTCCCCATTCTTCAGAAAACCTTAAATCTGCTTTAGAAGTTCTCGAAAAACGGCAACTTATCCCCACCCAAGATTTAAACGCCTTAGCCACTTTACCAGAACAATTCCTCTATCCAAGTCCCCTTGACCCTCTCCAAAAGCCTCAAGTAGAAGCTGCTGCTGGTTACTGCAAAAAGTTACTACGGGCGCGTTCAGAGTTACCGAGTTATCAGCTTATTTCTTTTCTCGGTTTAACTCTAAAATATACGGGTTCGGAGTTAGCCACAGTGCAGAAATTAGCGGAACGGGTGGCAAAACAAACCGCAGGAAATAGTGCCTTAACTGCTATCCTCACAACCCTTGCTGAAATCGTTTCCTCTGAACGTTTTGAGGGCGTAGAAGAAGAGAATGACGACCGCTACACCAAAAAAGGTCAATTAACTATTATTACTATGCACAAGGCGAAGGGGCTAGATTGGGATTATGTGTTTATTCCCTTTCTCCATGCGGATACCCTTCCTGGTGAACCTTGGATTCCTACCGCTGCAAAGTTCCTTGGGGATTTTACCTTATCTGAGGTTGCGCGATCGCAAATTCGCACTTCTATCCACTATCAATATTCACATGACTCCTTACCTCCCACTCTCCCCAAACCTTTAGAAGCCTGGGAGGAAGCGAATCAGTTAAAGAAAGCAGAAGAGTACCGTTTACTTTATGTTGCCTTAACGAGGGCAAAACGGCTACTTTGGCTTGCTGCTGCCCAAAAAGGACCTTTCCGTTGGAGTGTTTTTGATGGCAATCAGGATAATTTTCAGGTGAAGCAGCCTTGTCCAGCCTTTTCCGCACTCAAACAGAAGTTTGCTTCTGGAGGCAGTAGTCAGTCTTAAATGAAGGTAAAGGGGCAAAGAGATTGCCCTATCTCTACACCATACCCCAATAAAGAGGACTTGCGTAAGTCCTATCCTTATTGAGCTACAGGCTTTAATCTGTTTCCTATCTTATACCGCTTGAGGTTGTCCTTGGGGTTGGAACTGGAAGAGAGAATAAACCACATTGCGACGAATATCAATCATCGTTTCGAGGAACATTTCATACCCTTCCTGTTTGTATTCAATCAAGGGATCTTTTTGTCCGTAACCCCGTAAACCAATCGACTCTCGCAATGCATCCATCGCTTGTAAATGTTCACGCCAAAGGGTATCAATTTGCTGCAAGATAAAGAAACGTTCTGCTTGGCGCATTAACCCAGGTTGGATTTTGTTGACCTGGTTTTCCTTGATATCGTAAGCTTTACGGGCTTCTTCATGTAGAAAGGCTTTGATTTCGGTATAAGTCATATCTTCCATATGTTCTGGTTGGAGATCTTCAAGAAGATAAACAAACTCTTTAACCTTACCCACTACTTTATCAAGCTCCCATTCTTCTGGGGGAAGTTCGGGATTAACATAGGCACTAACAATATCATCCATCGTTCTCTCTGCATATTGGATAACCTGTTCCTTTAGTTCTTTTCCTTCCAATACCCGTCGTCTTTCTGCATAAATAGCACGTCTTTGATTGTTCATTACCTCGTCATATTCAAAGACTTGCTTACGGGCATCATAGTAAAAGGTTTCTACTTTTTTCTGCGCCCCTTCTAAGGAACGAGTTAGCATTTTCGACTCGATGGGCATATCTTCTTCAACACGGAAGGCATTCATTAATCCTGCCACTCTGTCCCCCCCAAAGATGCGGAGAAGGTTATCTTCCAGGCTAAGGAAGAATTTCGTCGAACCTGGGTCTCCTTGTCGCCCTGACCTTCCTCGTAGCTGATTATCAATGCGTCGAGACTCATGGCGTTCTGTGCCAATTACGTGCAAGCCACCGAGTTCAATTACTTCATTGTGTTCTGCTTTGGTATATTGTTCATACTCTTTAAGGATGACGTGGTAAGTATCCCGTAGCTTTTGGATTACTGCATCTTGTGTTGGTGCATTTTCTGCCGCGATCGCGACTTTCTCTTCTGCCTCTAATTCTGATAAACTTTGTTCACCATACTCTTTTGCTGCGAAGTTTACAGCGGATTTGAGTTGCGCCTCAATCTCTTGGGGCAGTTCTGCGGGGAAAATTTGTGGGGAGGCTTGCCAACTTTTCGGCTTTTTCTTACCACCACCACCAAAGCCTTGGGAAGCAGATTTTCCTTTACTGATTCCAGCCACTTCAACGGGGTTAATGCTGTCATCTTCAGGAATGACCAGTTTTGGCATAAAATATTCCCGTAATTTCAGCCTTGCCATATAGTCCGCGTTACCCCCCAAAATAATATCTGTACCTCGTCCTGCCATGTTTGTCGCAATGGTAAGAATCCCTTTACGTCCAGCTTGGGCAACAGTTTCCGATTCCCTCTCTACGTTCTCAGGACGGGCATTGAGGATACTATGAGGAACTTTCAGTTCCTGCAATAACTTAGCTAATACTTCCGATTTTTCCACACTAGTTGTTCCCACTAGAACTGGGCGACCCTTTTCGTGCATCTCCGCACATTCTTGGGCGACAGCTTGCCATTTTGCAATTTCAGTTTTATAAACTACATCCGCCATATCAAACCGTTTAGAAGGTAGATTGGTGGGGATGATAGTAACTTGGAGGGTATAAACCTTTTCAAACTCAGTTTCTTCGGTTTTTGCTGTTCCAGTCATCCCAGCAAGTTTAGGATAGAGTAAGAAAAAGTTTTGATAGGTAATGGTCGCTAGGGTTTGGGTTTCATTTTGAATTTCTACACTTTCTTTGGCTTCAATCGCTTGGTGTAAACCATCACTCCAACGACGACCAGGCATCACCCGTCCCGTAAATTCATCAACAATGACCACTTCACCGTTACGGACAATATAATTTACGTCTTTTTGAAATAATTCCTTTGCTTTGAGGGCATTAAAAATATAATGCGCCCAAGGATCTTCAGGATTATAAAGGTCATTTGTACCTAAAAGTTCTTCTGCTTTGGCAAAACCTTCATCGGTCAGGAGGACATTACGGGCTTTTTCATCAACTTCGTAATCGCCTAACTCCTCTATCTCCCCTCTTTCCCCTTCTTCTGATGATCCTGCTTCAAGTTGACGGACAATTTGGGCAACGGTCAAATACTTCTCTGTCGGACGTTCTACCTGTCCTGAGATAATTAGGGGAGTTCTGGCTTCATCGACAAGGACGGAATCTACTTCGTCAATAATGCAGTAATTAAAGGGACGCTGAACCACCTCTTCAATCGAAGTCGCCATATTATCCCGTAGATAATCAAAGCCTAACTCACTGTTGGTAGTGTAAGTAATATCACAGTCATAGTTGCGCTTCCTTTCAATGGGGTTCATTCCTGATTGAATTAAGCCCACACTCAGCCCCAGAAAGCGATGAACCTGTCCCATCCACTCGGAGTCACGACGGGCGAGGTAATCGTTGACGGTGACAGCGTGAACCCCTTTCCCACTTAAAGCGTTTAGATAACAAGGTAAAGTTGAAACTAGGGTTTTTCCTTCCCCAGTTTTCATCTCCGCAATTTGTCCTTGATGGAGAACAATACCCCCCAAAATTTGGACATCAAAGTGACGCATTCCCAGGACTCGCCAAGCTGCTTCTCTGACGACTGCGTAGGCTTCGGGAAGGATTTCGTCTAAGATGTCTTTTTCTTCGCGATCGTTCCTGGCTTTTTCGAGTTGGGCTTTAAATACGGCAGTTTTACCCTTGAGTTGTTCGTCACTAAGGGCTTTGATATCTTCTTCTAAAACATTGACATCAGCGACAAGGGGTTGTAATTTCTTGAGTTTTCGGGCATTAGGATCGCCGAGTAGATTCTGCAAAAACATAGTAATATATCCTTAATATTCTTAGCTATTCTTCTATTCATAAGCCATTAGCAAGCAAGAGAAACCATAGCTTTTGCTGACCTTGGCGTTTACGTTCTATGAGACTTACTCAAGTCTACCGTGGTAGGCTTGATACTCACTTCTTGCTTCAATCTGGGGTGACGGCACTTCCCAGTCCACAAGCTGACACGGACGAACTGTCCGCCAAATTCTCAAGATTCGTACTGGCGTTGAAATCGCGGTCTATCTCGATGCCACAGGAATCACATTTAAAGACCCTTTCTGATAAAGTTAGGGTTTCTTTCTTTGTGCCACAGTTAGAGCAGAGTTTAGAAGAAGGAAACCAGCGATCTGCAATGATTAACTTACTACCGTAGAGGTCGCATTTATAGGTTAGCTGTCGTCTGAACTCACAAAAGCCCATATCTGCAATGGCTTTGGCTAGTTTATGGTTTGCCAGCATT
>JBBQDV010000164.1:0-6907 GCA_038320005.1 Cyanophyceae cyanobacterium
CTCCCGCTAACAGCGCATAATTTTCGCAAAAACCCGGTTTCTGGCCTCGCATAAATCCTGTGGCGCGATCGCCCTCACGGCCAATAGGGTCGATCGCCCGTCAACTCCCAAAACCAACTCTTTCGGTACTTTCACGCAGTCTTTACAAAGCTTTACAAAAAAAACCGTAGAGTTTTGCATAAAACTACCGAGTTAGTCCTGATATGTAAATAAGGACTTACGCACCAAGCTCAAGAAACCGGGTTTTTGGCCGAATCTCCTGGTAACAGCGAATAATTTCGCAAGAAACCCGGTTTCTGGCCTCGCATAAATCCTGTAGCGCGAGCGCCCTCACGGCCAATAGGGTCGATCGCCCTTCAACTCCCAAAACCCACTCTTTCGGTGCTTTCACGCAGTCTTTACAAAGCTTTACAAAAAAAACCGTAGAGTTTTGCATAAAACTACCGAGTTAGTCCTGATATATAAATAAGGAGTTACGCACCAAGCTCAAGAAACCGGGTTTTTCGCCGAATCTCCCGCTAACAGCGCATAATTTTCGCAAAAACCCGGTTTCTGGCCTCGCATAAATCCTGTGGCGCGATCGCCCTCACGGCCTTTAGGGTCGATCGTCCTTCAACTCCCAAAACCTGCTCTTTCCGTGCTTTCACGCAGTCTTTACAAAGCTTTACCAAAAAACCGTAGAGTTTTGCATAAAACTACCGAGTTGGGCCCGATAGATAAGTATGAGGGACAGTTAGGCGGTTGGGGTGATCGGGCTTCAACTACTGACTCAACTTTTTTTAGTGGATATTGACAGAATGCACGAACATGAAGTATTTTGTACCTAAGTTAGGTGTTTATGCCGCAGATACAAGTTAATAATAAGTTAGCCTTCTTCGATTCAGGGTTAGGGCGTAGCAAAGGGCAATCTGTCTGGTGTCAAATTTTTGTACTCGTAACAGCATTGGCCTAGATATTATTTCTACAGAAGATTAGTTGTTGATGCTTGTTATTAAAGTGTCAGTAAAGTTTGGTCAGGTACGAGGTGTGTTTGCTACAATATTTAAGTAGTTAAGGAATGGAGAACAAATATGCCTCGCTGAGTTAATCGCAATTACAGACAGCAGATATGGGGATCACTTAAATCTCTCACCTCTGCTGTTACTGGAAAAAACGTAGATCGATTCTTGATCGGGAAACGTCTAAGATAACCTACCCAAAGCGGAGTTACTTTTGCTCATGCGAGATAAAGCAAAAATTTATGATGACCTTCTGCAAGTCCAAGCTCGCATAACATTTCCTCTTGAACATCCCTTGTACCAGTTCAAAATCTGGGAACAGTCTAGGAAAGTTCTGGACTTGGGATGTGGAAACGCATTTTATGCAAAAATGCTTCTTGATGATTACCCTGACAAGGTATTTACCTGTGTTGAGAAGGATGAAGCAATGGCTAGTATCGCTGGTGAACGATACACAGGAATTGGATTAGAAGTTATTACTGGAAGTTATGATGATCTTTCTGACGACTTTGAGTTTGATTTCTTACTACTACGCCATGTGACTAGCTATCTTCCAGATCGGAAAGCTTTTTTCAAATGGGTTAAAGAACACGCAGCTTCAACAGCAGGAATTTTAATCATAGATGCTGATGATGAGCATTTTCTTATAAAGCCTGCTTTGCCTATATTTCTTGGAGGGCTGGGAAAATTTCGCGAGAAAGTTAACAACGACGGCGGGCAAAGAGATGTTAGAAAAGACATCCAAGGAGAGTTGGATGAAATCGGGTTTCGGCATATTGAGACGCAAAGGATAATCGCTAACAGTAAGATTCCAAACACAAAAGAGCTAACACATCTGTATATGTGTTTAGTTGCCGAACTAGATATTGGGTCACCTCTGCCGCAAGAGCTTGCAACAGAGTTATACTCATGGGCGTTAGATCCTCGATCCTATATTCAGTATGGGTTATTCGGTTCGCTATTTGTCATGAACTATGACAATGTTGAGGATAAAAGGATATTTCAGGAAGTCTAGTTTAGCAAGTGATTAAAAAAATGACTATTAAATTTGCCAGCAACTTTGCTGAAGGAACCTATATTGAGACTCAAGCTGGATCAATCTTCACCAGAACGTTTGGACATGGAAAACCTTTAATTATTGTTCATGGGGGACCAGGGCTAGAACATTCGTACTTAGTGAAATGGTTGGCTCCTCTCGCAGAAAAAAGAAAACTAATTTTTTATGATCAGTGTGGATGCGGACATGACAAAACACCCATTTCTCATGTTTCTGCTTCTCTTATAGTTGATCAACTAATGTTTCTGATCGAATCCTTACGTCTTAATTCGGATGTTGGATTCTTCAGTCATTCATGGGGCGATTACATTGTGTTGTCTTTGTTAGAGCGGTATAACTCAGTTCATGTTAGAGAAGCGATCTTTGCTAATCCAATGGGATTGACAGCAGATCGTTTTGAAGAGTCTGGGCAACGTCTCATAGCGCGAGTTCCTGACCATATCATGACTAAACTTGGAGAACTAAGCTCACGAGAAGATATTGAGCCGGCTTCTGCAATTATGGATCTTTTGCTACCTTACTATGTAGCTTCTTCGGCTTCTGTTCCAGATGTTGAGTTCTTTTCCTACAGCAATCCAGTCTATGAAAAGGTGGTCGAATCCCTTGGAAGTTTTGACGTTCGAGATAAATGTTCCTACCTGCCAGAAAAGACTCTTGTGGTGTATGGCTCAGAAGATTTTGAAACTCCAGATGGCAGTCCGGAGTTACAGAGACCAAGCACAAAAGTTCATATCATTCCTGAAGTTGGTCATTTTTCATTTGCAGAAGCGCCAGATGTTTTCTTAAAAACTGTCTCTGATTTTCTCTAGAGCTAATGTTAAAGACCGTTGCAGTAGTAGTAGGTATATCTAGTTACCAGTCTAAGTTGTTTGGCAAACTTCCTGGTGCTGCTGCTGATGCTCGAAGAGTCGTAAAGGCGTTGGTTTCTTGGGGTATTCCTTTAAGCAGGATATGTCTTCTCACCGACGAAACAGCGACAAAAAGAGCAATTCTAAAAGCACTGCGCGTTTGGATTCTGCAAAAAGCCAGCAACAATGTTCGCGTATTAATCTTTTATGCTGGTCATGGCTCTAGAGTTAAAGAAGAAGGTACACTTCCATGTTCAGTATTACTACCTTATGATGTTGAACCTGCTGATCGTGTTGGCACAGGAATCACTTTATCTGAACTAATTAGTGCCATAGCTAGAGTAAAACCCCAAGAGGCTTATCTGTTCCTAGACGCATGTTCTCTGCGAATAGATGTTATGGAGAATGTTCTTCCAGATAAAATGCCGGATGCGGATATTTTATATACATCAGGTTCTCAATGCCTGTTCTGTATGGTTGCCTCTGGACTACATAGCGCCTATGAAAGTGCTCAAACATCATCGGGCTTCTTTACCAAAAGTGTTCTAACTCAGATTGCCAAGCTACGTTCTCAATCTAAAAGTTGTGCTGTACTAGCAGCTGAAATAGAAAAGGATCTTGAAGCACAAGGACTTCCAAAACCAGAATGCTATTTTATAGGAAATCAAAGTAGTTGGCTGTTATCTAATATTGAGATGGAAGAACCTGAAGATAATAGCTATTTTCAGATTTATAACATTATTCTTAGGCAAAGAGTGCTTGCTTCTCTGCAAGATACAATTCTTGTTCATAATGGTAAGCCTATCTGGTTATATGGAAAATCAGGGTTAGGAAAAACTACGCTTATACAACAGCTAAAAGATAAGATAGCTCACTGTATATATTGCTCTGTTCCCAGCTTTGGAGAAAAGGTTTATTTCGATATAAAATCACAGTTGTCTGGGGAGATTGTTGAACAATTACCCTATCTTATTCCATCAGGAAGACCGCCAACAGGCGATATTGAAAACACTTTCAAATATCTTGCTGACCATCTTCCAGGCAGCTTACTTGCAATAGATCACCTTGAACGTTTATCAAGTGAGCTAGTATTTCAACTTGTGGAAGAACTTAATTCCACATCACTAGATGTAATTTTAGTTAGTCAAAATCCTCCATTACCCAACCTTAATGTTTATCCTTGGCTTTGTCCCACACTCTCTATAGATGAGATTAAGTTATTCTGTAGTCAATATAATTTTTCGGGTTTTTCAGCAACATATCTTCAAGCGATAACCGGAGGGCTACCTTTAGAGCTTCGGAAATTTCTATCTACAGAGACGGGTTCACAAGATGGATTCACTGAAGCAACAAAATCTCCAAAAATGCGTCGCTCTATGGTTGCTGTAGCTCTGAGTGGAGGCTATGTAGACGAACAGTTATTTCGAGAGATATTTAATTTGAATTTAGAAGACCTGACACTCTTAGAAGAAATGGGGATGATTTATTTCTCAGACGATCACTATCTTCCTCATGATTCATTAATTGCTATAAGCTCTGAGTTGAAAACCTCAGTTAAAGTAAACACTATTCAGAATTATTGGTGTCAACAGGTACTCAGTACTCCACAAAATTTGTGGGCGTGTCAAATGCTGATTAACACTTTTATCCAAAACGATTGTGATGATGATTGTGATGGTGATTGGGATGAACCATTGCTAACAGCATTACGTTCGATGGTTAGAATTCGTAACTGGTTGGCTGTTGAATCTGTTGGAAAAAAGCTCTTAGAAGTTTATGCAGAACCCTCCAAGTCAATCATTTATATTGCCGAAGAACTTATTCATATAGCGCGATACGATGTAGTCGATACTATTACAAAATCACTCAGAGAACTTAACTTAGACTTTGAAAATTCTGCACGAATCTCGCTTATTGAAAGTGAACGAGAGTTTTGGTATGGAAACTATGAAAGATCGATAGCCTTATCGGAGAATATTGTTCATCAGATAACCAGCCCATATCTAAAAGCCCGTGCAGATGTAAATATGGGAATTGCCCATTTTTTTAAGGGTGAGTGGGCAGAAGCAATTAATCACTTATCATTGGCTAATGACCACACTGTCGCGGAACCTCGAACTCTCGGATGGTCACGGATAATATTGGGGACTATTTTAGGCTTGCGCGGAACAAATATTACAGAAGGACGTTATCTGCTACAATCTTCTATTCGACTTTTGGAGCAGATAGGAGATGATGTAGGAGTTGCAATAGCTTGGAATAACTTAGGAGAGATGACTTGGAAATTGAAGGAATATAGGACTGCCCTAGCATATCTATCGATGGGACAGAAGCTTGCAGAATCTGTTGATGATAGAGCAACTCAACTTGAAATTACTAGAAACTTAGTCCATGTTAGATTACGTCTTAATGGAGTTTACAGCCACGAACTAGAAGAGGTTATTAATAGACTTAAAAATTTTCTGTCAGAGATTCAAGACCCTACAGAGCAAATGCAAGCATGGAACACCTTAGCCAGTGTGGCGGCTTATAGAGGTGATTTAAAGTCATTAGAAGAGATGATCCAGAAAGCCCACCCATTCACCATAGATAATTGCGAGTATCATATTTATACACTGGCTAACCAAGCCTTATTGGAAGCTCTATCACAACACACAAAAAAATCTATTGAATACTTAAAGGAAGCATTGAATCTTGCTCGGCAAGGTCAAAATTATCTAGCAATTAGCCAAATAAAAGACGATATCAATAATATTCTGGCTAGTAGGAAACTACCTTCTTTGAATGCGTTATATCAATTCGCAGAAAGCGTGGTTGATCAGTGCGACAAAGTGAGTTAACATATCTTCAGCATATTTGTAGAATATCCTTAAAAGAGAGGTTGGTAATGGAAGTCAAAATCGCAGTCTTAGCAGTCAATAGTGCAGTGGCTGATGTTACCTTAGCTCAACTACTAGACGAAACCTCAGCTATTGAGGGTGTAGAAGTGCGAGGAGCGGATCAGTCTTCTGAAGAGGGAAAAATTGCTCGATTCGGACTTATGGAACTTTTGGCAACTTTTATAACTTCTGCTGCTGCTTACCAACTAGCGCTAGCTGTTCGTGACGTTGCACAGAAGCAATCTGTTGAAGTTGTTCTCACTGAACCTAGCGGTAGAAGTATGACAATCTCAGCAAAAGGTGGAGACCTTGCATCAGCTTCTGAGATCGTAGGATTCCTGGTGCAACAACCGAACCTAATGCAACAACCGGAAAATATTGGTAGGATCCAACTTAACTCTACTGAAGTAATTGAGGGTGAAGTGCAAGAAATCCGGAAGCTTCCGGAGTGAGTTTGTCACATTAGCAAATATTATTGGTCGCGCAGGCGATGATTTGTTAGAAGGCAATGCCGACAATGACGAACTCTGGGGCGGCGATGACAACGATACGCTGTTGGGACAAACCGGAGATGACGTTCTCCGAGGTGAAGCCGGCAACGACAGCCTGGATGGTGGCGAAGGGGACGATCGACTTTTCGGTCAAGCCGGTACTGACACCCTCTCCGGTAATAACGGAGACGACTACTTAGAAGGCAACGCAGGCGATGATAGCTTGAGTGGTGGTGAAGGGCGCGATCGCATTTACGGCAACGACGGCAACGATATCGCCACAGGCGACGGCGGCGACGACTACATCGACGGCGGCGCGAACAACGATACTTTGTCTGGTGGTGAAGGGCGCGATCGCATTTTCGGACAATCCGGCAACGACAGCATCGAAGGTAACGAAGACAACGACTTCATCGATGGCGGAACCGGCAGCGACACCGTATTCGGCAACGACGGCGACGACGAAATCTACGGCCGCGAAGACCGAGATTCGATCGACGGCGGCCGCGGCAACGACCAAATCTACGGCGGAGATGCAGCCGACACCCTCCTCGGACAAACCGGCAACGACAACATTGATGGCGGTTCCGGCGGTGACTCAATTTCCGGCGGCGACGGCAACGACAACATTTGG
>JBBQDV010000165.1:0-6902 GCA_038320005.1 Cyanophyceae cyanobacterium
TGGGGAACGCGATCGCGCTTTCCGTATCAGCCTATCTTTGGCAACAAAATAATATTACAATTGGGACAGCTTACCTAATTTTCCATTACACTAACCTCCTCAACCAACCCATTAATCAAATTCGCCAACAACTCGAAGAACTGCAACAAGTCGAAGCCAGTATTCATCGCATTCGAGAATTACTAGAAGTTCAACCACAGTTAAAGCCAGGGGGAAATAAGCTACTTTCAAACCAAGCCCTTTCTGTTTCCTTTCAAAATCTTTGCTTTCGTTACGAAACCCAAGAAGAAACTCCCTCTAAACTAGCAACCCTTTCCTCCCCAAACTCTCAAACCGCAACCTTGACTCACTCCCCTTGGACATTAGAAAACCTCACTTTTGACCTACCCCCAGGTTCAGTTTTAGGGATTTTGGGGCGGACTGGTAGCGGTAAAAGCACCCTAGCGCGATTAATCTTGCGTTTTTATGATCCTCAATCTGGTTCTATTTATTTGGGAGATACTGCAATTGAAGAAATAGCTTTAAATCAATTGCGTCAAAGGGTTGGACTCGTAACCCAGGATGTCCAGTTATTTCAAACCACCATCCGCGATAATTTAACTTTCTTTAGTTCTGAAATTGAAGATACTAAAATTCTGCAAACCTTAGAATGGTTAGGCTTATCCCCTTGGTTAGATTCCCTTCCCCAAGGTTTAGATACTCGCCTCAGTTCCGATAGTGGCGGACTTTCCGCAGGACAAGCCCAACTCCTGGCTATGGCGCGAATTTTCCTCAAAAACCCAGGCTTGGTTATTTTAGATGAAGCCTCATCCCGTCTAGACCCCCTAACCGAAACCCTGATTGAAAAAGCTGTAGATAAACTTCTCGAAAATAGCACAGGGATTATTATCGCCCATCGTCTCGCCACAGTCCAACGGGCAGACCAAATTTTAATCTTAGACCAAGGAAAAATTATCGAGTATGGGAATCGCCTTACCCTCGCTGCAAATACCACTTCCCGCTATTCTCAACTACTACAAGCTGCAAAGGTATCTTAGTTATGCCAGTTTATACAACTTGTAACTTCTATCCTCATTAATTGGGCAACTATTGCAATAGTCTTTCAATAAAACCCTATTTCCTGTATAATCGCAAACTAGAGTTACAATTGAGAAATATTACTAATTGATGACTATTGTTATTTCGCAAGATGAATATCGGGAACTTTTAGAAGAAAATACTGTACTTCAGCATTCTATTAGCAACGAATTTGAGAAGAATTGGCAGTATAGTTCTAAGCTAGGACATGGACAAGAAAAAGAGATTTGGATTAATCCTGATACGGTTTTAGCAATTACAAACCACCGTTCTAAAAATGCCCTGGTTTTAAATTTACCAGAACGAGAACATTGTTTAGAATTTTGTTTTTACTTACAAGGCAGTTGTCAAATTCAGTCTTTGGGAAAAGTAAAAGCGGGAGAAAGCTTTATCTTTAGTGGTGGAATTGCTCCTAAAGATTGTTTACAACAGCCAGCTAGAGAGAGTCGGTTAATTGTCAGCATTCATATGAAAGTTGAGTATTTACGTCGCTTGCTTTCGAGCTTATTGACAACCCAAGATTCTATCGCACATCGCTTAATTTCATCTGTAGAGGATTGGGTTTACCGTCAGTCTATGCCTATTAATTCAGCCATACAGCTTGTCTTAAAACAAATCCTTAATTGTCAATATCAAGGGATTACTAAACAGCTTTATTTAGAAGCTAAAGTTCTTGAATTAATTTCTTTACAAATTGAGCAAATAGATCAAGGAAGAAAACTCTCATCTCCGAAATCACTCAATAAAGATATTGATTGCATTTATCAAGCCAGTGAAATTATCCTTAAACGTTTATCTACTCCTCCTTCCCTGACAGAATTAGCGCAACTGGTGGGAATTAATGACCGCAAACTCAAGCAGGGCTTTCGAGAAGTATTTGGTACAACTGTATTTGGTTATTTGCGCGATCGCAGACTCGAACAAGCACAAGAATTACTCCTAAGTGGACAAATTCAGGTCAAGGAAGCAGCTAAAGCGGTAGGTTACGCCAGTCCCACCTCTTTTAACACCGCTTTCCGTAAGAAATTTGGGATTGCGCCAAGCTTATGTTGTTCACAAAAACTGATCCAGTCCGTTTAGAAGAGGTAAATAGTCCGTCTCGAAGAGGTCAACCCCTCCACAAATGCTCTCTCACCCTGTAAAGTTATTGAGAATCTTTAACATTAATTTCTATTTGGGATTACTAGAGATTATTATTTAGCGTTGGGTGAGGACAAAAGTGAAACTAAGTTTATTAAATAATATCGCGATCGCAGCAGTTGCACCAATGGTAGTGGCGACATCCGCTTTCGCCCAGGTGACATCAGTTACAGATATTCAAATCTTTTCGACCGAAACAGGACTAGAAGTTGTCTTAGACACTCTAGGAGATGAACCTTTAGAAAGCTTTATCACCAGGGAAGGGAATAGTATTATTGTAAATATTCCTAATGCTCAGTTATCTGTATCGGGGAGCGAGTTCCGTCAAACCAATCCCGTTGCAGGGGTGACAGAAGTAACCGCAGTGAATACAGGAACTGATAGTGTTCAAGTTAGGATTACTGGAGAAACTGGAGTTCCACAAGCAGAGGTGGTACAAAGTAGCCAGGGATTAGTTCTCAGTGTAACTCCTGTGGCTGAAATGGCGGAAGATGACGAGATTGAAGTAATTGAACTCGTCGTAACTGCAACTCGTACGCAACAAGCCCTAGAAGATGTTCCTCGCTCCGTTACCGTAATTAATCGTCAACAACTCGAAGAACAAGCTAACCTCACCCAAAATATTGGGGATATTCTCGGTCAATTAGTTCCTGGTTTTGGTCCGCCCAACCAATCTAACCGCACCAACGCTCAGACCTTGCGCGGACGGAATGCTCAAGTTTTGATTGATGGGATACCACAACGTAGTAATGGTTCTTTCAATTTACAACTGCGATACATCGATCCTAGTTCTATCGAGCGTATCGAGGTTGTTCGAGGTCCGAGTGCTATTTATGGTGGGGATGCAACAGGCGGTATCATTAATATCATTACTCGTCAACCCGAAACCGATAGGGTAGTTTTAACTACAGAAGTGGGCGTAACCGCAGCTTTAGGAGAGCTACAGGGCGACAGCTTTGGTACAGATTTTCGCCAAACTATTTCAACTAGTAAAGATGGTATTGATTTTGTCGGTAATTTATCTTTCACGAGTACAGGAGAATTTTTTGATGCGGAGGGGGATATTATACCCCCTAATAATACGTCTCTGAGTAATACTGAATCTTTTAATGTCTTGGGTAAACTTGGTTTTCAGCTTGATGAGCAACAGCGTTTACAATTTACCCTCAACCATGCTGAAGATAATCGAGATTTAGATTTTATCGCAGCGGGTAATCCTGATCCTGATGAAGAGAAAGCCGTTGCTATCCCCAGAAATGTCACTTTTGTTGATGTCGATTCACCCCATATTAGTAGCACTTCTGCCAATGTCAATTATACCCATGACAATATTTTGGGTAGTTCTCTTCAGGCGCAAGCTTATTATCGAGCTTCGGAACAAAGCACAGTCCCCTTTCCTGGCAATTTCCCCTTTATTAATACTAATGATGGGGAAACCTTTGGGGGTCGTCTCCAACTCGAAACGCCAATTATGGAAACGGCTAACGTTCTTTGGGGAGTTGATCTTGAACGTCAGAAAAATGGCGAAAATGCCTTCATTGATTTAGATCCCGATGAGTTGGATCAGGGTCGTGTTGTACGGACAGAACGATTTATTGGCTCTCCTGATTATGATTTAAATACTTTAGGATTATTTGCTCAAGGACAATGGGATGTAACTAACAAATTGGCTGCTTCGGGTGGTGTACGTTACGAACGCTTCAATTTTAGTGCAGATGATTTCACTAATTTTAACGGTGCTGATATTACTGGTGGGGAGGTCGATTTTGATGATGTCCTCTTTAATGTTGGGACAGTTTATGATCTGACTGATACTGTTAGTGTTTTTGCTAACTTTGCTCAAGGTTTCTCTGCACCAACATTTCGCTCTATTTTACAGGGTGCGTCAACAGGGTTTGCGATCGCGGATGATTTTCAGGATTTACAACCGCAAAAGGTGGATGAGTATGAAATTGGTATTCGTGGAAACTGGAATCGGGTACAAGCCTCGGTAGCAGCTTTTTACAATTTCTCTGAACTGGGATCGAGGTTAGTGCAAGTTCCTGATAACCAGTTTTTGGTTTTAGAACGAGATCCACAGCGTAACTATGGTGTGGAAGCAACGGTTGACTTCCAAGCAACCGATAGCTTACAAGTTGGCGGGATTTTTAGTTGGAATGAAGGAGACGCTGAAGATCCTGATACTGGCGAATTCTTGCCTTTAGGACGCTTCGATATTCAACCTTTGAAGTTAACCGCTTATGTGGAACATGAGACTCTTCCTGGTTGGAGCAATCGTTTGCAAGCTTTGTATGTGGGCGATCGCGATCGCGCTTTTGAACAAGGAGTTGATCCCGTCGATATTAATGGTTACTTCCTTGTTGACTACCTTAGCAGTATTCAAATAGGTCAAGGTCAGTTACAAATCGGGGCTGAAAATTTGTTAAATAATCAGTATTTCCCCGTTTATTCTCAAGCCTTACTTCGTCCCATTGACAATTTTGCAGGTCGAGGTAGAACTGTGAGCTTAAGTTATAAACTGAATTGGTAATACAAATTTTTGTAATTGATCACTACAGATATCATCCTAGAGACGTTGTCTGCAACGTCTCTACAACAGACTAATGTTTAGCCTAATTTTTTGAAAGGAACATTCAAATTGTTACATAGACTCCATAAACTCACTAAATTCTTATTACTCACACTTTTAGCGACTGTGTGGATAACAGCCTGTAGCCCCAATTCCCCGAACCTAGTTTCTCCAGATAGTTCTACTCGTATTGTTGAACATGCAATGGGAGAATCTGCTGTCCCTGAAGATCCCCAACGGATTGTTGCTTTAGAATCTTTTACTTTAGAATCACTTTTAGCAATGGGAATAAAGCCTGTGGGTGCGCCTTTGAGTGGTTTAAATACTCACCTCCAAGATAAGCTAGAAGGCATTACAGATATTGGTAATCCTCCTAATTTAGAAAGTGTAGTTTCTCTCAATCCAGATCTAATTATTGGTAGTCAATATAGTAACCAAGAAATTTATTCACAAGCTTCACAGATTGCACCAACTGTCTTACTTGAATTTACTGGTAGTGGGGATTGGAAACATATCATTAAATCTGTTGGTAATGCAGTCAATGAAGAAGAATTAGCCACAGAAGTTTTAGCAGATTATAACCTTCGCATTGAAGAATTTAAAGCTCAAATGGGAGATAAATTATCTGAAACAGAAGTTTCCTTAGTGCGAGTCTATCCTGATGCGATTAGCTTATATCAAAAAGGTAGTTTTGCTGGCACAATTATCGCAGATGCTGGCTTATCCCGTCCCCCTGCACAACAAAGGGAAGATGTGCAAGTCGAAGTAAGTAAAGAGCGAATTTTAGATGCCGATGGTGATGTCATCTTCCTCTGGACTTATAGTAATAATACGGAACAAAAAGCTGAAGCAGAAACGGCATTGCAACAGTTACAAGCTGATCCTCTGTGGTCAAAATTGCAGGTTGTGCAAGAGGGTAAAGTTTATGAAGTGGGAGAACATTGGTTAGGCGCAGGTGCAGTTGCAGCTAATTTAGTGATTGACGATTTGTTTCAGTATCTAACCCAGGAGGAATGATGAGCAAAGCAACTTTATTTGTCTGTGCAGATTTTGGAAAAGCTTACTCAACGACTTGACGCGCGGACAAATATGTCCGAAAATACAAGCATGAGAGGAAACGAATTTATTAAGAAGGTGAAGAAAATTGCTAAAGAGCGCGGAATATCTGCCTATGTTGACCAGAAGCGGGGTAAAGGTAGTCACGTAACTTTATACTTTGGCGATCAATTCACTATAGTTCGAGATCCTAAAAAAGAACTCAAGACAGGCACTTTGAAAGCAATGTTACGCCAACTCGGTCTAGAAGATAAGGAGATTAACTAGAATGATTAACAGTAGCCGATTTACATTTGCGGTAACTTTGACTCCAGACAAAACTGATGGAGGTTGGGTTGTCACTTCTCGAGATTTACCTGAAGTTATTACTCAAGGAGAGACTATCGAAGCAGCACTAATTGAAGCAGCAGATTGTTTAGAAGAGGCTGTTGCTGCACGTATTGATGACAAGAAAAATATTCCCATGCCATCTTCTACTTTACCGGACGAATATCTCGTTTCAGTTCCTTTGCAAACTGCTCTCAAAGCAACTTTATATTTGGCGATGCAAGATGCTCAAATTACTCAAGTTGAGTTAGCAAAGAAGTTAAGGGTAGATGAGAAAGAAGTTAGACGGATTTTAGACCCACATCATCCGACAAAACTGCCGAAAATTGAACGAACTTTACACATATTGGGCAAACAGATTGAATTGCGTTTCATTGGTTAGGCGCAGGTGCAGTTGTAGCTAATTTAGTGATTGACGATTTGTTTCAGTATCTAACCCAGGAGGAATGATGAGCAAAGCAACTTTATTTGTCTGTGCAGGTTGTGGTTTTACCCCAGAACAACAGGAAGAAGATGGTATAACAGGAGGAGCTTATCTCCTTAAGCAGTTATGGGGATTGTATCATGATTGGTCTCGTAAAGAAGAGTTAAAAATTGAATCAGTAGGCTGTTTGTGCATTTGTGAGCGTCCTTGTGCTTGCGCGATCGCGTCCCCGACCAAACCTACTTTTTTGTTTGTGGATATTCCCCCCCTTGAAAGTGCTAGTGCCATTCTAGAAATGAGTACCCTTTA
>JBBQDV010000166.1:0-6895 GCA_038320005.1 Cyanophyceae cyanobacterium
ACAATACCTTCTAAATCAAGCTTCGACTCAGGAAATTGTGGATTCATCCGTTCCATTGTATCCGCCACAATACGAGCAATAACCAAATTACGATACCATTTTTTATTAGCAGGAATAACATACCAAGGCGCAGCCTCAGTAGAACAACGGTTCATTGTTTCCTCAAAAGCTTGTTGATAATCTCCCCAATACTTCCGTTCCTTGATATCATTCTCAGAAAACTTCCAACGTTTATCAGGATTTTCTAGACGACTTTCTAAGCGTCTTTTTTGCTCATCTTTGGAAATATTCAAGAAAAACTTAATCACTGTGGTATTATTAAGAGTAAGCCAACGTTCAAACTCATTAATCATTTGATAACGCTTTTGCCATTCGGACTCAGGTACTAAGTCTTTAACTCGCACCACTAAAACATCTTCATAGTGAGAACGGTTAAAAATTGCAATCATCCCTTTTTGGGGGGTGTGTTTGTGATAACGCCAGAGAAAATCATGGTTCAACTCTAAATGGGTGGGTGCTTTAAAAGACCAAACTCGACATCCTTGAGGGTTAACCCGATGGAAAACGTGCTTAATTGTGCCATCTTTCCCACCTGTATCCATCGCTTGCAAAACAATCAGCAGACTATGTTTGTTTTCGGCGTATAAGCGTTGTTGTAGCTCATTTAACCGCTTATCTTGCTTTTTTAGTTCTTTTTTAACATCTTTTTTCTTTTCATAACCCTCAGAAGCATTGGGGTCAAAGTCAGCTAAAGAAATATTGCTGTTCGGTGAAACTCGATAGTTACAATAGTCGGGGGTATAAATTTGGGTATTTAAAGATTCTAAGTTAGTCATAGGAAATTTCTCTGATTATTTGTTTTGCAAGCTTTCGACTTGTAACCATTCTCCAGCAAAGTTACATTTACCACAAATAGTTATCATCTGCTGATCTTGACAAGTTTTTAACTGTTCGTAAATATGGGAATGAACTGTGATAAGTTGCCACACTTCCCCCACTTGAGAAGCAGGAAAAGTTAATGTTAAATGATATGATTCAGTTGAGGTTTTTTGAAATACTCCTATATATTGCTCATAGTTATTTGTTTGGGGTTGCACTATTAAAGAATCAGTTTTCAATAAGGAGGGATAGTAACCATGATTCGAGTAGGTTTCTGGATACTCTAAATAGTAACGCTGCCAATATAACCATTGAGGATGATAAGGAGGTAAGTTAAATAGAGGAATTATCGCACTTGGGGCAATTGTATCGCTAAGTAAAGCTTCTTGTAATTCTTTGATATCTAAATCTTGTGGTTGATGCTTGTTTTCTACACAAAGACTAGCAGCCATACCCGCAGCTTGTCCAATATTCATAACCAAAGGTTGTAAACGGGTTGCGCCATTAGCAATATGGGAAACAGAAATATTTTTCTCACAAACTAGCAAACCTTCTGCATCTATGGGAACTAAGCAATCATAGGGAATTGTAAAAGGTGTTCCTGTCCACCGTCCCCCCCATTGTAAAGATTTTGCTTCTAGGGGAAACTCCACCCCTGGATAATGATGGTCATTGACATAATTTCCTATCGCAATACTATTCATTCTCCCCTGAGAATTAGTAACTAAACTGGCAACTGTTCCCCCTGGTATGGGTAAAATATCCCTTTCTGTGACGGTCTGCTGTCCCTGTAAGCGTCTGCTTTCGCGGTAGTAAGGGTGGAACGCAAATGCACTATTTCCGAGTCTGTGAGGGAATATATCAGCGAAACCGTAATTATTTCCTAACTCAGTTTGGATATAGTGGGCAAAACCGAGACTATGGTTCAGAGATTCGCTTAAAAACTCTTTCTTAGCACTTTCTCCTGCGACTAATCTTTCTAAACCCACACCATAATCATTCCCTTGGTGAGGCCAGTTAATCATCATTTCCCCTGTCGGTAAACCTCCGTAACTGAGGAATTTCTCACTACCACAAGCCTCCCACGCCCTGGCATAGTGTTCAGGATTATAGTTAGTCGGGGGGATAATAGTTTTCGCTGTTTCACCAAAATCTTGCAGGAAAAAGACCCAAGTTGGGGCTTGCACACAATAGCGTTTCGTTAAATCATTAGGCGTTATGGGCGCACTCGGTTCGTTAAACTCTGCTTGCATTTCCCAACCCCAACGATGGGGAACATCTGCCAAAGGGAGTAAATCACCTAATTCTGTACCATCGATAGTAATTTCAGCATGAATTAAATAATCAGCAAAACGCACCCCTGTAATGCGATTACCTGTTTTTTGAACTTCCAAAGGTATTTGCTTGTCAATCCAGTGGAGATTAGGCAAATTTTGCACCCATTCCGCCAAGATATCTGCCCCAAGATGAGGATGATAAGTAAATAAACTAACCCAACTGTAATCAAGCCCTTGAGGGTACTTTTGTTGTAAGCTGTGGAGAAACTGTCCCCAAATTCCAGTTTGCCAAGCAGCCAGTTCGTTACCATCAGGGGCGCATACGCCAGCAGTAACCAGCATTCCTCCTAACCACTCATACTCACTCACGAGGATGCTTCTGTGACCCCGACGGGCAGCTTGGAGGGCAGCAGCCGTTCCCCCTGTCCCCCCACCTACCACTAAAATCTCTGTTGTCAGTTCTTGAAACATTTGAACTATTGTTTATTTCTGTAATTGAACACTATTTGTAGTGTTTTTGTTCAAAAAATATAGTAAACTACACTAAATATGTTTTTTCATTCCTGTTAGATCTTCCTCATGATTGCACAACTAGAAACTCCTGTTGATTTTGTCAGTCCAATACATGGCTTAGAGGGGCTTATCCAAGTCTTTACCAGTTCTCAGCGTACCTTCTTTACGGGGGTTATGGCACAAGCTTTAAGAATTGCTGGACAAGGAAAAAAGGTATTGATAGTACAGTTTCTCAAAGGGGGGATTAAGGAAGGACATGAACGCTGTGTCCATCTTGGTCAAAATTTAGATTGGTTGCGTTGTGATGTTCCTCGTTGTATTGATACGCCTCATCTAGATGCAGGGGAGACAGAAGCATTACAAAAGTTGTGGAGTTATACCCAAGAGGTTGTTTCCGCAGGAGATTATGATTTGGTGGTACTGGATGAGTTGAGTTTGGCGATTAATTTTGGTTTGATTGAGCAACAAGAGGTGCTAAACTTTTTAGAGAAACGTCCTGCTAATATCGATGTTATTTTAACTGGACCTGAGATGCCAGAGGCTATTCTCGCGATCGCGGATCAAATTACTGAAATTCGTCGTTCTCATCAACCTTAATGCTAATTTCCTCTTCCTTTGTCAAATTCGTGGCAAATTGCTCTAAGTTAGTTTTTAGCCACTTCGCATCTACTTTACGATTAGTCGGGATTTCTAAAATACGGATTCCCTTTTCAGGGAGAGGATTAAGCAGTTTTTGCAGTTGTTCCCAATTCTCCATCAGCTGATATTCAACATTGTAGGTAGCAGCGAGTTGGGCAAAGTCTAGGTTCTGAGGCATAGCAAAAAATTCTTCAAAAGGAGGTTCAAATTTCGCTATGTCTAACATTTCAAAGATGCCACCACCATTGTTGTTAATTAACAGAATCGTGAGATGTCCTTGAAATTGGTTGCTAAATAAGAAACCATTTGTATCATGAAGAAGGGCTAAATCTCCAGTTAATAAAATACTACTTTGATTACGGTGGGCAATGCCTAAAGCAGTAGAAAGCGTCCCATCGATACCGTTTGCACCACGATTAAAATAAGGACGAATACCACTATTTCTCGGCATCCAGAAATATTCCACATTCCTAACTGACATACTATTAGCAATAAAAATAGGCGTTGCAGCGGGAAGATTTTGGGATAGTAACCAAGAAACCTTTCCTTCTAAGAAAGTATCTATTCCTTGCATTTCTTGATTGATAGCATGGCTTATTTTACTTTGCGCTTGACACCACTGTTGCAAATAAGGAGACTCTGCTGTTAGTTCTTTCGGATTGGGGTCTTGAAAAGTTAGTTGTTCAACAGTAATAGGAAGATGGGTAGTTTGTCCGTGAAGGGGGTCAAGATTTTCAAAGTTAGTATCTAATATCCACCGTTGTGGACAGGTTTCTTTCAGCCAATTTCGTAGCATCTTACTAGTGGGTAAGTTACCAATTTGAATAACCATTTTCGGGGCTAAAGTTTCCGCTATCTGAGGATTGCGGAGAATAATATCGTAGGTCGTAACTAGGGATGGGTTTAAACCTGCATAGTTTCTAATTGGCGATAAGGCTTCCGTAAGAACTACCCAATTTAGGGCTTGCGATAAACGCGCGATCGCGCGACAATAAGCCCAAGGATTTTGAGATTGATCAACCCCTGCAATAATAATCCCATGTTCTTCTTCTTGCCATTGAGATAAAAGAGGATGGCTTGGGGAGAAAGGAGAAAGACGAATTTTTTCAATCCCACTAAAAAAGTCTGCTGGTATTGCTTCTACACCAGGGCGAAAAAGAGGGGCGAGGGGTTCACGGAAGGGAATATTAAGATGAACTATTCCCCCAGTCGGAGATAAAGTTCGTTGTAGGGCATAAATCGCAGTTTGTCGTAAATACTGCAACTGTTCTATTTCTACTCCTGGCAGCCCCAAATAGATATACTCATTAGCATAGTTCCCATAGAGTTTAACTTGGTCAATGGCTTGTCCTGCGTGACAATGTTGCAATTCTGGCGGACGGTCTGCGGTCAAGACCAATAAGGGGATATGACTAATCTTCGCTTCAATAATCGCTGGATAGAAATTTGCCCCCGCTGTCCCAGAAGTACAAACTAAAGCCACAGGAAACCGTGATTTCTGCGCCAAACCCAAGGCTAAGAAACTAGCAGAACGCTCATCAAGGACAGGAATCGCTTCAATTTGAGAATTTTCTGCAAAAGCAATAGTCAGGGGGCTAGAACGAGAACCAGGGCAAATTACAGCAGTTTTTAACCCCAGTTGTTGTAAGGTTTCAACGAGGACAAATGCCCAAAGGGTATTAAGGTTACGGAATTTTGAGGGGCTATCTAGGGTCATTAAGGGATTAGCTATTAGGGCGCGATTAATTAAGCGGTCATCAGGTAACTTTGAGATATTGCTTACTACCTAATGATTTTCTGCCAACCACTTTAGCAAATCATCCTGTGATTGAAAATCTAACGCAGCATCAAATAATTTCTCCGCCTGTTCTGTAGAGAACTTCTCTACCTTTGCTTCTAACTCCAGTGGAATGTCTCCAAAATGCTTCCTCAGCAACCGTAACACTAAAGCGATAGCCTCCCGTTTTGCTCCTTGCTCAATTCCTTTTTCCATCCAACTGGTGACAATTTCCATTACTCGTTCCTCCTCTATTAATCCCAACGTTTCCAAATCTTGCTCAAAAACTCTTGCTTCTTCTTCATTTAAACGTAAATAGGTATCGACAAATCCTGAAATCATTTGCGTGCGAGCAGGGTCAAGCTGTAGGGTTGCTAGCATTCGCAAACACTCTAACTTTACACGGGGGCGGTCTGCGGTTGCAATTTGCATCTTCGCCATTAATGCTGCTGCAACAGGATTTGGTTGTTGTAGAAAGGTTCGCCAACTTAACCGATTTAGTTGAATGGTGACAAAGTTAAATTCGAGAATCTTACGGTCGGGAAAACTAACCTCGTAGGTGTCTGGTTCAGGACGATGTGGCTCATCAAACGAAAAGATGGCGATGGGATAAATTGGCAAAGCATACTTTTGATGTAATCTTCCAAAATAGTTCAACATCCGTCGATTAAACTCAGCTTGAACATAGGCTTGATTTTCCACATGAATCAGGAAAAAGGCTTCTGTCTCCTGAAACCGTACCTGTGCTAACAAATCAATTTTTCGCTTTTCTCCAGAAGTGACATCCGTAAGGACTTGTTCAGGTAAAAAGGTAAGATAATCTTGTTCAACATATTTCAACACTTCTGGTAAAAATAGTTCAATGAACTCCCAGAAGAAGGTAGAAAGAAGTTCTTTAAATAAACGGTCATGGTCAATCATTTTCTACAACTGCGTCAAAGCTTTTCTCGCTAATCATTTTGCTTAAGATGTGGCGTAAAAACTTGATTTTTTAACCATGTCGTTTTTGATGCCATTCCCAGGCGTTGCTAATAATCTTCTCTAAATCCGCATATTGCGGTTGCCAACCAAGGACAGATTTGGCTTTTTCGCTTCCCCCCACCAGACTAGGAGGATCGCCTGGGCGACGGTCTGCTTCAACAATGGTAATATCTTTTTGGGTAACATGGTGGGCTGTTTCAATCACTTCCCGCACAGAGAAGCCGTTCCCGTTACCAAGGTTAAATATCTCACTATTACCTTGATTGAGAAGATACTCTAAACCCAATACATGAGCTTCTGCTAAGTCACTAACGTGGATGTAATCGCGAATACAAGTTCCGTCTCGTGTGGGATAATCTGTCCCGAAAATTGCGATGGATTTGCGGATACCTAGCGCGGTTTGTAAGACGAGGGGAATTAAATGGGTTTCGGGGTTGTGATCTTCGCCTAATTTACCGCCTGGATCTGCTCCAGCTGCGTTAAAGTAACGAAAGATTACTGATTTTAAATTGTGGGCAATATCAAAGTCTGCTAATATCCGTTCTACCATCAGCTTAGTTGCGCCATAGGGGTTGATCGGCTTTTGGGGATGGTCTTCGGGGATAGGGAGAGTTGTCGGGACTCCATAAGTAGCGCAGGTGGAGGAGAAGATGAATTTAGGAACTCCAGCAGCTACCATTGCCTCTAGGAGGGTGAGAGTTCCAACGACGTTATTTTGGTAATATTTGCCTGGATCGCTGACGGATTCACCAACGTAAGCATAGGCTGCAAAGTGCATGACGGCATCAATTTGGTGGGTTTTAAAGAGGGAATCTAAGAGATCGCGATC
>JBBQDV010000167.1:0-6864 GCA_038320005.1 Cyanophyceae cyanobacterium
AAAATCGCACCGCTTACCGTTTAGGCGATCGCGTTGATGTCCAAGTTAAGAGTGTTGACTACTATCGCCAGCAAATCGACCTCGTAACCGTTGGGGGCGGTAGTAAAGCTGGAAATGATGTTTTTGACGATAACTAACTAACCCTTGGGACATAGCTATGCTGTGTCCTTCTCTCTTTTTACTTAAGAAAATAGGGTCGGTTTGTTAGACAAGATTATTACGTTTTTTGCATTAACACTACATTCCGACAAGGAACTACCCAGGTATAATTGTACTGTTGAGCAAGTACAGCAAAGGTTGACTCTCGATAAAAGGTAACATGGGTTTGGTCACGGCGATAGTGCCAACGGGCGAAAGCAGAATCATCCGTCTGGAAACAGGTCATGATGGCGAGATAACCCCCTGGTTTGAGGAGGCTATACAGAAAATCAAACTCTTCCGCTGGATGGTGGAAATGTTCGACAACTTCAGTACAGGTGATGAAATTATATGTTTTTTTGAGTGGGGCGCGATCGCGATAAAAGAAGGGGTCATAAATCTCTATGTCATGTCCTTCCTCTCGTAACATTTGCGCTAAAACTGGACTAGGACCACAACCATAATCTAAACCCTGTTGCTTTGGTCTTAAACGCATTACTAGAGGTTCAGCAAGACGATTTAAAAATTGACGATACCTAATATCTTCTAGATCGTTTTCATGGAGTTCGTAACGTTCTCGTTCAAAGTCCTGACTGGGTAACTGTTCCGCTATCAAGAAAGTGCTGTGACAATGTGGACAACGCCAATAATCGCGATCGCGTTCCTGTGTGTAACCATTATGATCAAAGAGAAAGGGTTCAACGTGAGGATATCGACAAACTCCGCATGATTGTTCCTCTAGTGTACTGTCTGAATTATTCAATATTAATTAGTTAAGTTATGCAGACTCTCTGCTATTACATTATTGAGCAAAAATTAGCTAACTAAAGCCAAATCTCGCCACCGCTTTGACCATTCTTCCTCTAGGGACTCTACCACCCCATCTACATTCATAAATAGCTCACTTTGCCGTTTGATTTCATTCATCAAAGGTTGGAGGGAATAGATATCTTGACAATATTGAAGCACATTAACCCAACTTTGTTGCCATTTATAAGCAGATTCTAAATGCGCCCGCATCGGTTCGAGGCGTTCTGCTTCTGCTTTGAGGAACTCTGAGTGAGCCTTCCAAGCCCCTCGCAAGGCATCTAAAGCCATTGGTGCATAGTATTGACGATAAAACTCGATTTCACCCCGTAATAAGCTTGCTAGGCTGTCCAACTCTTCTTGAGTCTTTGCATTATTTATCGCCTCTTTCGCAGCCTCAATCCAGAGGGGTAAACGGCGATAGCTAACGAACTTACTCCCAACTCCGTCTATATTAATCCAAAGCTGATAATGCCAGCATTCTATATCCAAAATCCGATGGGGAGCAATGTTGAGGAGATTCGCCACCTCAGTTAAAACTTGTTGCTTGGGAAATTGTTGAGGCTTAACAACTCCAGTGGTCATTAAATTTTGAAACATGATTAAACACTCCTGAATTTGGGTTGTAGCGACTTTCCAAAAAATTTAGCCACCCGAACAGTTTAATTTGATAGATCAGGGTGGGCGTTAGGAGTGTTAGAATTTGTCCTAGCGTCCAGACTGGTTGTTTCAGTTTGGGGGTTAGCCACTTCAAAGCTGCGCAAACAACTTTGAAGTGGTGCTTAAAATTTTTTAAGTCTTTTCTCGAAAATTTTATCTTTGCTAATTTCTAATTACAGATCTTGAAGCAACTTTGTCTTTTTGTCAAGTCTCATCTTAATTAAGATGATCCTGTTCCAGGTCGGGTTATTTTTGACACTCTCCGCCCTAAAGGAGCAGAGATTCTCGCTTCAACGGGAGAGTATAGAAAATATGGAACTTAATCCAAATATTTTCCCCGATCCCTTTACCCTCAACGAGCATTGTTCCGATCTGCCCGACCGTACTTAAAACAAAGTTTAACATAAAAGTCGTCCTAGAAGGACGAGGCTTTAGACCCAGTTTTTCTTGGTAACGGCTGAGGAGGTTTCTTTCTCCCCTTTATCTAAATTCAATAATTTCTTCAGCCAGTGGGTGATGTTGTCAATGTAGGTGAAGATGACAGGGACAACAATTAGGGTTAAAAGGGTTGAGGTGCTAAATCCACCAATTACCGCGATCGCCATTGGAGAACGAACTTCTCCGTCTGCGCCCAATTCAAGGGCAATGGGGATCATCCCTGCGATGGTGGAAAGGGAAGTCATGACGATAGGACGGAGGCGCGATACCCCTGCTTCGACAATAGCTTTAAATTGAGGTAAACCTTTGCGTTCATTGTCGAGGGCGAAATCTACCAAAAGAATGGCGTTTTTAGTGACAAGTCCCATTAAAAGGACAATGCCAATCAGGGCAAATAGTCCTAACTCTTTTTGGGTAATCAGCAGGGCGATTAATGCCCCACCAATGGAGAGGGGTAAGGCAGCTAAAATGGTGAGAGGGTAAAGGAAGTTGTTATAAAGCAAGACGAGAATAACATAAATTGAAAGGATGGATAGTCCTAACGCACTGGCAAAACGGGTAAAAATATCGCGCATAATTTCTGCATCCCCAGAAGGTTCTTCTGATACTCCAGGGGGAAGGGGGTTCATGGCGGGGAGGTTGCGGACGGATTCGAGGGCATCACCCAGAGATATGCCTTGGAGGTTAGCTTCTAGGGAGATTTGACGGGAACGATTTAAACGTTGAATGGTAGCAGGTCCACTTCCGAGACGGATATTGGCAACGGCGTTGAGAGGAACAAGAGTTCCATTTGGGCTAGGAATTTCTAAGTTTTGCAGGGTGCTGATATTTCCCCTCACTGCGGGGTCTAGCTGGACGAGGATGGGGATCTGGCGGTCTGGGAGGTTGAATTTGGCAAGGTTGGATTCGTTATCGCCAATGAGGGCGAGGGATGCAGTCCGCGCGATCGCGTTTACCGAAATACCCAAATCTGTTGCCCTTTGGGGGTCGGGTTCAATGACAAGTTCAGGTCTAACTAAACTCGCACTAGAACTAACTTCTACTAGTCCTGGGATATCTCGCATCTGCATTTCGATATCTTCTGCGGTCTGGGTAAGAGTTTGGGCATCATCACTCTGGATGATTAATGATAAATCTTTACCACCACCACCTGCCCCTTGACTCACAAAACTAATTTCTGTGCCTGGAATTTTGGCAAACTCGGAACGCATCGTTTCTTCAAATTCTTGTTGAGAAATTCTTTCACTTTTGGGGATGAGATTAATAGAGACATTGGCAGAGTTTACTTGGTTCGCACTAGCGAGGACATTCTTAACCGCAGGGTTATCTCGGAGTATATCGGTAACGGTAAAGAGGACTTCTTCGGTGTCTTCTAAGGTTGAACCTGGGGGTAAATTAAGGTCGAGGGTACTTAAGCCTGTATCTCCAGAGTCAAATAGACCTTGGGGAATGAGGGGGATTAATTGCAGACTACCAATAAAAAACGCGATCGCGATCAACAAAGTGGTAATCCGATGTCGTAACGCCCAAGTAAGTAGGGAACGATAGGGACGACGGGGTTGTTTGGTTTCGAGGGGAACAGTCTTTAAAGTTTTCTGACCTGGCTTATGTCCATTACCATTATTTTCATTAGGCTTATGCTTACCCTTCAAGATATAAGCACTTAACATCGGTGTTATCGTGGTCGCAACCAAAGTGGAAAACATAGTTGAAACGGCGACAGTTACGCCAAAAGGTTGAAAGAATTGCCCTGGAATTCCCCCCATAAAGGCAACAGGAAGAAATACCGCCACAATAGTTGCAGTTGTCGTCACCACGGAGATACCAATCTCTCTTGACGCATCCAATGCAGCCTGATAAGGCTTTTTGCCCATATCCAAATGCTGATCAATATTTTCAATCATACAGATAGCATCATCAACTAAGTTCCCAATCGCTAAGGCTAAAGCGAGTAAGGTCATACCGTTGAGGGTGTAATCTAAGATCCCCATGACCCAGAAGGTGGGGATAATCGAAAGAGGTAAGGCTAAAGCTGTAATTAAAGTGGCGCGCCAGTCTCGTAAAAAGATTCCAACGGTAATAATGGTGAGGATAGAACCAAATATCAAAGCATCAGTGGTCGCCCGAAAAGAATCGCGAACTGAATCAGCGCGAGTAAAAATTAGTTGCAATTCTACATCATCATCTAAAGTTTCTTCCAGATTTGCCACCACTTCACGGACTTGTTCTTCGACTGTGGCGAGGTTACTCCCTGTACTCCGTAATACGGAAAAGCCAACTACTGGTTCATTATTGAGAAAAGCAGATTTCCTTGCTTCTCCTGTCCCATCCCGTACATCCCCTAAGCTACTAAGAGGAACAGTTCCACCCCCAGAGAGGACGATAGGATAAGCCTGTAATTCTGCTACAGTTTGCTGACTTCCTAAAGTTCTAACGTTTTGTTCAGTTCCGCCAACTTCTGAGCGTCCCCCTGGCAAGTTAGTATTAAAGTTGCGAATTTGGTCATTAACTTCCGTTACAGTAATGCCTAATGATTGTAGTCTAACTGGATCAAGGTCAACTCTAATTTCGCGATCTAAGCCTCCTAAACGTTTAATCTGGGCGACTCCTGGGACGGCTAAAATTGCTCGACCAATATTGCGGTCAACTAAATCACTCAATTCCTCGACAGTACGGGACTCGGAAGCCACTGCATAGGTCATAATTGACCCACCAGAAAACTCTAAGCGTTGCACAATGGGATCATTAGCATCTGGAGGTAATTCACTCTGAATTTGGGAAATGGCATTACGCACATCGTTAGTAGCGCGATCTGTATCACTACCTAAGATAAACTCAATGGTAGTTATGGAATTTCCCTCGTTGACAATGGAGGTGATTTTATCAATGTTTCCTAAACCTGCTACCGCATCTTCAACGGGTTGGGTTACTTCGGTTTCTAGTTCTGAAGGTCCTGCCCCAGGTTGAGTTACAATTACTTGCACAGCAGGAACATCGATATTGGGGTTATCGTTAATGCCGAGTTGTAAAAAGGACATCACCCCAATAATCCCTAAGACGAGGAAGAGAACCAAGGTGGGAACGGGGTTTTTAATTGACCAAGCAGAGACATGAAAAGACATAGTTACTAATTATTGCTTACCGTAACGCGATCGCGATCTTTTAAATATGCTGCCCCTTTGACAACAATCTCATCCCCAGCATTTACACCACTAAGGATCTCAATTTTGTCATCAGGGAGTAATTCACCCATTTCCACAGGGTTTGCTTTGACTGTATTATCTGGTTGTACTGTATAAATAATTGCACTGCCGTCGGATTGAGGTAAAACTGCTTTGGAGGGAACAGCTAAACCACTCTCAGAATCTGTAATAATCTCTCCGCGTAAAAATATCCCAGGTTGCAGACTATCGGAACTTGGTAAATCTACTTTTACCGTACCTTGACGAGATTCTGCTTCAACGGATGGGGATATTTCTCGAACTTTTCCAGTTAGTTTTAAATTCTGATCCCGATTGGATGTAATTAAAACAGTTTGTCCTGGTTCTACCTGTCCTAACTGGGTTTCAGGTAGTTTTAACAACAGTTCTAAACGCCCATCTTCGACGATATCAAATAAGTTTTCATTTCCCATTGAAGAAGGTACATCACCGACTCTTGCTGTCCTTGTCAAAATCAGCCCACTGACGGGGGAAAGAATCTGAGTATTGCTTAATTGGGCGGATGCAGTTTGCAGTTGGGCTTTGCTTTGGGCTAGTTGTGCCTGGGCTTGGGTAATCACTTCTGGGCGAGACCCTGTTTGCATCTGTTTTAGGTTTGCTCGCGCTTCTGATACACTAGCTTCTATTTGGGCTATACCTGGGGTATCTGTATTTCTCGCTTCTTGTAAGCGTTGTTCCGCTTCTCTGACATTTGCTTGGGCGCTACGATATTCACTCTCAATTTCATTAAAACGATCGCGCGGAATCGCCCCTTGTGCTAATAAGCCTCGATTACTTGCTAAACGATTAGATGCTAAATCTAAACGGGCTTGGGCAGAATCTACCTGGGCTTGGGCTTGCTCGATGCGACGGGGAACACTTGCCTGGGCTTCTCTTAATCTTGCCTCTGCTTGGGCGAGACGGGCTTTTGACTGGTCAATTTCCTCTGAACGAGAGCCAGCTTGCAATTCCGATAAACGGGCTTCTGCTTCTCTAACTCTAGCTTGTGCCTGATCATATTGTCCCTGCAATACTGATCGATCTAAGCGTGCTAAAAGTTCTCCTTTCTCAACTCTATCACCTTCTTTAGCAAACACTGCTTCGATTTTATAGCCAGATTCTTGAGTTTTGACGGGGATTAACTCAAAAGCTGCGACTGTTCCTGTGGCGGAAAGAAGACTTTCCACATTTTCTGGGGTCAGTTGGACTGTGGTGACGCTTCGGGCTGTTCCCTGGTTTTCCATCTCAACAGGATCATCTGTGACATTTTCTGTACTTTCGGGTCTAATAAAACGAGTCCCCATAAGGGTTAGAAACACGCCTAATCCTAGACCTAATGCTAATCCGCGCCAACCTTTTAACCAGTTTTTAAAGTCTGGAGAAATAGAGCTAGAATCTTCCTCAGAGGGGGTCGCTTCAAACTCTTGAACTTCCTCCTCTTGCTCCTGTTGATAGATTTCTTCTTCTGATGTTGGATAAGTCACGAAAATACCTCGGTACTTGGAAGCCCTGTGGCTTGAGCATCGGGGAGGAAAAGGAAATTGCGTCTTTAGGCGCATTGTTTCAAAAGTCATAAGAGTAACCATCCTTCTTGTGTATTGATGAACAATATTTATAACTG
>JBBQDV010000168.1:0-6825 GCA_038320005.1 Cyanophyceae cyanobacterium
TAACCCTCTCAGATTATCTAATTGAATCCAATGATACGACGAATCGTTGCAACTTGCTGAATATAATCATTATCATCAAACACAGACATACTTGCGTCTAAAGCAAGAGAATCACTTAAGTCAATCCAAGACTTACAACCGCCATATCCCGATTCATAGGGGATTTCCACCGCTTTAGATAAACGATAAGTCCGTAATAACAAAATATATAAAGGCTGTTTCGGTTTCCACTTAAACCGTTCCCTCGCAAACTGCTGATTCCAAATGTGATATGGGATAAGTTCCTCAAGAATATCCGCTGCGGTTACTGCAAAAATATCAGTAATATTTGCCCAACTACTAATTTTAACCCTTTCAGGATGCCAACCAGAGACAACGGGACTAACTTGATTAGCATACTCAGATTTAAGCAAATGGGGTTTCTGATGCTCATAGGTAGGATATAGCAAAACCTCCCGATGGGCGACTTGAAACTTATTCCCCACCTCCTTAATTCCACCCTTGCGTAACAGCATAATAGTTTCACCCTGTTCTAAGGCGTTTACCGCAACAGCCCATTCTTTTAATGCGTTGTTAGTCTCAATTTTATAACTATTATTCATGATCACAAAAGAATTGATAACTTGAGAGAGAAACGGTTTTTAAAAACTCAGGAGATAAACATGGAAAAGCGCACTTTAGGAAAATCAGAGGTTAAATTTACCCCAATTTTAATGGGAACTTGGCAAGCTGGAAAGCGTTTCTGGGTGGGGATTGAAGACGAAGAAAGCATCAAAGCAATTCGGGCTGCGGTGGATGCAGGAATTACTACCATTGACACCGCAGAGGTTTACGGAGATGGACATTCAGAACAAGTTATCGCCAAAGCCTTAACAGATGTACCCAGAGAACAAGTAGAATATGCGTCCAAAGTATTTGCTAATCATCTTAAATATGATCAAGTTATCGAAGCTTGCGATCGCTCTTTAAAAAATCTTGATACAGACTACTTAGATTTATACCAAATTCATTGGGCAACAGGCTCGTTTAACAGTGAGATTGTTCCCATTGAAGAAACCATGAAGGCGTTAGTGAAACTGAAAGAAGAGGGTAAAATCCGCGCCATTGGTGTTTCTAACTTCTCCAAAGAACAACTCACGGGCGCAGCCCAGTACGGACGCATAGATAGCTTACAACCTCCCTATTCCTTATTTTGGCGATATGTGGAAAAAGAAGCTATGCCCTATTGTATCGAAAACGAGATTAGTATTCTCGCCTATTCTTCCCTCGCCCAAGGTCTTCTGACGGGTAAATTTGGACTTGACAAAGAATTTCCTGAAGGGGATAATCGCCGAGATAACAAACTATTTCAAGGAGAAAACTATAAACGCGCTCAAGAAGCCCTTGACCAATTGCGCCCAATCGCGGATCATCATAGTTGTAGTTTGGCACAACTGTCTCTCGCCTGGTTAATTGCTCAACCTCAAACTAACGCGATCGCGGGAGCAAGAAACGCCCAACAAGCAATAGATAATGCTAAAGCTGTCCAAGTCCAACTCTCACCAGGGGAGATCAAACAAATTGAGCAAATTAGTCGTCATGTTACCGACCACCTCGATAATAATCCCGTAATGTGGAATTGGTAAAAGTATAGGGAAATAGAAGCAAAGGGGAAGAAGATTGGTTTGATGAGAATAATTCATCGTTTCTGAAGCTGTTAATTACAAAAGTGTTCTAAAGTCATGGAATTTCAACATCAAGCCAGGAAAAATCCTTCCCTTTTGAGGAAACCTGTTTTTTCCTTTATTGGCTGTTGTCTAAGCGGTGTTATCCTTAGCAATACTGCTCATAGTGCGACCTTAACTCAATGGGAATTTGATCCGAGTAATAATCAACTAACCCTAAGCTTAGAAGCCCAGACAACACCAAATATTTTTATCCTTACTGACCCGCCCCGTTTAGTTATTGACCTACCCGATACTCAAATTAGCGATCTCCCCAGACAACAAAACTACCCTGGGAATATCAAAGAAATTCGCGCCTCTCAATTTGATGAAGAGACAACTCGCTTGGTCTTAGAATTTAGCCCTGAAACTCGTTTTTCTGCTGAACCTTTCCAAATAAGCCCCACAGAAGCTAATGGTTGGCTGATTCGCCCCCGCTTCGAGACGACCGCTACTGCGACAAATTTGCCCCTTCCTCCCGCTAATGCTTCCCCTCCCAAAGAAGATATCACCGTTCAAGTTCCCCCCTTACCAGGTAATAACAATAACTTAACTCCCTCTCTTCCCCAGACAACACGCACCCCGATGATTGAATTTGGTCAACCCCTTCCCCCCCCAAGGAAATATCTCAAGAGAAGTTCCCAATACTAGTTTTGAGGGAATACTAACAGCAGGTAAAACGCAAGCTATTATTATCAATGGCAAAAATATCCCGTTACAGGCAATTTCTCCTGTATTAAGTAATTTACGCCCAGTAGTCAATCGTAATAATATACCAACCCGTGAGATGGCGATAGAGCCAAATTTCTTATTGCAAGTATAACTAAGGGAAAATTGGCAGTATCAATCAGTGACAAAAATACTATGATCGAACTTAAGCTGCGGGTGCAAATTGAAGGTAGCTCTGACAGTATCGTCAGCGTAGCAAAAGATGATTTTATAATAGGTCGTTCACCCACCTGCGATTTGTCTTTAGCGTTTTCAGAAGTTTCTCGTAACCATGCTCACTTATTTAGAACCCCCGAGGGGAAGTGGTTGCTAGAAGATTTAGGAAGTATGAATGGTACGCTACTTAATCAAAAGATTATTACTTCCGCCCAAAAGCTGAGTCATCTTGATCTACTTCAAATTGGGAATGTGATTATTGCAGTCACTTTCGCTGATTCTCTCTCGATATTAAATAGCAAAGAGACTGATTCCAAGAATGGCAGAACTATCCTGCGTAGTGCGGAAGAACTAAAAGATCAATGGATTAAACCAGAAGATCCAGGTAATACTTATCTTAATCAAGAAACCGCGATCGCGCGATTACAACATCTAGTCGAAATTGCTAAAGGTTTAAACTCAGCAGAATCCATAGAAGATATTTTTGCTGAAGTTAAAAATGTTGTCTTTCAAGAACTGAAAACAATCCAAAACCTTGCTCTCTTGATTGATATTGAAGGAAAAGGACAACTAAAACTGCTCCAAACTGCGAATCGTTATAAAGATAGCCAAACAAATCTAAGAAAAGGGAGTTGGATTAGTCGTAGCATTTGCAAAAAAGTCTTCGTCGAAAAAGTCGCCATCAAAACTATAGATGCTCAAAGTGATAAACGCTTTCAAGGGGAAGATAGTATTCTCAGTAAAGGGATTCAGGGAGCTTTAGCCGTCCCTCTTTGGGATAAACAGCAAGTAGTAGGAGTCCTCTATGCGGATGCTGAATTCCACTACTTTCCAGCCTTAGACCCCCAGGAAGACCAAGACTTAAGCTTTTTCTCCGTCATCGCCAATCTTGTCGCTACTAGTATCCAACGTTGGCTACTTACTCGCAAACTCCAAGAAGAAGAAACCCTGCGCCATCAACTCGAACGTTACCATTCCCCAGGCGTAGTTCAAAAAATGATCTCATTGGGAATATTAGAAAACGGACGCATTAAACCCGTTGAAGCAGATATCAGTATCTTATTTGCTGATTTGGTCAACTTTAGTGAACTTTCTCAACAACTCACTCCCACGGAAATTTCTGACTTGTTAAACCGCTTATTTGAAGAAATGCTCCAACCTGTCTTTGAAGCGAGGGGAACTTTAGATAAATTTATCGGTGATTGCATTATGGCATTTTTTGGCGCGCCTGAACCCCAAGAAAATCACGCAGATCACGCTGTGGCTGCTGCGAAAGGAATGCTAGAGCGTCTTCACCAACTCAACCTCAAAAAAACTTGGTCACAAGACCTACAAATCCGCATCGCCATCAACAGTGGGAAAGCATTTGTGGGGGATGTCGGTAGCACAAAACGGGTAGATTATACGGTTCTAGGTACAAATGTTAACTTAGCTGCCCGTATGGAGACGATTTGCGCCCCTGGGGAATGTGTCATCAGCGAAGCAACTTACTCTCGTCTGCAACTAAAAACTGGCTTTACTAAAATGGGAGACTACAGTTTGAAAGGCTTTGAACATAACGTATGTTTGTTTCGCCTTCCCTATCCTTGAGGGGGGTGAGGGGGTGAGAGGGTGATAATTTTTAATTCTAAACTTTTGATTTTTGAGCAGTTTCATAAAACTTTTCCACTGTTTCTAAATAACGCTTTCCTGCAACTGTCGCCACATTATCATGGAGAGCATCAGGAACGAGTAAAATTTCCTTATGGGTTGCTGTCGCTGCATCATAAAGCATTTCCGTCATGTAGGAAGGAACTACTTCATCCTTTGTACCATGAATGAAAAGTATCGGTATTTGAATCGCCTTAATTTTGGCAATCGAATCAAATTTGTGATGTAAAATTAGCTTAATGGGAAGCCAGTTATAGCGTTTGAGATGTATCACCATATCTGTCATTGAGGTGAAAGAACTCTGAATAATCATTCCTCCTAAATTTGGTGAATGGGTTGCTAACTCGATCGCGATCGCGCCCCCTAAAGAATGACCATATAAAAACACCTCCTCTGGCTGAAGTTGTTGGAATGCGAGAAGATAACTCAAAGCGGAATTAGCATCCTCATAAACCTGCTGTTCTGTGGGAAAACTCCCTTCACTGCGACCATAGCCCCGATAATCAATCAACATTACCGAAAATCCCATTTCCTGAAAACGTTGCGCCTGGGTTATATTCGCCCCCACATTCGACCCATTCCCATGCAAATATAAAATCACCCCTTGAGGATCAGCCACAGGTATCCACCAACCATGTAAATGTTCCTTCATTCCCAAAGTTGTAGTAATCGGAATCCACACATCCTCATAGGACAAACCAAAATCATCGGGAATAGTTTGGATTACCTGAGAAGGAAGGAAAATTAAACGGTTTTGCCAAAAATAAAGAGAGACGCAAATTAAAAGATAGGAAGCTGCAAAAATAACCGCAACACCCGCCAAGAATTTCCAATATGTCGTCATTGTTCCTAGTGTATAAGCAGGATAGCAAAATTGCAGGTAGAGAAAAATTGCCTGCAATCATCTTTATTATTTTAGTGAAGGTTTGGTCTTAGACCAATCAGTTGCTTGTTCGTAAGCATAAGCAATATTGAGAAGTTTCTGTTCTTGTAAAACATTACCAATTAACTGCATACCGATGGGAAGACCCTGTTCATCGAAGCCACAAGGAACACTAATTCCTGGAAGTCCAGCTAGGTTTACTGGAATTGTCATTAAATCAGAAAGATACATATTCAAAGGATCTGCGGTTTTTTCGCCAGCTTTAAAAGCCGTAGTGGGAGAAGTCGGAGAAACTAAAACATCCACTTTTCCAAAAGCAGTTTGAAAGTCTCGTTTAATTAACGTCCGCACCTTTTGTCCTTTCAAGTAGTACGCATCATAATATCCTGCGGATAAGGCGTAAGTTCCAAGCATGATTCGGCGTTTCACCTCTTCCCCAAAGCCTTCAGAACGGGTCTTAGTGTACATTTCCAATAAGTTATCCGCTTCTTCGCGTTTTCCATATTTGACAGCATCGTAACGGGCAAGATTAGCAGAAGCCTCCGAAGGAGCAATAATATAATAGGTAGGTAAGCCATAGCGGAAAGTCGGACAAGAAATCATCTGAATTTCAGCCCCTATCTCTTGTAAGACTTCAATCGCCTTGGTGACAGCTTGTCCCACCGTTGAATCTAATCCTTCCCCAAAAGTTTCTTGAATGACCCCAACTCTTAAACGTCCTCTTGGGCGAAGGTCGGGTTTGAGAAAATCTTCATATTTAGGAATTTCAACTTTGAGACTAGTCGCATCTCTAGGATCATATCCCGCGATCGCGCTTAATAAAATCGCAGCATCTTCAACACTAGTCGCCAAAGGACCAATTTGATCCAACGAAGAAGCATAAGCAACCAATCCAAAGCGAGACACCAAACCATAGGTAGGCTTCAGACCAACAACCCCACACAAAGAGGCTGGCTGGCGAATAGAACCCCCCGTATCCGATCCAATCGCCACAACACATTCTTCCGCAGATACCGCTGCTGCTGACCCCCCTGAAGACCCCCCAGGTACACGGGAGAGATCCCAAGGATTCGCTGTCACTTGGTAAGCAGAGTTTTCTGTCGAACTCCCCATCGCAAACTCATCGAGGTTAGTTTTCCCCACCATTACCCCACCAATATCCTTCAGCTTTTGGGTAACAGTAGACTCATAGGGAGGAATAAAGTTTTCTAATATTTTTGATCCGCAGGTAGTCCGCACTCCCTTGGTACACATATTATCCTTAATGCCCATGGGAATCCCTGCCAATAGCCCAATTTCTTCCCCCGCAGCAATTTTGGCATCCACATCCCTTGCTTGTGCTAAGGCTTCATCCGCCGTCACCTGCAAAAAACTATGAACCTTGGGTTCTAGGGCTTGGATTCGTTCTAAGGCTGCTGTGGTAATTTCAACAGCAGAACGTTCTTTACTAATTAGTTGTCGGTGCAACTCGCGAATGGATGCCATGTTTGTTTCCTAAATCTTGCTTAATAAATTACTGTCCTCAATTATTGTAAAAGGTTAGAGGGTAGATATTGAATTAAAATCACAACTATTTTTCGCAACTTGAAATAATAAAAAACTATCCCAATTGTTGTTCGAGTTCTTGGCGTAAGCGATAGATGATGGTATTAGGTTCAACCTGTTGTAAGATCTCCTGAATAACTGTACTTGCTCCTAAAGACC
>JBBQDV010000169.1:0-6732 GCA_038320005.1 Cyanophyceae cyanobacterium
TTACCCTTTCTTCCCATTTCCACTTGCGGTAACAGCCACCATTGGGAGATAAGGTTGATGTAAGCGAATTAGTTGCGCTAGAGTTCCTTTTAACTGAGTTCTGGGGACGATTGCATCGACAAAGCCATGTCCTAAAAGATATTCTGAAGTTTGAAAGTCATCGGGTAGTTTCTCCCGTAGAGTTTGTTCAATTACCCGTCGCCCTGCAAAGCCGATCATTGCTTTGGGTTCAGCTAAAATCAAATCCCCCAGCATCGCGAAACTTGCGGTTACTCCCCCTGTTGTGGGATGGGTTAGGACGGGAATATATAATAACTTTGCTCTTTGATGTCGCTCCAGTGCGCCAGAAATTTTCGCCATCTGCATCAGACTGAGCATTCCCTCTTGCATTCGCGCCCCCCCAGAAGCACAAATAATGACGACAGGAAACTTTTTCTGGGTAGCATATTCAATGAGGCGACAAATTTTTTCCCCGACAACTGAACCCATGCTTCCCCCCATAAAGCGGAAGTCCATGACGGCTAAAGCAACGGATAAGCCATCTAAAGTGCCGATTCCTGTTTGAACTGCATCGGTTAGTTTAGTTTTATCCTGGGTATCACGGAGGCGGTCACTATAGGCTTTGCGATCGCGAAATTTAAGAGGATCAGTTGGCTCTAATTCTTCCCCCATAACTTGCCAAGTTTTGGCATCAATCAGTTGTTCAATGCGCTCATCACTTCCCACTCGCTCATGATGACCACACTCATTACAGACCATTTGATTGGCTCGCAAGTCTTTGGTATAGGTCAAGGCGCTACAAGCGGGACACTTACTCCACAATCCGTCCGCTATTTCTCGCTCTGGTTGTTCTTGAACAGGGGGTTCAGTTTTTCTCCGATTTGCAAACCAATCAAATAAAGACATGAATAAATAATATCTTTCTAAATATTTAAATACACGGATGGGAACTCGATTAACTCTTAGGAAATAATCCCAACGGAGTAACGTTAATATAGCAAAAATCGGGCTTCTTCTCATCCCCTCAGTAAAAATACTAAGCTTCTTCTTCTGGGGCGCTCAAAAGCAATCGCGCTGTCCATTGATCTTCAGGACGAACTTGCAGTGCAGCAGGACTTCCTTGCCCAAAATAAGCCCCTACACCAATATTAACTACCCGACTAGGAATATCATGAGCAGCAAGTAATTGCTGCATTAATTCCGCTTCCCAACGAGCAGAAGTTGTTTGTAGTGTAATTAAAGATGTCTCACCCATTTGTAAAAGTCAAATACTATCTGTAATACTACTAAAGTGAAAGGCTTTCACTCGTAAACCTGGCACTACGCCACCTCCAAATCGCTGTACTTGAGTCAGGGCATCAATATCTCGTAACATTTCGGGTAAGCCTTGATTAAAGCGGAGGTTTTTCAGGGGATGGGAAATTTTACCGTTTTCAATCCAGAATGTACCGTCTCTCGTCATACCTGTAACTTCCAAGGTACGAGGATTAACATAGCGCACATACCAAGCCCGACTTACGAAGATACCTCGCTCGGTTTGGGCAATCAAATCATCTAAGCTTTGGTCTGTTCCTGCCATGACGATGGGATAAAATGAGCCTGTGGGCTGTTTGCTTTTTCGGTGCGCCCAATAGCGACTGTAGGATAGGGTTTGCACAATACCAGCTTTGATAATGTCTAGGGAGTTGTTACTAAAGCCGTCACTAAAAAAACGTTCTGCTTGTAGGAGAGGATGAGCGGGATTCCGTTGGATATTAACTAAGGGACTAAAGAGTTGTTCGCCAACTTTATTTCCTTGCTGATCAGATTTGGACATAAAGGAACGTCCTTCATCTGCTGCGCGTGCGTCGAGATTCCAAACTAGCCAGGGTAAAAGACTGCTTACTGCTGCTGCATCGAAGATAACGGGATAAGTTCCTGGTTCGATGGCTTGGGGATCACGGGATGAAAGGGATTTTTTGATGACTTTTTCGGTCATTTCCTCAATAGGAAGTTGACTTATGCCCCAACCTGTGCGTGAGTTCCAACTAGAACCTGTGTCAATTTTACTGGTTAAACTGAATGTTGCCTCGGTAACGCGATCGCATATTCTTAATCCTGTGGAGTTACCGATGGCTTGTAGTTCAAGGCTGGTGCTGAGTGTACCTGAGCCTTCTACCCCTGCTTGACGACATTTTTGGCAAACTTGTTGGACGATTTCGCCTCTGGGAATGGGGGAAAATAGGGCGGTGGCTTCGTCAAATTTTGGGGTTCGGTCTGCGTAGGTTTGGGGGGGGAGGAGTTCGACCCATTCTGGATCTTCGGGGGCGAAGCGGGCTAAGGTTTCGGAGCGTTTTATGGTTTGCGCGATCGCGTCAGAATCCAATTCCGTTGTCGCAGCAGAAGCACTCCGTTTACCAAAGAAACTAGTGATGGTTATTTTAGCGCGATCGCGACTAACATTTTGGCTAATCTGATTTTCACTAAAGCGACTCAACGCTGACTCACTCGCACTTACACAGACAGAAACAGCTTCCGCTTCAGATTGAGCAATAACCGCATCAACAATCGCTAAAGCTTCATCTGCACTAATTTGATGGGAAATAGAGGCTAAGGGCATATTATAGACAAAAAGATAATATTTTTTACTTTCGATAAGATAAGGATAAGTTAGTCGCGATTAATTTGAACGAAACCTATGTCCTTGTACTTCGGTGCTTTCCTACCGCCTATAGATAGCCTTTTTTCCACCCAAGGCATCATGGTGCTGCTATTAGTGGCTTATGCAGGAGCGATGTGGATGTTCCTCACCAGTGCGCCTAAAGTCCACACCATCATGGTATCCGACCTGGAAGTGGCTCGCCAACTTTATGAGGGGATACTCAACCTATCCGCAGCGGATGTCCCCCTTCATTATTATTACAATTATGAACAGACCCTGGGCGCAACAGGAATTGACCCCCTCTATATGTCCGCTAATCCCAGCCTCAGTAGCTCTGCAACCACCTTGCAAGGCTCAGAAGGACTCTGGTATCAGTTAAAGAAAAATACTCAACTTCACATCATTTCTGGGGCAACTCTGGGTAAGAAAAATAACCAACGTCATGTCTGTTTTGACCACGATTGTCTCGAAGAAATTCTCTTACGGGTACAAGCTTTACGCCTGCGTTATAAAGTGCGTCGCCAAAAACCCTTAAACTTTTTAGTTAAAGATTTAGATGGGCGGGTGATTGAAATGGCTGAAGTGGAAAACTAGATCTCGTGGGATAATGTAACGATAACAAAGCACAATTGACGATCAAAGCTCATGGTAGATTTAGCTCAGAAGCGGATTTTGGTAACGGGTGGGGCAGGTTTCCTTGGTAAGCAAGTAGTCCAGCAGCTTCTCCAAGCAGGAGCAAACCCAGATAAGATTACAATACCGCGATCGCGCGATTGTGATTTGCGAATTCTTGCGGAATGTCAAAAAGCAGTAGAACAACAAGACATTATTATTCACCTCGCAGCCCATGTCGGTGGAATTGGTTTAAATCGGGAAAAACCTGCTGAACTTTTCTATGACAACCTAATGATGGGGACGCAACTGATTCACTCCGCTTGGGAAGCAGAAGTCGAAAAATTTGTCTGTGTCGGAACAATCTGCGCCTATCCAAAATTTACACCAGTACCTTTTAAAGAAGAAAATCTTTGGGATGGCTACCCCGAAGAAACCAACGCCCCCTATGGAATTGCCAAAAAAGCCTTATTAGTACAACTGCAATCCTATCGCCAACAGTACGGATTTAACGGTATTTATCTTTTACCCGTCAACTTATACGGACCAGAAGACAACTTTAACCCCCAAAGTTCTCATGTCATTCCTGCTTTAATTCGCAAAGTTCACGAAGCAAAACAACGAGGAGATAAGGAACTTCATGTCTGGGGTGACGGTACTCCCACCCGTGAATTTATTTATTCAACAGATGCAGCCAGAGGCATTGTTATCGCAACTGAGCAGTACGATCATCCTGAACCTGTTAATCTTGGCACAAACTTTGAGATTTCCATCCGTGACCTAGTGGAACTTCTTTGTCAACTCATGGAATTTACAGGGGAAATTGTTTGGGAAACAGACCAACCAAACGGACAACCTCGCCGTTGTTTAGACACCGAACGAGCCAAAAAATCTTTTGGTTTTACCGCTGAGATTAACTTAGAACAAGGGCTAACAAAGACAATTGATTGGTATTGCCAAAATCCTGACACCTAAAAGAGATTTTTAAATAGCAGGGAATCCACCGAAAAAAATGAACCAGTCGCCTACAATAGAGAAGAACTCAATAGGCAGAAAATATCTATTGAGATTCACTCCTCACACCACATCCGTCCGGATACGTTCGGGCGGTTTCTTTTTATCAAGATCTTTATCAAGATATGTAACCAAAATACACCGAAAAAGCTTGTCTGTAAATGATATTGAACTCAAGAATGACATCTGAGAAGTTTTACCTATGGTAAAATTGCGTTTAGCAGTTAAATACAAAACTATTAAGGATTTCCAGGTATGGCAGTGACTCCACAAGTTACAGATTCTAATTTTAAAGAAGAAGTTCTAGAGAATGAAGCTCCAGTTCTTGTCGATTTCTGGGCACCTTGGTGCGGACCTTGTCGCATGGTAGCCCCTGTCGTCGAAGAAATTGCCGAACAATATGAGGGTAAAGTCAAAGTTGTTAAACTTAATACCGATGAAAATCCTAATGTTGCGAGTCAGTACGGAATACGCAGTATTCCCACTCTGATGATTTTCAAAGGAGGTCAGCGTGTAGATATGGTTGTTGGTGCTGTACCAAAAACCACTTTGGCAAATACCTTAGAAAAGTATCTTTAAGCCGTAAAAGCAAAATCCGCTAAGGGGATCTCAAGCATATTTTCCCCGACTTCTCTAGATGAGGTCGGGTTTTTTTTCAGGGAGATTACTTGAGTTTTTGCTTAATAAAGCCAATTAGTTGACTAATTTGTTTTTTCAGACTAGTGATTTCCCCTTCCATTTGGTTGACCTCTAAGCGCAATTGTGCCACTTCCTTCCCTAGATTAGTTTCTCCCGCACCAGTAAGGGTATTAGCAGCAGCAGGACGGTCACTGGCTTTCTTCATCGCCTCCTTGATAGCTTCAATCAACTGCTTTTTCTCAAAAGGCTTCTCAACGAAGGCGAAACCTTTAAAAGGCTCTTGTAGCTTTTCTGTTACTTCTTCTTTGCGTCCCGACATCAATACGAGGGGAATTGCTTGGAGAAGGGGATCTTTCTGGATTTCTTGATAAACATCCCAACCACTCATTTTCGGAAGCAGAAAATCAAGCATAATAAGATTGGGACTAGCAGAGCGAATTAAATTAAAGCCTTCTAAACCATCTTTAGCTTCAAGGACTTCAAAGTTACCAGCAGGCAACATATCTTTAACACGCATCCTGATAACTCGGCTATCATCTATAACAATAATTCTATGAGTTGCCACAACTGACTCCTTGACTTGTTAATCTAAAAAAATAGATCTTTTATAATTATGTCATGATGGTCAACATTTTTAAGTAACAATTTCTTTTCATGGCTTATGTAGGAAATACTTAGATTTGCCCAATTGCGAAAATATTTTACACACTTGAAAGTAATTTACACCAGTTTTAATCATGCAGACCCAACAACAGTGGCGTAAAGAAATTTTGGCTTTACCCTCTTGGTTGCGCCGTCCCCTTGGTAAAGCAAGTGAGATCTCCACGGTACAACGGATTGTCAAACAAAGGCAGATTCATACCATTTGTGAGGAGGGGCGTTGTCCGAATCGGGGCGAGTGTTATGCTCAAAAAACGGCTTCCTTTTTACTTATGGGTTCGGTTTGTACCAGGGCTTGTGGATTCTGTCAGGTGGATAAGGGACACGCACCTATGGCTTTAGACTCCCAAGAACCGCAAAAAGTTGCTGAAGCAATAAAGTTGTTGGGTTTGCGCTATGTTGTCTTGACTTCGGTGACAAGGGATGATTTGGTAGATGGGGGTGCGGGGTGGTTTGTGAAGGTGATGGGGAGGATTCGCGAATTGAACCCGCAGACGGAAATTGAGGTGCTGACTCCCGATTTTTGGGGTGGGAAAGGGGGGGGGATAGCTCAAGAGGACAGGGTAAAGGAAGTGGTTTTGGCTAAACCTGCTTGTTATAACCACAATATTGAAACGGTGGAAAGGTTACAGGATCGGGTACGACGGGGGGCGAAATATGAACGCTCTTTGGCTGTTTTGCGCTTTGTGAAAGCCTTTGCTCCTGAAATTCCGACGAAATCAGGCTTGATGTTGGGACATGGGGAGACAGAGGCGGAGGTGATTAGCACGTTGGTGGATTTGCGAGGGGTGGGGTGCGATCGCGTTACCCTCGGTCAATACATGCGTCCTTCTTTAGCTCATCTTCCTGTCCAGAAGTATTGGACACCAGAGGAGTTTACGAACTTGGGCGCGATCGCGCAAGAAATAGGATTCTCTCATGTTCGTTCTGGTCCTTTAGTTCGCAGTTCCTACCACGCAGGAGAATAATCTTAGCTAAAAATGGTTTCTAGATTCCCTTGAATTTGGCGAGACAAGTCTAGACAAGGTTTGCGATTAATCGCATTAGTAACAGAGTAAACTTTCATTTCTTCTGCTTTTCCTTTGGGGTGAAAGTTTCCCACTTCAATCACATCCCAACAAGGATTTAAACTGCGTTGAACGGGTTCAGAAAAGGCAAGAAAATAG
>JBBQDV010000170.1:0-6690 GCA_038320005.1 Cyanophyceae cyanobacterium
AGCAACATTTTTTCAAATTTTGTTCGTCCCAGTGTAGACTCGACAAAGTATTGTTAACATCTATAGAGTAGAAGTCCTATACCCTACAGTAAATAATGAAAAATCCGGCTCTTAGTCAAGAATCTCGTTACGAACCTGCAACAGTCATTCCCCTTAAGCAAGACCTATCTTTGTTAGACTGGCTGGAAAAACATGACCGCTTACTTCCCAGAGAAGGAGAAGAAAAAGAGGATTCTGAAGAAGAAGAAGAACTCGTTGAACTCATCGAAGGTGAAGTAAGTGACTATGACAATAGTTCCGATGATGATTTTGACGAATAACATAGCAACACACACATAAGCTAACCTGTGGATACGAAGTTCTCTTTACAAATAGCACTCACTGGAAAAGGGTTGCTTGTACTCTTGATTATTTTAGTAGTTGGAGGGGCTTTAGCCTACGATGGAATCTCTGGTTCTCTCCAACTTAATACTTCTCTAGCGCTTCCCTTGCTTGTTTGCGCCCTTCTAAGTGCAGGATTAGGGAATAGAGTCATTCCTTCTCTGCGACAGCTAAAAGCTGGACAGGTGATTCGTGAAGATGGTCCCCAGTCCCACTTAAAAAAAGCAGGGACTCCCACAATGGGAGGGATCTTTTTAATTCCCACTGCTTTGATTGTGGCAGTTGTCTGGTCGCAGTTTAATCTGAATGTGATCGCGGTTAGTGCGATTACCCTCACTTATGCTTTGATTGGCTGGGTGGATGATTGGCAAATTCTACGCTATAAGTCAAATAAAGGAATTTCCCCCAAACTAAAGTTAATTTTGCAGATTGTTGGGGCGGTGCTATTCTGTACCTGGGCTGCTGCGAGTCAACCAGAGGGTATTACGACAGTTAATTTACCTTTCACTCTGAGTTTGTCTTTAGGATTCTTCTATTGGCTACTCTCAGGATTTACTTTAGTCGCAGAAAGTAACGCCACAAACTTGACTGACGGGGTGGACGGACTCGCAGGCGGAACATCCGCGATCGCGTTTCTCGGACTCGGTATAATTATTGCTAGAGATTATCCTGATTTAGCCCTATTTTGTACTTGTATGAGTGGGGCTTGTGTGGGCTTTGTTGTCCACAATCGCAACCCAGCTAAGGTATTCATGGGAGATACGGGTTCTCTGGCTCTGGGGGGCGCACTGGCTGCGGTGGGGATTCTTTCCTCTTCCTTCTGGGGTCTGTTCCTAGTTAGTGGTCTATTTTTTGCCGAGTCTTTGTCTGTAATTGCCCAAGTTTTGTATTACAAAGCGACTAAAGATAAGACAGGAAAAGGAAAGCGTTTATTGAAAATGGCCCCTTTACACCATCATTTTGAACTGAGTGGTTGGTCTGAAACTCAGATTGTTGGCGCATTTTATTTATTGTGTACAGGATTAGCCCTATTGGGGATCTTATTCTAATGTCCTCTGCACGCTTAATCGTCTTTACTCGCTATCCTGTCCCAGGTCAGACGAAAACCCGCCTGATTCCAACCCTTGGGGCTGAAGGGGCTGCAAAACTACAACGGGAAATGACGGAGCATACTTTGCAGCAGGTCAAGGAATTACAGGAGATGCAGCCTTTAGCCGTAGAGGTTCATTTTACTGGGGGAACAACTGCTCAAATGCAAGAGTGGTTAGGAAGAGATTGGCGTTATATTCCCCAAGTCGGAGGGGGTTTAGGAGAAAAGCTGATTGCTGCTTTCACAGAAGGGGAAGAAACAATAGTAATCGGTATTGATTGTCCTCAACTCACCTCCACCCTACTACAAAAAGGATTTGAGCAACTGAAAAATAATAACCTCGTTCTCGGACCCGCGCTAGATGGGGGCTATTATTTAATTGGCTTACGCCAGCTATTACCTGAACTATTTACTGGAATTAATTGGGGAACTTCCGTCGTATTGCAACAAACCGTTACCATTGCTCAGAATCACAACCTCAAAATCCACTTACTTCCCCTACTACAGGACATTGACCGTCCTGAAGATTTGTCAATTTGGGAGCAGTTGCAGAATTAAATATCAAGTTTTTATTACACGCATACAATTCCCCGAAAAGCCTCATATCGGAAAGATACAAGGGTTTTCTCCCTGACCCATCCATCAGAGTTCGGGAAACCACACTCCTCGCTAAGTTGCAATAGAGACTCTATTTTCGCTAGATTAGCACTCGGAAGGTGAGAGTGCTAATTCATTCCTTACCTAACCAAAAGCAGAGGAGAATAATCTTCCTAAACAAGCTTTTAAATTTAGTTTCATTTTGTAAAGATTAAAGTCTGGAGGACATATTATGGCAGCAGTCACTATCAACGTTTCTACCGTGAAACCCCTTGGAGACCGTGTTTTCGTTAAAATCTCTGAATCCGAAGAAAAAACAGCAGGAGGTTTATTCCTTCCTGACAACGCCAAAGAAAAGCCTCAAGTTGGTGAAGTAGTTTCTGTCGGTTCTGGAAAAACCAAAGAAGATGGCGGTAATATCCCCATGGAAGTCAAAGTTGGCGACAAAGTTCTTTACTCCAAGTATGCAGGAACTGACATTAAACTCGGTGGAGATGACTACATCCTCCTGTCTGAGAAAGATATTCTCGCTTGCGTATCCTAATTTCTACTTGTCATTTCCCCCTTTGACCTGACTAAGTGGTGTAAGGGGAATGACTCAAAAGAATCATAAGCAAAAGGTGATAGGTAGATTAAATCCTATTTCCCTTGCAATAACACTCTATTTTTGAACCAAAAAGGTTTTTCTAAATATATGGCTAAAACAATTATCTACAACGAAGATGCTCGTCGCGCTCTAGAGCGTGGTATGGATATCTTGACAGAAGCAGTTGCTGTCACTCTTGGACCAAAAGGACGTAACGTTGTTCTCGAAAAGAAATTTGGCGCACCCCAAATCGTTAATGATGGTGTCACTATCGCCAAAGAAATCGAACTAGAAGACCATGTAGAAAATACAGGGGTTTCCTTAATTCGCCAAGCAGCATCTAGAACTAACGATGTCGCAGGAGACGGAACAACCACTGCAACGGTTCTCGCTCACGCTATTGTTAAAGAAGGCTTGCGTAATGTCGCAGCAGGAGCTAATCCTATTGCTCTCAAACGCGGTATTGACAAAGCTACAGAATTCTTAGTCGCCAAAATTGCTGAACACGCTCGTGATATCAGCGACTCTAAATCCATCGCCCAAGTTGGTACTATCTCCGCTGGAAACGACGAAGAAGTGGGTAGTATGATTGCTCAAGCTATGGATAAGGTCGGTAAAGAAGGTGTCATCTCCCTCGAAGAAGGGAAATCTATGACAACTGAACTAGAAATTACCGAAGGGATGCGCTTCGACAAAGGTTATATTTCTCCTTACTTTGTCACTGATACTGAGCGTATGGAAGCGGTTTTTGAAGAGCCTTATATCCTCATCACTGACAAAAAAATCAACCTGGTTCAAGACCTCGTTCCAGTCCTTGAGCAAGTTGCTCGCTCTGGTAAGCCTTTAGTTATCATTGCTGAAGACATCGAGAAAGAAGCCCTAGCAACTCTTGTTGTTAACCGCCTCCGTGGTGTTCTCAACGTTGCTGCGGTTAAAGCTCCTGGCTTTGGCGACCGTCGTAAGCAAATGCTTGAAGACCTTGCTATCCTCACAGGTGGTCAAGTGATTGCAGAAGATGCAGGTTTGAAGCTCGAAACTACTAAAATCGAGATGCTCGGAACTTGTCGTCGCATCAATATCACTAAAGATAGCACCACTATTGTTGCGGAAGGAAACGAAGCAGCAGTTAAATCCCGTTGTCAACTTCTTCGCCGTCAAATCGAAGAAACTGAATCTTCTTACGACAAAGAGAAACTACAAGAGCGTTTAGCGAAACTCTCTGGTGGTGTTGCGGTTATCAAGGTTGGTGCTGCTACGGAAACCGAAATGAAAGACCGTAAATTGCGCTTAGAAGACGCTATCAACGCGACTAAAGCAGCAGTGGAAGAAGGTATCGTTCCTGGTGGTGGTACAACCCTCGCACACCTCACTCCTGACCTGGAGAAGTGGGCGCAAGAGAACCTCACCCTTGAAGGTTTGACTGGAGCAATGATTGTTTCTCGCGCTCTGGCTGCACCCTTAAAGCGGATTGCTGAAAATGCTGGACAAAATGGTGCGGTAATTGCTGAACGTGTTAAAGAAAAAGACTTTAACGTGGGCTACAATGCAGCAACTAACGAGTTTACAGATATGTTTGAAGCGGGTATTGTTGACCCAGCTAAGGTGACTCGCTCTGCTTTGCAAAATGCAGCATCTATCGCAGGTATGGTCTTAACTACTGAATGTATCATTGTTGATAAACCTGCTAAGGAGCAAGGTGCTGCTGCTGGCGGTGGTGGTGACTTTGACTACTAAAGTTTAAGTTCTGGGGAGCGCAAGCAAAACCAGAGTCAAAAGCACAATAAAATTTCACTATTTTCATGACAGTCACTCTAAGTTAGGGTGGCTGTTTCTCTTTCTTTATGTATACTCCCTCGAGAAATAAGAATGCTATATTTGACCTAAGCTTGTAATTTAAATTACGATCGTGACAATTATGCAAGGTTTTATTCTCCAGATGAAAACGCTGGTTCAGCAAGCTTCTTTGGGGTTATTGGTTAGCTTTCTCTTTATTCCTCAAGTGATAATTTTGGTTATTGTCTTGTTGGCAATTATTATTACTTCGGAATCTGATTTTGCAGCCCAATTTCATATACAAAAAGTCCTCGCTGTACTGTTATTTTTGGGCGTAGTTACTCTTGTCACCTTTTCTAGCCTAGTGATGGCTCGTTGTGTTTCTCGACCCTTGCTAAAGTTGGATGAAGCAGCCCAAGAAGTTGCTAAAGGTGATTTACAACAAACGGTTACAGTCAATAGCGTGCGGGAAGTGCAAGAGTTAGCCAGATCTTTTAATCAGATGACCTTGCAACTGCAAACCTCCTTTAGCCAAATGCAAGCTTTGAATCAAGCCTTAGTAGAGAATGAAAGCCGTTTACACCAATTTTTAGAAGCTTTACCCGTGGGAGTTTCTGTTCATGACCCGACAGGACAGCTAACTTATGTTAATCGAGTTGGGCAAAATTTACTCAGTATTGCTCATCCTTTAGATATAACTTTAGAACAGTTGGCAGAAGCTTATCAGATGTATGATTATCGGACTCAATTACCTTATGAAACAGAGGATCTCCCCGTTACTCGTGCTTTAGCTGGAGAGGCTGTACATACGGATGAGCTAGAAATTCATCATAATGGACGAGTTATTCCAGTTGAGTTATGGATAACGCCAGTTTTTGATGAGAATAAACAAGTAGTTTATGCTATTACTGCTTTTCAAGATATTCGCGATCGCAAACAAGCAGAAACTAAGCTTAGTTACAATGCCCTTCACGATGCTCTGACTGATTTACCTAATCGTAACCTGCTCATGGAGCAGCTTAAACTAACTATTAATCGGGCAAAACGTCAAGAAGATTATAAATTTGCCCTTTTATTTCTTGATTTAGACCGCTTTAAAGTAATTAATGATAGCTTAGGACACTTAGTAGGAGATGAGTTATTAATTGCTGTAGCTAAAAAGCTTCAGAATGTGATTCGTGCTAATGATGTTGCTGCTCGACTTGGAGGTGATGAATTTGTCCTGCTTTTAGATAATATTGAAGGAATTGAAGAAGCCACTCAAGTCGGGGAACGTATTTTTGATCAACTTCGTTCCCCTTTTAATCTTGTAGGTCATAATATCCTGGTTACAACCAGTATTGGTATTGTTTTAGGGACAAAAGATTATACCTCTGCTTCTGATTTACTTCGGGATGCAGACATAGCAATGTATCATGCGAAGGCAAAAGGAAAAGCCCAATATGCGATTTTTGATCTCCAAATGCAGATTCAAGCCAGAGAGCGACTTCATCTAGAAAATGATTTACGACAGGCTTTTGAACGCCAAGAATTTGTAATCTATTATCAGCCAATCGTATCTCTGAAAACAGGATGTTTACATGGCTTTGAAGCTTTAGTCCGCTGGCAACATCCGACTAAGGGCATATTACATCCAGGTGAGTTTATTCATGTCGCAGAAGAAATTGGACTTATTACCTTACTAGATGATTGGGTTCTTCAAGAAGCTTGTTGTCAAGTCGCATTTTGGCAAAATTCTTTTCAAGATTTACAAACTCTAAAAATTGGGGTAAATCTTTCGGTTCAAGAAATAGATAATCCGATTCTAATGAGACGAGTAGAAGAAATTTTACACCGAACTGGATTAGAGAGTAATTGTTTAAGCTTAGAAATTACTGAAAGTGCTTTAGACAAACAAACTGTAGCGAGTAGCCACTTACTATTACAGCTCAAAGCACGAGGAGTTCAAATTAGTATTGATGGCTTTGGTAATGGCTATATGTCATTAGATTATCTTCACTCTGTACCAGTTAATATTTTAAAGATTGACCGTTCTTTTATTGCTGATATAGATAATAACAGGAAAAACAAGCAAATTATTAAGACAATCATGACCCTAAGTCATCAACTGAAATTGAAAACAATTGCGACAGGAGTAGAAACCTATCAGCAATTAGAACAACTGCGAGGACTAGGTTGTGAACTCGGTCAAGGTCATTATTTTTCTCAACCCTTAACTCCTGAAGCTGTAGAGAATCTTCTCACTCATCAACGGGTTTGGGAG
>JBBQDV010000171.1:0-6677 GCA_038320005.1 Cyanophyceae cyanobacterium
CCAACCACTCAATCATTATTAACTTTTGCGCTTTCTTTATTATCAGTGTATCAAGTAATGGTACGTCCCCATACACACTTCACTATGTTGACAACTCTGAAAGTATTCCAGTCAGGACGCTCAAGGCTTAAAAAAAGCTAATTTTGCCATCAGTAAAGATATCTTCTACTCTCTGTCCTAGAAGCACGAATACTTATAAGCCAGTATTGATTCTAAATATCAATTCTTCCTCAAGTGCAATAAAATTAATAGACGTAGTAGATAACGTTAAACCCAACAGGAGAAATGACCGTGGATCAATATAACCCCGCAGCAGTGGAACAAAAATGGCAAACTCAGTGGGTAGAACTTGGTATAGATAATACCCCAGAAGATAGCGAGAAACCTAAGTTCTATGCCCTCTCCATGTTCCCCTACCCATCGGGAAATCTCCACATGGGTCACGTTCGCAACTATGTTATTACTGATGTAATTGCTCGCCTGAAGCGGATGCAGGGATATCGCGTTCTGCACCCGATGGGATGGGATGCCTTTGGTTTACCAGCGGAGAATGCAGCGATTGAAAGAGGTATTCAGCCAGCAGAGTGGACTTATAGCAATATTGCTCAGATGAAGGCGCAGTTGCAATTACTAGGACTCTCTATAGATTGGAGTCGGGAAGTGGCGACCTGTTCCCCAGATTACTACCGTTGGACGCAGTGGTTATTTTTGCAGTTCTATGAGGCTGGACTGGCGTATCAAAAAGAAGCTGCGGTAAATTGGGACCCTGTGGATCAAACTGTACTTGCGAATGAACAGGTTGATAGTGATGGGCGTTCTTGGCGCAGTGGGGCGAAAGTTGAGCGTAAACTCCTGAGACAGTGGTTTTTGAAAATTACCGACTATGCAGAGGAGTTACTACAAGATTTAGATAAACTTTCTGGTTGGCCCGATCGCGTTAAACTAATGCAAGCTAATTGGATTGGTAAGTCTGTGGGGGCTTATCTGGAATTCCCGATTGTGGGGATGGCTGAGAAGGTGGGAGTCTTCACAACGCGCCCTGATACGGTCTATGGCGTGACTTATGTTGTCCTTGCACCTGAACACCCTTTAACTAGCGAAGTGACTACCCCAGACCGTCAAGAGGCGGTTGATAAGTTTATTACTGAAGTGGCGAAGGAAAGTGAGTTAGAACGGACTGCGGAAGATAAACCGAAGCGAGGCGTTCCCACTGGAGGAAAGGTTATTAATCCTTTTACGGGGGAAGAAATCCCGATTTGGATTGCGGATTATGTTTTGTATGAATATGGAACAGGGGCGGTTATGGGTGTTCCTGCTCATGATAACCGTGATTTCCAGTTTGCTAAGGATAATAATTTACCCATTAAGGTAGTAATTATTCCTGGGGATGATACTGAGGGGGATATTTCTACTGCTTATACTGAACCTGGAAAAATAGTTAATTCTTCCGCACAGTTTGATGGGATGGATTCTCCCACAGCGAAGGAGAAGATTATTAATTTTGCTCAGGAAAAAGGCTATGGTGAGGGTCGGGTACAATACCGTTTACGAGATTGGCTGATTTCCCGTCAACGTTATTGGGGTGTGCCGATTCCTGTGATTCATTGCCCAAATTGTGGTAGTGTGCCTGTACCGCAAGAAGATTTACCTGTACAGCTTCCTGAAGATATTGAGTTTAGTGGACGGGGTGCTTCTCCTCTGACTCAATCGGATTGGATGAATGTGGATTGTCCTAGTTGTGGGACTGCTGCTAAACGGGAAACGGATACAATGGATACTTTTATTGATTCATCTTGGTATTTTCTCCGTTATACTGATGCGAATAATAATGAGAAGCCTTTTGATAAGGCGAAAGCTGATGATTGGCTGGGGGTAGATCAATATGTGGGGGGAATTGAACACGCGATTCTCCATTTGCTTTATTCTCGCTTCTTTACGAAAGTTTTGCGCGATCGCGATCTCGTCAGCATTGATGAACCTTTCCAAAAGCTCCTCACTCAAGGGATGGTGCAAGCCATAACTTACAAAAATCCCATCACTGGTAAATACATTACTCCTGATCAGGTTAAGTTTCAAACCGTGGTTGACCCAGAGAAGGGGGAAATTCAACAACCCGTTGACGCAGAAACAGGGGATGTTTTAGATGTCTTCTACGAAAAGATGTCTAAGTCTAAATATAATGGCGTTGACCCCCAAAAAGTATTAAGTAAATATGGGGCAGATACCGCGAGAATGTTTATCCTCTTCAAAGCCCCCCCAGAGAAGGATTTGGAATGGGATGATGCGGATGTGGAAGGACAGTTTCGTTTTCTCAATCGGGTTTGGCGATTGGTGACGGAATTTGCGGAAAAAGGAACTAAACAAGGTAATAAAAAAGGAGAACTCACAAAGGCTGAGAAAGATTTACTCCGCGCCATTCATACTGGAATTAAAGAAGTTTCTGAGGACTTAGAAGGAGACTATCAATTTAATACCGCGGTTTCGGAATTGATGAAACTCAGTAACGCTATTTCTGATGCGAAATGTCTTGAGTCTCCTGTATATCGCGAAGGGATAGAAACCCTCTTAAAACTTTTAGCACCATTTTCCCCCCATTTAGCGGAGGAATTATGGCATCAACTCGGACATCAAGAGTCTATCCATCTACAAGAGTGGTTAAAACATGACCCTAAAGCCTTAGAAGTTGATGAAATTACCTTAGTAATTCAAATTATGGGTAAAACTAGAGGTACTATGCAAGTTTCCGCTAACTTGGATAAAGCAACCCTCGAAAAAATAGCCCGTGATTCTGAGATTGCGAAACGTTACCTCGAAGGCGCAGAAGTGAAAAAGGTTATCGTTGTTCCCAATAAGTTAGTGAATTTCGTGATTGCGAAGTAAGAAGCCCTCATAACTAAAGATTTGGGGCAGTTGATTTGCCCCAGTCATTAGTTGTTAACCTGAAAACAAAAGCCAAAATGGTGACATTCGTAGTTGTAACTAACTTATTAATTGCCTTACTTAACTTTTATCTCGCTTGGCGGATCTTGAAATTGCGGAGCGCGATCGCGATAATTAGAAATAACCTGCAAATCTTAGAACAGAAAGCAACCCTCATTTTTGCAATCGCCCCCAAAGCCATCACCATCAAGCAACTGAGAATTAGTATCTTACGTAATCTCTATCGTGACCTTACCAGGCAAATTCTCCAAATCCAGAAAATCCTTGTTCTCATCAACCTACTTGTAAAGCTGCGTCCCCTTATTATCACAAGCAAAATTAAACCAGTCCAACTTTAAGCAAATTCTGCGTACAATTAAAATAAGTATCAAGATAGGGGAAAAATGCCAAAAAATAACTCTGGAACATTAATCGGGGGTTTGCTAGTCGGAAGCGCGATTGGAACAGTCCTTGGCTTATTATCCGCCCCCCGTACAGGGAAAGAAACACGGACAATCTTAAAAAAATCTGTCCAAGCCCTACCAGAAATCGCCGAAGACCTTTCTAGTAGCGTTCAACTGCAAGCAGACCGTTTATCTGTATCTGCGGTCAACAATTGGGATGGCACTTTAAACCGACTGCGAGAAGCCCTTTCTGCTGGTGTAGAAGCGAGCCGACTTGAGGCACAGTCCCTTAAGCAAGGTCGCCAAAAGAAACAGAAAGATTCCTCTGCAAACAATAAATCTTAAGTGATGATTGCGATTAATCCATTATTCTGGCTCGAACTATCTCTCTTTCTCGTTGCTTTGAGTCTCACCGCCCTCTTGATAACTGCCCTTCCTGCCTTTTTAGAATTGAGACAGGCAGCCCGTAGCGCAGAAAAACTCTTTGACACCCTTAACCGCGAGTTTCCCCCTACCCTAGAAATTATTCGCCTCACTGGCATCGAATTGAGTGAATTGACCGAAGATTTAAACAGTGGTGTTAAAAGTGCGACACAGGTCGTACAACAGGCAGATAAAGGACTCAATACCCTGAAAAATCAAACCGATAATGTGCAAATGGGAACAAGAAGTATTCTCGCTGGGGTCAAAGCAGCTTGGAAAACTTGGCAAAAACCCCTCTCGAACCAAGCTCATTTTTCTCAACCCTTGCCTAATTCGCCCCAGTCTTCCTTTAATATTTCATCAACTTCTCCATCGGAAGAAAAGCAATCCTAGCATTCTTCCCAAAGTAATACTTTCCTTTTGTGAGAAATATGCCTAAAATGGGTAAACAAATGTAAAGTAAATCTTGTTTTAACAAAAATATCGTCAATATTTATACAGCTAAATCAAGAGTAAATCCTTGATTAGAGGGTGGTACAATCCATTTAATCTAAAATTAATCTTTCTGCTTAAAAATCCTCTTATCTCATAATTCCCCTCAAACTACTATGCAGCAACCAGTAATTAAAAAAGTTCTTATTTCCTGCACCATTCTTTTTCTCGCCTGTTTAACTTGGGTTACGCCAGCATTTGCCTTTGATAACCCTGAATTACTTCCTGATACTAATACCCCAATTATCGATTTAGCTGACTTTCTCCCTCAATTACAAGAAGAAGCCTTAATTAATAAACTAGAAAGCCTCGAAGCAGAAACAGGTTGGAAACTGCGCGTCCTCACTCAATATGACCAGACCCCAGGGCGTGCAGTTCGGAAATTCTGGGGATTAAATGATAAAAGTATTTTACTAGTCGCAGATTCTCGTGGGGGAAATCTTCTTGCTTTCAACGTAGGCGATGCTGTTTACGACTTCTTACCCCGTACCTTTTGGGTTGAGTTACAAACTCGCTTTGGTAATATTTTCTATGTTCGCGATAATGGCGAAAATACCTCTATTGTCAGTGCTTTAGAGACAGTCGAAGGCTGTTTACGTCAAGGAGGATGTAATTTTGTGCCAGGACTACCTCAAGAACAATGGATTTTGACCTTCATCACCTCTTTGGTCGGAGGCTTAATTTGTGGCTTTGCTGCTGTCCCTAGTAAGTCAAATCCGAATCAATTGGTTGCTTGGCAATGGGCGTTAATTTTTTCACCTTTATGGGGTATCTTATTTATAGCTTTTGGAATTGGACCCGTTGTAACTCGTACTTCTGAATGGCTACCCCTGTTCCGTAATATTCTTGCTTTTGTAATTGCTGCATTAGTTGCTTATCTATCTCCCACTTTGAGTGGATTCCCTCGCTCAGAACCTGAAAAGTAACTTAAAATGATTGGAGGATTCAGCAATAAAATAAATATTACTTATAAAAATTGATGGAGTGGCACTCAACAGACGCTCAAAGTTTAGCAATTATTGACCGTGAGGTAGGCGACCATATCTTTTCTCCTGCGGAGTACGAGATTGTTCGTCGCGTTATTTACGAAACAGCAGATTTTGAATATCTGTCCTTAATTCGGTTTTCTGAGCGTTCTCTCCAAGCAGGAGCAGCAGCTTTAGCAGCCCGTAGTACGATTATTGTGGATGTACCAATGGTTAAGGCAGGGATTGGGCAAAATATTCAAGACAGTTTCTCTAATCCCGTTTACTGTAGTCTGGAAACTTTGACTCGACCCCAGAGGCATAGTAAAACTGCATCTGCTTGGGGTATGGAAACTTTAGCAAAGCGTTATCCTGAAGGGATTTTTGTGATTGGACAGTCTCAAACTGCTCTCAGTACGTTAGTAGAGTTGATTGATAATGAAGAAATTCGACCAGCTTTAGTGGTGGGAACACCATCAGGTTTTGTAGGGGCAGATAGGGCGAAAGAAAGACTACAAGAGTGTTTAATTCCTCATGTTCGCATTGAGGGGCGTAAGGGGAGTTCGGTGGTGGCTGTGGCAATTTTGAATGGGTTGCTTGACCTCGCTTGGCAAGCTTATGGACAGGAAGTTAAGGTCTAAGTTTCCTGCCCCAGGAAGTTAATTTTCAACGATGCTGGTGTTAGTTTCTGCCTCAGGGGTAGTAATGAATTCTTCTAATTCAGATTCAGGGGGGGTTGCCCAATAATCATAGACCAGTCGTGAAATTTGGCGAATTAATTCCTGTGCCTGGGGATCATTATGGGGACGTTGCACCATAACCGCAGCGACATAACGTTTGCCATTGGGCATATCGATTAAACCGACATCACCGACAACAGAACCAATATCTCCCGTTTTATGGGCGATGGTTGCGCCTTCTCCTAGTCCTTGGGGTAAGAGGGTTTTAGTTTTCGTTTGTTTCATGATCTCCATAACGCGATCGCGCGATCGCGCTGAGAGGAGTTCCCCTTTTCCCACCATCGCCATGAGACTAACTAAATCTTTCGGACTAACGGTATTTGTGCCTTCTAAGTCTGGTAGGAAATTATTGATTACTGTCGTTTGTAAACCCCAGGCTTGAAAACGCTGATTTAGTTTTTCTGCTCCCCCAAGTCGAGCAATAATCATATTAGTGGCAGTATTATCACTAATCACAATCATTTTGGTAACAGTTTCCAGGGCAGTAAATTCAGTACCGAGAGGTTGATATTGCATTGTTCCAGCTTCCCCAACTCTCAGTTCTTCTGTCATTACTAAGATTTCATCTAAACTGACTTCCCCCGCATCCAAGGCTTCAAAAAACGCCATGAGGACAGGAACTTTAATTGTACTCGCTGCGGAAATAGAAGTTGCCCCTGCGATATCGAGATAATCCCCGCTATCTAGATCAATGAAAAAAGCTTCTGGGGTTAGTTGCGGTTGTTTAGCTGCTA
>JBBQDV010000172.1:0-6673 GCA_038320005.1 Cyanophyceae cyanobacterium
GTCTTACAGTCTGGCGATAGGCTTTGCCCCGTGTTCCACAGGTCAAAATTCGTAGTCCTTCATCTCGGATATTCTTTGCTGCGTTAATATCGCAATCATGTTTTGTGCCACAGCTAGAGCAAGTCCATTCCCTGATATTGAGGGGTAAACTACCGACTTGATTAAGGCAAAGACGTTTTGAGGGTAATGGATTGACTGCTTATTGTGCTTAGAATTAAAGCTAGGATAACCTGCTCTACGCTCAAAGAAATTGTTAAAGGCTACCCCTAAGTTGAGGCACACCTGCTGCAAACATTGAGAATAAGTCAATCCTAGCCATTCATATTCTTTCTTGAGTGCAGGTATTTGTTTTTTGACTTCATATCCTGACAAACCCTTACCCGTTTCTTTGTAGGTTTTATTCATCAAGTCAAGACAATAGTTCCAAAGCCAACGGCAGTTACCAAAAGATTGCTCTAGCAACTGTTTCTGTTGATTATTGGGATAGAGTCTTATCTTGACTGCCTTCAACATTAGAGGGAATAAGAATCGCTACAAATAATCATAGTACATGATTCGGATGTGTGTCAATTGTCGGGGCATTGAACCCCTCAATTGACCGCTCCTCCCATACGACACTCACCCTATCGGGTAGAGTGCGGGGCTTCTCCGCGAAAAGCTAAGCCTTTAAACGTCCATCTTCAATTAATTTTATCCTATCTGCTAAATCTGCAATCCGAGGGTCGTGGGTGACGATGAGGACGGTGCAACCTTCTTCTTTGGCAAGGCTACGTAGTAGTTCCATGACCTGATGTCCACTCTGGGAGTCGAGGGAGGCGGTAGGTTCATCTGCCATGATTAGTTGCGGATGTCCTGTTAAAGCACGCGCGATCGCGCAACGTTGTTTTTGTCCCCCAGAGAGGTCGCGAGGGAGTTGGTGGTAATGGTCAGCTAGTCCCACCTGGTCTAGGGCTTGTTTTGCTTGTTCTCTGGCTTCCTTGCCCTTAATACCTTTGATATTAAGAGAGGTTTCTACATTCTCCACTGCACTCAAAGCTGGAAAGAGGTTAAAGTCTTGGAAGATAAAGCCAATATTGTCTCTTCTAAACCGAGTGCGTTTTCGGCGTGACATTTTCGTGATGTCTTGTCCAAGTAAATGGACTTTCCCCCCCGTTGGAGTCAGTAACCCTGCCATAATCGATAATAAGGTTGTTTTACCAGATCCCGAAGGTCCCATGAGTAACTCAATATCCCCTTTGGGAATTTCCCAGTCAACTCCTTTGAGAATCTGCAAAGGTTGTTGACCAGATGTCACCTGCATTTCTATATTTTCAATCGCGATCGCGATCGTTGAGTTATCAATAGATTCGGTAGAGACACTAGTATCAATTTGATCAACCATTTACTTAAAATTTAGGTGAATATACTTTAGAGATTAAACAGGAAACAAGGAGAAAAATCAGCCTTTGAAGACAATTGCTGGATCAACCCGTGTTACTTTATTAATCGCGAAAATTGCAGAAGTAACGCACATTACTACAGTCAAGCCAAAAACCGCACTTGCAGAAACAGGAGTAATTAAAATAATAAGACCTTGCGCGCTTGCTGTCCAAGCGGAGACACCTAAACAGATTGTAATCCCAGGAATATAACCTAAGACCGCCATCCATAAACCTTGTTCAATAATCGTACGATACAAAAACCAATCTGACGCACCCATAGCTTTAAGTGTGCCAAACTCTTTTAAGTGATCTGATACCGAAGCATAAAGAATTTGACTTACGACAACGATACCAACAATAACCCCGACAGTTGCTCCCAGGGTAAAAATATAGCCAATACCAGAGCGTTCTAGCCAAAAAACCTGGTTTTGTTCAGCAATTTCACCACGGGTATAGACTCTTGTTCCTGTTAATTCCGCTTCAATTCTGCTTTTGAGTCCTTCTAAATCAGTTCCTGTTTCTGCTTTTACTAAAATAAACGTGATCTCATCTGTTTCTTTTAGAGAAGGAAGATCAGCTATTTCTTCATCGGTTTCCCCTGCAATTCCTTGGCGAAAAGCATGCAAAGATTCAGGAGACATAAACATCATATTATCAAAGATAATAGACTGAGTTCCTCTCGTCAATCCTCCCAATTTAGCAACAACATTATTGATTTCGCCCTCATCCCCAATTCCTTCCAGATTCAGTTCACTTAAGTTATTTTTATCTGTCAAAAACGTATAGGGCTGTTCAATATCGCTATAACTATTTTCTAGCAGCGTCTCCGTATTACTAAAGAGCATTCCCTGGGGTTGCGCCCCAACCATCGTTACCGCACTAATTTGTCCCTCATTTTCCCACAAGCCACCTTTGAAAATAAGCTCTTCCGCAACCTCCACCCCTTCTATTTCTTGAGTTTGGCTAACTTGGTCATAGGAAAGGGGTAAAGTTAACCGTAGATGCTCCATTTGATCTGAAGCAACCCATAAATCCGCTTCAGATTGGTTGATTAACTGAGAAGCAGAACGAGCGAACCCCGACTGAAGACCAGTTTGAATCGTGACTAAACTCACCGCAAACATGATTCCAGCTTGAGCTACCAAAAAGCGAGGTAAGTCTTCAAATAAATTTTTGCGAGCAATAGAAGCCATAAGAACGGATTTGGGATTTACTAATGTAAAGGTTTATATACTTTTTTACCATGATAGATAATTAGACCAACTGAAGAATCAATTTGTTTCAACCACCCTTGAGATAAGTGGTGCGATCAAACAGAAGGATTTGGGAAATGGAGAATGATCATCGAAGTGTCTGGATTAGTGCGCGAGATTGCTTCTGGTTCTTCTAGCTGATGGGGAAGACTCAACAAACTATTCGCTTGAGTATGGGCGTTTAAAATTAATAAATCGTCAGATTCAAGTAAACGGGATATTTTCTTTACTAAATTACCCCGAAAGATAATCGCGTCAGATGTGCTATCTAACCCTAAATCTTCTGGTGATTTTCGGCTAACTTTTGAGTTGGGAAGGGTAATAACTAAAACTAACTGTAGGCTGGCTTTCAGTTCCTCTGCGATATTATTCGCCACGATTACAGTTGTCTGAAAATCACGAGAGAAAGTTTCTCTATCTGTGACAGCTAAGATAACACGCTTTGTATTTTGAATCGGATGAGGAAAACGAGTAATCAACACAGGAACAGGGGAACTTTTGGTAATACGGTCAAGAATACCCCCAAAAAAATTCTCCCTCTGAGTTGAGTAACCTTTCCAGCCACAAATAATCAAAGTTGCGTTACGTTCAATCGCTGTCCTGACAATGCCTCGATCAATTGTATCATCCACTCGCCCAATCGCTTCTACCTTAGTTACCGCAGCATGAGCAGCCATTTCTGCTGCTTCTAAAAGCTGTATTTGTAGAGTTCTGGCTTTTGGACTGACAGAACCAGATTTATCAGAAAGGACATGAAGGGGTAAAACTGTTCCTTGGGTAGTTTTAGCAAGAATGAGGGCGAGTTGGAGCAGGTTATCTTCCGTATTGGGGTTGGCGACTGGAACTAAAACCCTTTGGGCTAGAGGTTTAACCGCATCAGAGTTATCTGTAATTTCTTCCTCATTAGTAAGTAGTTGTTTTCCCCAACGTTCCGTAATCCAGGGGGAAGCAATACAAGTAACCAAAATCATGGCAATAATACCATTAACGGTGAGTTGGTCTACCAATCCTACTTCAAACGCGATCGTTATCGCTGCGAGGGTTGATGCTGCTTGGGCTGAACTCAAACCAAACATGACCATGATCCCAGGAAACTGAATTCCAAAGATCTTTCCTGAACCCCAGGCTGCGATAAATTTACTGACTACCTCAACAATAATGATAACCGCAGCAATAAAGAGAGATTGGGGCTGTTGAATCAGAATCAGGGGGTCAATTAGCATCCCCACAGAAATCAGGAAGAAGGGAATAAATAGAGTATTACCAATAAATTGAATCCGATTCATTAACGGACTAAGTTTCGGAATCAGTTCGGTAATCGCAATACCTGCTAAAAATGCGCCAATAATCGGTTCAATCTCAATTAAATTAGCAACATAGGAAACAACAAAAAGGGTAGCGAGGACAAATATAAACTCCGCGCTTTCATCAGACCCAAAACGGCTAAAAAACCAACGCCCCAATTTGGGAACACCCCAGAGGGTAGCGAAAGTGTAGATAGTTAAAGCTGGAATCAGAAATAACCAAAAGTTGAGGTCTAAAGTCCCCCCAAAGGCTCTCAAAACTACTGCTAAAACTAATAATGCTAAAACATTGGTAATTAAAGTCGCCCCCAGTGTCGCTTTAACCGCTTGAGATTGCATAATCCCTAATTTACTTAAAATTGGTAAGGCGATGAGGGTATGGGAAGCAAAAGTTGAGGCGACTAATACCGCAGCTAAAAAGGGTTCTCCGACTAAATACATTGCGATAGTCCCTAAAGCCATCGGGATGCTAAAAGTCGCTAGCCCAAAAACAATTGCTTTATTCGCATTAGATTTGATGTCATCTAAGCTTGTTTCTAATCCCGCCAGAAACATCAGAAAGAGTAAACCCACCGTCCCCAGTAAGACAATGGTGCTATCCCGTTCTAGTAGCCCCAAGACATTCGGACCAACCACAACTCCCGCCAAAATCAAGCCGACAAGCCCTGGAAGCTGAAATTTCTCAAACAGTAGGGGCGCAACCAACATGATTGCTAGAATGGTCAAAAAAACTGCTACTGGATCAGTGATCGGAACTGGTAAGATTTGGGCAGGATAGAAAAGGATATTCAACATAAAAAGCAATGCTTTACATTAATAATTTTGGGAGCTTTACTTTTTAAAGCAAGTTAAAGTCATTATCCCTATCTTGATGCACCGAGGCGATAGCCCTAAAGAAATACCTTTTCTGGTAGAAGTTGATAAAGAGTATTACGTTCTCGGAAAGGACGATTAACTTCAGAAATAGCTGCTTGTAAAGTAGAGACATCCAAACAAGTCCCTCCTTGCGCCCCTGCCATCGTGGTAATATGTTCTTCCATTAAAGTCCCCCCGATGTCGTTACAACCCCACTTCAAAGCTTCGGTAGCCCCCTCTAAGCCAAGTTTTACCCAACTTGGTTGATGATTGGAGATCCAGTTACCGAGATAAATACGAGCAACTGCGGTTAAGAGTAAAGCATCAGCGAGAATGGGTTGATCTCTCCCTACTCGTTTTCGTAAGGATTGAGGCGCGGATTGTCCCACAAAAGGTAAGATAATAAATTCCGTAATCTCTGTTGGATAGTTATTTTGGCGAGCAAGTTGCTGACTGGTGCGTAGTTTCTCGAAATGCTCAATTTGTTGTTCGGGGGTTTCAATATGTCCTGATAATAAGGTGCTAGTGGTGGGAACTCCTAAACGGTGGGCGGTGCTAATAATTTCTAACCAGGTTTGGCTATTAATCTTTTCGGGACAAAGAACGCGCCGAACTTGATCATTTAGGACTTCTGCTGCTGTTCCTGGCATTGAACCCACGCCAGCATCCCTCAGGGCGATAATAACGGCTTCATAGCTTAAACCATCTTCTCTAGCAATAAACTGTATTTCTTGGGGAGAAAAGCCATGTAGGTGCAGTTGTGGAAAGGTTTCTTTGATGGTGTTTACTAAGTTGAGGTAATAGGGTAAAGATTTTCCTGCTACTTTTGCTTCTAAATTCAGTCCCCCCTGCATACAAATTTCCGTTGCGCCTCGTTCTACCCCATCTGCTGCTTTTTCGAGGATTTGCTCAGTTTCTAACCAATAAGCCCCTGGCTGTCCTGCATCGCGCCGAAAGGCACAGAAGTTGCAATGTTGTTCGCAGATATTAGTAAAGTTAATATTACGGTTAACGACATAGGTAACAACGTCACCGACTTGCTGTTGGCGTAGAGTATCTGCGGTTTGGCGAATTGCTGCGATATTTTCTGGATCATTTTGTTTAAGGAGTAACACCCCTTCTGAGGATGAGATATCTTTACCAGTCAGGGCGCGGTTTACAATTCCTTGGAGTCGGGGAGTTATCGCCATAAATTATACAAGAGATACAATAGAGGTTATCTTCAAGGAAAACCTACCATGATTTTAACAAGACTTATTTATTGCAGTACCGCAGCACCAAACTTAGATTATCGTGATCTCAAGGATATCCTACTAAAGTCTGAAAAGAATAATACCCCACTTGGGATTACTGGAATGCTTTGCTTCGGAAATTGCAAATTTTTACAAGTTCTCGAAGGTAATCGTAAGTATGTTAGTGAAACCTATAATCGTATTGCTCAAGATCAACGTCATTTTAATACGGAAATTATTGATTTATCGGAAATAGATAAGAGATCTTTTGCTGAGTGGTCAATGAAGGTTTTAGATCTAGGTAGTTATGCCCCTGACAAAATTAAGCAAGTGAGCTTAAGATATTCTAGCCTAGTGGATTTTGATCCTGCTTATCTGAAAGCTTCTCAGAGTGTGAGCTTTTTACAAGAAATTCAGGCTTTACGAGATGTGAAAGAAACAAAATAAAGTAACTGAAATTTAGCTTCCGCTCTGTACTACTTGTTTAAGGGTAGTTAGGGCTTCCATGCCGATTAAACCACGTCGATAGCCTTTTTGATTGGACATTCCCAGGAATACCGCGTCTCCTTTTTGGGAATGACGGTAAAAACGAGGGGAGGTGTTGATAT
>JBBQDV010000173.1:0-6618 GCA_038320005.1 Cyanophyceae cyanobacterium
CCCAAGGCTGTCATTGCCAAGGAATCCCCGACGAGGATAATATCTACTCCTGCTTGATCGAGAAGTTGCGCGATCGCGTAATCCCAAGCCGTCAACATCACAATTTGACGAGATGACTGTTTCCACTCTATTAAGGTTCGAGGTGTAACTGGCATTAATCGCAATAAATATTTTAAGTAAGTTTTAGTTAAATCCTAAATAGCCTCTGGGGGTGATCATCCAGTTAGCATAGTTTTGGGTGCTGCTATTCCCAATAATAACGGTGGTGAGCATATCTATCTCACTTTTAGTCATCTTCTCTAAGGTTGTAAGGGTGATTTGTTCATCTTGGCGATAGGCGGATTTGACGATCGCGACTGGTGTTTCCCCTTTGCGATGTTGTAAAAAGATCTCCTGGGCGGTAAAAATCTGTTGGGTACGGGTGCGCGATCGCGGATTATACAAAGCGGTGATAAAATCTCCTTGGGCAGCCATTTGTAAGCGTTTCTCAATCACTTCCCAAGGGGTTAACAAGTCACTTAGGCTAATTGCGCAAAAGTCGTGCATCAAAGGCGTACCAACCCTCGCAGACGCAGATTGTAAGGCAGAAACCCCAGGGAAGATCTCCACATCAGGAGTTATGCCATCCCAACCTTGATCAGCCAGTTCTTCTAAAACTAAGCCAGCCATACCATAGATGCCAGAATCCCCTGACGATACCACCGCTACAGTTAATCCCCACTGAGCGAGGTCTATCGCCCGTTGCGCTCGTTGTCTTTCTTGGGTTATGGGGAGGGACTCAATAATTTGTCCAGGGCGTTGTAGGGGCTTAATTAGGTCGATATAGAGAGAGTAACCAATTACTACATCTGCTTGAGTTACGGCACTTTGGGCTGCTGGAGTCATTTGGGTTAAGTCCCCTGGTCCTGTCCCCACTAAATAGAGTTGTCCCGTGCGTCCAGTGTATTCTCTTTCCGATTGCGCGATCGCGATCGTTACTGCCCCTTTTTCCCCCTCTAAGCGAAAGATCCCCTTATTTACAACTAACTGATCTCGATCCGCAGCTAAGATTGCAGCAGCCTCCGCTACACTCGCCGTACCTACTTCCCCTTGTACAATCTCGGAAGGAGTGGGGACTTTTACCTTTGCTAAACGTTCTGCTGTGAAGGTTCTGAGGGGATAACCTTTATCTTGGCATAATTGCACCATGCCCACTTCATCCCCTTTAATATCAATAGTGGCTATTCCCGCGATCGCGCTTTCGGCTAAATTGTGGTTTTTAAAAACCTGTTTAAGCGCGTATTCCATCACTTTTTGGGAAGTATCTCGTTCGCAGCCCATCCCGACCCAAAGAACGCGAGGATACCATTTTACCTGGGGAATACTAGCTTGAATATTATCTTGATTCGCACTAATTACCACCCGACCTTGAGAAGCAGACTTCTGAAATTGGAACGGATGCTGAGGAGGTAAATGATCTTGCCAAAGCTTTGAACCTGCGGATTGCATCACCTCTACTGGCTCTTTACGAGCGATAGCAGCACTTACACCAGTCCAATCACCCTCCCCCTTGCGCCAACCAAAAGGAACACCAAGAACATCCACCCCAGGCAAATCTGAAGCGATTGCTGCCCCTGTTAAGATGGGAATTGCACCCAATTGACGGGCAATAATTTGCGCGAGGCGATCCGCCCCACCTTGATGTCCCCCACATAAACTTATTACCCATTTCCCTGTCTCATCAACCACCACCACTGCTGGATCAGTGGCTTTATCTTGCAATAAATCTGCAATTAGTCGTATTACCGCCCCTGTCGCCAGACTGAAGACAAAGCTATGATGGGAATGCCACACACTAGCTAGATATTCTTTCAGAGAACCTTGATAAGGAGTAACATCGTCTAAGTGGATAAGGGTAGGGGGAACAATTAGCTTTTGTCCGAGAGGTTGTAATTGTTGTACTGCTTTGGGGGTAGTCGCGATCGCGATTAAGGGTTGGAAATCTGCAAATAAAGCTTCACTCATGGTCTAAAATTAAATGGTTAAGTCGCTCTTGGAAGGTGCTTGATTATTGATCCCCTTCTCAAATATAATCAAATCTAAAGATAGTTGTATTTTTATTGAGATCAGCAAAGAAATTTAAATTAATAATTGGTGAGAGTAGTGAATTCTTCTGTACTTATGGGTTCTGAGGAAGCAATTCGTCAGCAATCTAATCGACGTTATAACGCTCAAGACATTGCTCGATATTATCGCAGACGACCATGGCAAGTAATTTGGCGATTCCTCGTTATTGTCTGGTCTTTAGGGGGTTTTGCACTCCGCTATAAATTAGATGAATGGCGAAATGTTGCTGAAGATAATAAGTATAAACGAGCAAAAGAACTAAGGGAAGTCCTAACTCATTTAGGCATTACTTTTATTAAAGTCGGTCAAGCCCTTTCCACTCGACCAGATCTAATTCGCAAAGACTTCCTCACAGAACTGATCAAACTGCAAGATAAACTACCTCCCTTTGATAACAAAACTGCTTTTGCCATTATTGAAGCAGATTTAGGCGTACCCCTCACTAGCGCCTATGCGCAAATAACACCTAATCCCGTTGCAGCAGCAAGTTTAGGACAGGTTTATAAAGCATTGTTACCCAGTGGCGAAGAAGTAGCAGTCAAAGTCCAGCGTCCTAACCTCTTACCCAAGATTACCCTAGATCTCTACCTAATGCGTTGGGCAGGAAAAATTTTATCTCCTTTGCTACCTCTAAATTTAGGACATGATTTAGTTTTAATTGTTGATGAATTTGGCTATAAACTATTTGAAGAAATTGACTATGTTAATGAAGGTTTAAACGCCGAAAAATTTGCTCGTAATTTTGCTGACGATCCTGAAATCAAAGTTCCCAAAATATATTGGTCTTATAGCAGTGTTCGCGTTCTGACCTTAGAGTGGATCAACGGTTATAAACTTACTGATATTGATAAAATTGATGCTGCTGGCTTAAATTTAGACCACCTGATTGAACTTGGGGTCAACGCAGGACTACGCCAGTTACTAGAACACGGCTTTTTCCATGCTGATCCCCATCCTGGTAATCTCTTTGCTACTCCTGACGGTTGCATGGCGTACATCGACTTTGGGATGATGGATCAGTTAGAAGATTTTACGAAAGAAACCATTGCTAGTTCAATTGTCCATTTGCTAAATAGAGATTATTATTCCCTCGCTGCGGATTTCGTTCGCCTTGGTTTTCTTAGCCCCGAAGTAGATATAGCCCCGATTATTCCAGCTTTAGAACAAGTTTTGGGAAGCGCGATTGGTGAAAGTGTCAAGGACTTTAACTTTAAAACCATCACCGATGAGTTCTCGGAGTTGATGTATGATTATCCTTTCCGAGTTCCAGCTAAGTTTGCTTTAATTATTCGTTCTTTGATTACTCAAGAGGGGTTAGCTTTAAGTTTAAATCCTGACTTCAAAATCGTGGAAGTGGCTTATCCTTATGTCTCTCAACGTCTATTGAAGGGGGAATCTCCTGAGATGCGCAGACGTTTAATTGAAATTCTCTTTCAAGATGGTAAGTTCCAATGGGAAAGATTGGAAAATATGATGACAATTGCTCGTTCTGGTGGTAAATTTGATCTTCTCCCAACTGCTCAACTCGGTTTACAATACATCTTGTCTGAGGAAGGGAAGTTCTTGCGAGAACAAGTTTTGTTGGCGCTAATTGAGGATGATCGCTTTCATACTGAAGAAGTACAACGAATTTGGAATTTAGTCAAGGACGATCTTAATCCTGGGGAAATTTTTCAGGTTGCTTTCACCAGTTTACGAGATTTTTCTCAGGAACAGGTCGCAGCTTTGATTCCTAGTGATAAACTTCCCAATAAACAATTAAGCAAGTAAATTTGATCTCAATATCGTCTTATGTATTATAGTGAACCGCCATTTTTATTAATCGTCATGGGTTTATTTGCTGGACTCGCCTCTGGTTTAGCTTTTGAAGCTTCTCTTAAAGAACAAGTTCACTCTTGGTCAAAAAGCCGTTCTAGCCGTAATATCGAGCAGATGAAGGGGTTTCGCCTGTTCATTCCCTTTTTGGGTATCTGTTTTGGGACTTGTGTTTTTCTCTCAGCGGGTTTAGCTGTATTTACCATGAGTCTGAGGTTTGCTTTTATCTTATCTTTACCAATTACTATTGGTACTGGCTGGTTAATTTGGCGACAGTTAACGAGTATGTTGATTCTTCTAGAAGAAGGGGGATCAAAAGCAATTGATTTAGATGTACTCTAGTTGTATAGTCCTAAAACCAAGAGAATGTAACTCTTTTTGACTATTGTGGGGAATAAAAAAAGACTTGTGCTTCCGATTAGATCAGGTCGATTAAGTATTGAACGGATGGAAATCGCGATCGCGGATTTACCAACCAATCTAGGAAATACTAAGATTATCCATCTTACCGATCTCCATTATGATCGTTTGCGCTTATCAGAAGCGATGTTAGCGGACGCAATTGCGGTAAGTAATGCAGAAGAACCTGATTTAATCCTTCTTACTGGCGACTATATTACCGATGAACCTGATCCAATTCATGATTTAGCTTTACGTCTCAAGGCTTTGAAAAGTCGCCTCGGAATTTACGCCTGTTTAGGAAATCACGATATCTGTTATCCCCATGCGAAAGGGATTGTCACCGAAGCCTTAACTAAAGTGGGAATTGAGGTATTGTGGAACGCGATCGCGTATCCTTTAGGAGAGTCATTCCCCTTAATTGGTTTAGCAGATTATTGGTCAAGGGAATTTAAGCCTAGTTTAATCTTAGAACAACTAAACCCACAGCTACCCCGTTTAGTTTTATCCCATAACCCTGACACCGCAGCGATCCTCTCGAAATGGCGTGTAGATTTACAACTTTCTGGACATACTCATGGTGGTCAATTTGTCGTCCCAGGTTTAGGCGCGATTCCCACTCTACTCCAACCCCTACGCCAAAAATCCCCAAGCTTTTTACAACAGTTTATCCCCTTTCGCAAAGCTTGTGACCGAGTAATGAAAAATTGGCAATGGGCAAAAGGTTATCATCAAATTGGGACTAATCAAATGTATGTGAACCGTGGTTTAGGTACTTACGCCCCAGGACGTTTATTTTGTCCCCCAGAAGTGACCGTAATTACCCTTGTTAGCCAAGTAAATAAGTAACTCATGAAATTTATTCGCGCTGATCTCGACAAATTAAAAGCCTATACTGCTAATCCTGGGGGAGAAGCGAAGATAGCAACTGATCAGTTAGATGCTAATGAAAGCCCTTATGATTTACCTGGGGACTTGAAAATCAAACTCGCTTGGCTATACCAAAACGAAATCGAGACAAATCGTTATCCTGATGGGAGTCATAGCCAGTTAAAAGCCGAGATTAGCAACTATGTCAACGAATACCCCAATACAAATATTAGTCCTGATCAGATCTCCGTTGGTAATGGTTCTGATGAACTGATTCGCTCTATTTTAATCGCAACTTGTTTAGGTCGAGAAGGATCAATTTTGGTTGCTAATCCTACCTTTTCCATGTATGGGATCATTGCCCAAACCCTCGCCATTCCTGTGGTCACTGTGGGGCGTGAAACGAGTAATTTTGCTGTCAACCTCGTTGAGGCACAAAAAGCGATTGAGGCGGTGCAGTATCCCCCCATACGAGTAGTTTTCATGGTACACCCTAACTCGCCAACAGCCAATTCTTTAACAACTGCGGAATTAGACTGGTTACGGGGTTTACCTGAAGATATATTAGTGGTAGTGGATGAAGCCTATTTTGAATTTAGCCAAACTTCCGTGGTGAGTGAGTTAGCCCAACATCCGAACTGGATTATCCTTCGTACTTTTTCAAAAGCCTTTCGCCTCGCAGCCCATCGCCTTGGTTACGCGATCGCGATCCCCGAAGTGATCACCGCCTTAGAGAAAATTCGCCTCCCCTACAACCTCCCCACTTTTTCCCAAACTGCTGGCTTATTTGCCCTCAAGCATCGTCCTGAAATTCTTTCGTCTATCCCTGAAACCTTACAGGAACGGGAAAAACTATATCAAGCCCTTGTTGCCCAATCCACTCTACAGGTATGGGAAAGCACGGGCAATTTTATTTATCTGCGCCCTAAGTATGGTAATTCTACGCAAATTTTGCAAGCCTTGAAACAAAAAGGGACAATCATTCGTCAGACAGGGGGAGGGTTTCGGATCACCGTAGGTACTCCTCGCCAAAATCAGAGGACTATAGAGCATTTGCAGGCAATACTTTAGGAGTTTTCCCGCTCCCAGAGAGAAGTGAAGATAGTTGATCCGCTTAATAGAGTTTGGCTTATTATGTAATAATACTTATTTATCAGACCAGAATAGATTTAAGGACTAACCCAGGTCATAAAAACGTAATTTTTTTGCGATCTTGTGACCGAATTGATAATGTCTGAGTAAAATTGGGAACTATAGGCATAGCTCAAGTTAAGCCAAGATAGCTCGCCCTTTTTCCCTGATCAAGTTTTATTACTCAGTGAGTTGTGAAGATGCAAGAAAAGCCATTTTCTGCCAAGAATTTCCGTCCCGATCCCGATAAGATTGGGCAAAAACTAAATGAAACCCTGGTAAATAGCCAGGATAAAT
>JBBQDV010000174.1:0-6612 GCA_038320005.1 Cyanophyceae cyanobacterium
TTTTAAGTACGGTCGGGCAGATCGGAACAATGCTCGTTGAGGGTAAAGGGATCGGGGAAAATATTTGGATTAAGTTCCATATTTTCTAGACTCTCCCGTTGAAGCGAGAATCTCCGCTCCTTTAGGGCGGAGAGTGTCAAATCAGTCTCTCTCCCAAAAGTAGCACAGACTCCCAAAAAGTTGCCCCCGATGTAGTTTTAGATTTTGATGAAAATGGTCAACTGGTGGGAATTGATATTGACCATGCGAGTCAAATAGTTGATTTAGCACGTTTGGAAACCCAATCTCTTCCAATTATTTTTACAGCCTTAGCTAAATAAAATCTGAAGCCTTAACAGACAAGCATTTTCGTAAGCGCGATCGCGATAATTAGAAGGTTTTCGCAAATCCCTCATCCGATCTAGTACCTAATAAGTTAGAATTATTAATAAATGTACATCTATATTTATCTGTCAACTCAACACTAGAATTTTTGGAATCTCCTATGTCTCTCCCCATTCGCAATATAGCTATTATTGCTCACGTTGACCACGGCAAAACAACCCTTGTAGACGCTCTACTCAGACAATCTGGTATTTTCCGAGAAGGAGAAGAAGTACCTGATTGCGTCATGGACTCCAATGCCTTAGAACGGGAGAGAGGCATTACAATTCTCTCGAAAAACACAGCAGTTCACTATCAAGATACCCTCATTAATATCGTTGATACCCCAGGACACGCTGACTTTGGTGGCGAAGTCGAACGGGTACTCGGTATGGTAAACGGTTGTGTCCTCATTGTCGATGCAAATGAAGGACCAATGCCCCAAACTCGTTTTGTCCTCAAAAAAGCCTTAGAAAAGGGCTTACGTCCTATTGTTGTTGTCAACAAAATTGACCGCCCTAACGTTAATCCTGATGTCGCGGTTGATAAAGTCTTTGATTTATTTGTCGAACTTGGCGCAGATGACGACCAGTGCGATTTCTTCACCCTCTATGCTTCTGGTATATCTGGCTATGCCAAAAATACTATAGATGAAGAAGGGGTTGATATGAAGCCTCTGTTTGAGGCGATTCTGCAACATGTTCCACCCCCTACTGGAGATCCCGAAAAGCCTCTCCAACTGCAAGTAACAACCTTAGATTATTCTGAATATCTAGGACGGATTATTATTGGTAGAATCCATAATGGGACAATCAAATCTGGTCAACAAACTGCCTTAGTTAAAGATACTGGAGAGATTGTTAAAGCGAAAGTTACTAAGTTAATGGGCTTTGACGGTTTAAAACGGGTCGAAATTGAAGAAGCTTCTGCGGGTAATATTGTGGCAGTATCAGGGTTTGCTGATGCTAATATCGGCGAAACTTTAACCTCTGTTGATGATCCTCAAGCTTTACCTCTGATTAAAGTGGATGAACCCACTTTGCAGATGACTTTCTCCATTAATAATTCTCCCTTTGCTGGACAGGAAGGGACTTATGTTACATCTCGCCAATTGCGCGATCGCTTGTATCGTGAACTTGAAACCAACGTCGCCCTACGGGTAGAAGATACAGATACCTCTGATAAATTTGCAGTTTCAGGACGGGGTGAACTTCACCTGGGTATCTTGATTGAAACGATGCGTAGAGAAGGCTATGAGTTCCAAGTATCCCAGCCCCAGGTTATTTACCGCGAAATCAATGGTCAACCCTGCGAACCTTTTGAATATCTCGTTTTAGATGTACCCGAATCAGCGGTAGGACCTTCTATCGAAAGCTTAGGACAACGCAAAGGTGAAATGCGTGATATGCAAGTAGGTATCAATGGACGGACTCAACTTGAGTTTGTCATACCTGCGCGCGGACTAATCGGTTTCCGTGGTGAATTTATTCGCCTTTCCAGAGGAGAAGGAATTATGAACCATAGTTTCCTCGAATATAATCGTCTTGCTGGTGAATTAGATAACCGTTACAACGGTGTAATTACTTCTTTTGAAGAAGGCGTTGCTAGTTTCTATGCCCTCAAAAATGCCGAAGACCGAGGTATCTTCTTTATTACCCCAGGTACAAAGGTTTATCGAGGAATGATTGTTGGCGAACATAACCGTCCTCAAGACCTTGAACTCAATGTCTGTAAGACTAAGCAGTTGACCAACCATCGGGCTGCTTCTGGGGAAGAATTAGATCAACTGCAAACCCCAATGGAAATAAACCTAGAAAGGGCTTTAGAATACATTGGCGTAGATGAGTTGGTGGAAGTTACTCCTGAGTCAGTTCGCTTAAGAAAAGTAGCAACCAAGAAGTTAGCTAAAAGTTAACTTTTGAGGTGACAAAATTAATTTTATTTGCCCCCAATTTAACCAGTTGGGGGTATTTTTATCGCACTTCCGCCAAACTCCAATCTCATTATCATCGAGACAACACCCATGATCAATAACCTCACCCTAATTAATGCCCGTTTACCTGGACAGTCTCATCTGCAAAACATCCAGATTGAAGGAGGAATGATCACCGCTATAGATAATCAACCGCAACAGGGTATTGATCTTGCTGGGGATTGGCTGTCATTAGGAGGGGTGGATTTGCAAATTAACGGTGGATTGGGTTTAGCCTTCCCTGACCTAAAAAAGTCTGATTTTCCAAAATTGGACAAAATTTGTCAATTCCTCTGGGAACAAGGCATAGATGGCTTTCTACCCACATTAGTAACTACATCTAGAGAGAAGATCCATCAATCTCTCGATGTGATTAAAGAGTGGCTGGAAGCAGAACACCCAACTAACCGCGCTAAAGTATTAGGCGTTCATCTCGAAGGACCTTTTCTTAATCCCGCCAAAAGAGGTGCGCATCCCCAAGAATATATTTTGCCATTAACCCTAGCTAATCTCAAAGCTGTATTAAAAGGCTATGAAGGCATTGTCAAAGTAATCACTCTTGCGGTAGAGTTAGACCCATCTGGAGAAACACTTAAGTATTTACACTCCCATGGAATTACGATTAGTTTAGGTCACTCCCTAGCTAATGCCCAACAAGCGCAACAAGCCTTTACTCAGGGCGCATCCATGGTCACTCATGCCTTTAATGCAATGCCAGGACTGCATCACCGTGAACCAGGACTATTAGGGGCAGCTTTAGTTAATGATAAAGTATATTGTGGCGCGATCGCGGATGGAAAACATATTTGTCCTACCATGCTACAACTCCTCCTCCGCAGCGGTAATAATATCTTCCTTGTGAGTGATGCCCTCGCCCCTATCGGTCTACCAGATGGAACTTATCCCTGGGACAATCGCCAAATTATCATAGAAGAAGGCACAGCAAAACTCCCTGATGGAACTTTAGCAGGAACAACCCTTCCCCTTTTAATTGGAGCGCAAAACTTAGTTAAATGGGGTATAAGCACCCCAGAGAGAGCAATTCGTCTAGTAACGGAAGCACCTCGCCAAGCTATCAGTTTACCAACTCTCGCAGTGGGACAGCCAGCTAACTTATTGCGGTGGTGGGTAGATAAAGAAAATCAACTAATTTGGGAACGCTTATCAGCCGACAGGAACTAAAACCCGCTCAGAAATCTTGGGAAAAATGCGAGGAGAATGAACCAGACTTGATACTTGTACCTGCTTACCAACAGTCAGTTGTACCGCAGTAGTAGTAGAAGCCTTTATTTTTTGTCCTGAAGGTAACTCTAAGAAATAGCGATATTCCCTACCGATAAATTGCCGTTCGAGAATAGTTCCGTAACAGAAACCCGAATTAGGTATTGCTTTTTCATCACAATTAAGCAAGATTTCTTCTTCGCGCAACATTAACTCTCCCTCTTCTCCTATTTCTAGACTATTAGGGTCAGTAATCTTACTCATAAATTTACCAATTTCCGTTTCCCAATAGTCTCCCCGTCGTCTCGCAGGTAAAAAGTTAGCCTGGGTGACAAATTTAGCAACAAAATGAGTTGCTGGTTGAGTATAAATCTCTTCTGGTGTACCTAATTGTTCAATCCTACCTTTGCGGATTACGGCAATCTTATCAGAAACCGCGAGAGCTTCTTCTTGGTCATGGGTGACAAAGATTGCTGAAGTTCCAGTTTGCTTGAGGATACGGCGAATTTCTTGGCGTAGTTGCAAACGGACTTGCACATCGAGATTACTTAAAGGTTCATCTAATAAAATTAAATTAGGTTGAGGGGCTAAAGCACGGGCGAGGGCGACACGCTGTTGCTGTCCTCCTGACAGTTCATGAGGATAGCGTTTTTCGAGTCCTGTTAGCTGCACTAAAGCCAGCACTTCAGAAACCCGTTCTTTAATGACTTGACGTTTCTTACCTTCCTGTTTCAGCCCAAAAGCAACATTTTCTGCCACAGTGAGATGAGGGAATAAAGCATAGTCTTGAAACACCATACCAGTATTGCGTTGTTCAGGGGAAATCCAGATGCGTTGTCCTGCAACGATTTGTCCCCTCAGTTCTACTTCTCCAGCAGATAAACGTTCAAATCCAGCAACTATTCGCAATAGGGTCGTTTTTCCACAACCAGAAGGACCAAGGAAACCCAAGATTTCCCCTGGATATAGAGTTAGGCTGACTTCTGAAATTACAGGCTCTTCTTGGAGGGAAAACTGTTTACTAACACAGTGAAGTTGGAGGATAGCGGTTTCATTCATAGGACAGCGACTACTGAAGCTTGAAGGCAATATTTTCGGGCAAGTTGCTTCTGTTCAATGAAAACTTAGAAATCTAGATTTGCAACTGCCTAAGTCTATCACTAATTTGATAGCTAATAAGAATCTTTCTCAGTGAAAATTAGATCTAAGACTTTTCTCCTCTAAGTAGTGAAAATATATCTTAAAAGAGCTAGAATAATCACTTAGTGGTAATCTCTGAGTTTTATATACGCTTAGATATGAAAATAGCTCAAATACATCCAGCCAAATTAGTTAAACAATTCCCTTTTTGGCTAGCTATTATTAGTGGTGCTTTAGTCGCCATTTATATAACGCTTTTATATAAAGGAAATGATACCGCTCAACTGGGAATGAGTGCCTTATTTTTACTTGCTGTTATCTCCCTACTCTGGGATAATCGCCACAGCTTCCAGTTTCGAGGCAGCTTATTTGCTCGGACAGTAGGTGTCTTAATTCTCTTATTCACTCTGGGGAATAGCGTCTTAGCAGTACAGGAAATTAGCCAAAATGAAGGTTTAGTAGAGATTCCTTTTTGCGAGTTTACCCTTTTTTGGCTGCTATTGGCATTAGCTTACTTGCTTCTGGCTTTAAGGGCTTAAAACAATATTGGAAGCCAATTGTAATTTTATTTGCTCTGGGTACACCTTATTTTATTTTGTCTTCTTTTGTTGATCTCTCTCCCATCACAGCTGGATTTTCAACTTTTTTACTGTGGTATTCGGGATTTGAGGCAATTAGAGAAGGAGTGCATATTGTCTTACCGACTGGAGCAGTTTGGGTTAATCATGAGTGTTCTGGTATGGAGACAACTACTTACGTACTTGGCTTATCTATGGTTGCGATAGTGATGTTTCCCCTCACTCGCATCCACCAGATTTTTGCGGTATTAGGCGCGATGCTCATTGGTTTCTTGGTCAATAGTATTCGGGTTTCTATTATGGCAGTTCTGGTTGCTTGGAATCATATGGAAACATTTCAGGATTGGCATGAAGGCGAAAGCTCCCGTACTTTCGGAATGGCAGCGGTGTTTACTTTTGGCTTATTCTATTATTTTTTGATGCAAAGAGAAGAGCAAGTAAAGTCTAATGAAAATAAAGAAGATGAGTCTTTACATTCACTAATGTCATGGCATAAATAATATTTTCTTACTAAGATTGTCATAAACTCATTTTCGCTTTATGGGAACTAACAATTTGCGCGTCCTTTTAGTTGCTGAAAATGCTTCTCTAAAGTTTGGCGGTGAATCCGCTTTACCCCTACATTATTTTCGCGTCTTGCGACAGCGTGGTATTGAAACTTGGTTAGTAGTACATGAACGCACTCGTACTGAACTAGAGTCTATCTTTGCAGATAATCTTGACCGCCTCTATTTTATTCCTGATACCCAAGCACATATTTTCCTCTGGCATTTAGGAAAGCCTTTACCTGGGCGTATTGCCAATTTTACAACAGGATTAGGTCTGCGGTTACTTACCCAATGGATGCAGCGCCGGATTATCAAAAAGGTGATTTTAAAGCACCAAATTAATATTATTCATCAACCGATTCCCGTATCTCCTAAAGACCCCTCGATGATTTATGGTCTGGGTATTCCTGTTATTATTGGTCCTATGAATGGGGGGATGAAATACCCTCCAGCTTTTGATTATCTCGAAAGCCAGTTTGTCAAACTATCAGTAGAAGTTGGCAGACTATTTGCTGATGTATTTAATTGTTTAATCCCTGGTAAACTCAAAGCGACGAAGCTACTCGTAGCTAACTCTAGAACTGAATCTGCATTACCAAAAGGGATTCAAGGCGAAGTGATTGAGTTGGTTGAAAATGGCGTAGATTTGTCTATTTGGCGACCTCCATTATCAGAAAATTCTCTAGGGGTAGATAAGGAAAACTCCCAAATTTGCTTTGCTTTTGTGGGTCGTTTGGTCGATTGGAAAGCTGTTGATTTATTGTTACTCGCTTTTAAAGAGGTTGTCACA